>NZ_RZOZ02000016.1:0-90159 GCF_003999155.2 Mesorhizobium sp. M1D.F.Ca.ET.231.01.1.1
GACGCTTACAACTTCGGGCGCCGGCTTAAGACACTGACGGGGCTAACCCCCTACGAATACATCTGCAAATGCTGGACAAAGGACCCTGAACGCTTCAGGCTCGATCCAATCCATCAAATGCCGGGACCAAACACCTAGGATCCATTCCGTGACCTCGATCGAAGGATTCAGCGGAGCAGAATCTGCACCGTTGCAACGCCTTGACGTCATGGCATGGATCCTCTGGTCTGCGCTGCGTCGCTTCGCTCCTTGCTCCGCCCGTGGATGACGAAGTACGGACGTTTCGGCTAATCTCCACGCTGATCGCGAGACCGATTCACCCTTGCACCGGCAGCAGATCGGCCACGGGCAACACGGTCTCCTCCTTCACCGTCTTGGTGACGATGTAGGTGAAGTAACGGTCGATGCCGATCTCGCGTTCCAGCAGGCTGTCGACCAGCCGCTGATAGGCGTCGATGTCGCGTGCCATGACTTTCAGCACGTAGTCGACGCCGCCGCCGACCGACCAGCAGGCGACGATCTCGGCTATGTCGCGGATGACCCGCTCGAAGCGATCGAAATCGGCCTGGCGGTGGCTGGCCAGAGTCACCTCCATGAGCACCGTCGCCACCGGCGCTATGCTGCGCATGGCGATCGAAGCGTGATAGCCGGAAACGATGCCGGCCTTCTCCAGCTTGCGCAACCGCATCCAGCAGGGCGTCGGCGACAGGCCGACCTTCTCGGCCAGCGCCAGCTTCGTGATGCGCCCGTCGTGCTGGATGGCGTCCAGGATCTTGAGGTCGATCGGGTCGAGTTTCGCTGCCGCCATGCCGGCTCCGTTTCTTTGCCCGGGACACCATGACGATGCATTATTTCGATTGTCAATTGCACTGATTTCGATCTCTAATAAGTCATGACATTATGGCGACCAGATCCCGCGCTCATCCGCAGGCCGGCCTACCTTTCGCTGGCCGACCAGTTCGCCCGCGCGATCCATGACGGGCGGCTCGCCAATGGCGCGCGGCTGCCGACGCACCGCCACCTCGCGGATGAGCTGAAACTTTCGGTGCAGACCGTCAGCCGCGCCTATGAGGAGCTGATCCGCCGCGGCCTGATTTCCGGCGAGGTCGGACGCGGCAGCTTCGTGCAGACGCAGCGCCGCGAGCCGGAACCGCCCTATCTTCCGGAGCGGCTGGGCGAGGTCATCGACCTCTCCATCCTGAAACCGGTGTGCGAGCCGATGCATCTGGAGAGACTGAAGCAGGCGCTCTCCTGGCTGGCCGAGAACCTGTCGTCGAGCTCGGCGCTGTCGTTCCGGCCGAACATGGTGTTTCCGCGCCACCGCGCAGTGGCGGTCGAGTGGCTGAAGCTCTGCGGCCTCGAAGTCTCGCCGCAGAATGTCTGCCTCACCAACGGCGCGACCGCCGGGATGACGGTGGCGCTGATGAGCGTCGCGCCGCCCGGCTCGACCGTCGCCACCGAAGCGATCGGCCACCACACGCTGGTGCCGCTGGCCCGCTATCTCGGCTTCAATCTCGAAGGGCTGCCGATCGACGGCAACGGGCTGATCCCCGAGGCGCTCGACGAGGCCTGCCGTCTTTCGGACATCCGCGCGGTCTTCGTCCAGCCTTCGGTGATCAACCCGACGGCGACCCTGATGGACGCCGCGCGGCGCGAGCAGATTGCCGCCATCGCGCGCAAGCACGACATCGCCATCATCGAGAACGATGTGCTGGGTCCGCTCGTCGAAGGCCGGCCGCCGCCGGTCGCCGCCTTCGCGCCAGAGCGCACGCTCTATGTCACCTCCTTCACCAAGATCACCGTGCCCGGCCTGCGCATCGGTTATCTCGCGGTGCCGGATCGCTATGTCGCGGCGGTGGCCAACCGCCACCTGGTCTCGAACTGGATGGCGACGCCGATGGTGGCAGAGATCGCCACGCGCTGGGTGAACGACGGCACGGCGATGGAATTGGTCAATTGGCAGCGCGGGGCGTTGCGGCAGCGCCAGGAGATCGCTGCCGAGATGCTGGCAGGGGTCGACTACCGCGTCCATCGCGACGGGCTGCATCTATGGCTCGAACTGCCAGGCGACCGCGCCGAGGAGAGCTTCGTCGCGCAGGCGCGCCTGCGCGGGGTGGCGATCGCGCCTGGTACCTCCTTCCGCATCGCCGATACGCCCTGGCATCCGGCCGTCCGCATTTCACTCGGTTCGACCACCGAAGGGGAACTGCGCGCCGGCTTGAGCGTTGTCGCCAAGCTCCTGCTGGGCGATCCGGAGCATCTCCTGCTCGCCATCTGATGCCATCGATTGCCCTGAAATTGTGCGGCGCTCGAAATATTGTCATGATATTATTTTCCCAATTGACATGATTTGGCGCGTTTCGCATCGTTAAGGGCACCGGCTGCTCCAGAACGGGGAAAAATATTGCCCGCGCCCATCATCAAGGTCGACGCCATTTCGAAGAGCTTCGGCACCTTCAAGGTGCTGGACGGCCTGTCGATGCAGGTCATGCCGGGCGAGAAGCTGGCGCTGATCGGCCCGTCCGGATCGGGCAAGACGACGATCCTGCGCATCCTGATGACGCTGGAGAAGATCGACGGCGGCCATATCCAGATCGAGGGCGAGCAGCTCTATCACATGGAGCGCAACGGCCAGCTGCTGCCGGCCGACGAGCGGCACCTCGCCAAGATGCGCCAGAAGATCGGCATGGTCTTCCAGCTCTTCAATCTGTTCCCGCACAAATGCGTTATGGACAACGTCACGCTGGCGCCGATGCTGACCAAGGGTGTTTCGCGCGCCGCCGCCGAAAAGCGGGCGATGGAACTGCTCGACATGGTGGGGCTGGCCGACAAGGCCAAGAGCATGCCGGCGCAGCTTTCCGGCGGCCAGAAGCAGCGCGTCGCGATCGCCCGGGCGCTGGCGCTGTCGCCCAAGATCATGCTGTTCGATGAGGTCACGTCGGCGCTCGATCCCGAACTGGTCGAGGAGGTGCTCAACGTCATGCGCAAGCTCGCCGCCGAGACCGACATGACGATGCTTCTGGTCACCCACGAGATGGGCTTTGCCCACGACTTCGCCGACCGTGTGCTGTTCTTCGACCGGGGCAGGATCGTCGAGGAAGGCAAGCCCGATGAGATTTTTCGCCATCCCAAGCAGGAGCGCACGCAGGGCTTCCTGAAGAAGATCATCGCGGCCGGACATCGCGTCTGACCGCCATGCACGGGCGACGAAGTGGTCCCGAGGCGACGAAAGTCGTCCGGGGCCTGAATGCCCGGAACTGAGCAAGCAGAAGAGAAACAAGGAGTTGGGAACGATGAAGAAACTTGTCATTCTGGCTGGCGTCGCCGGTCTCGCAGCGAGCACGATGCTGCTTGCCTCCGGTGCGCGTTCGGCGGACGACGCAAAGCTCGAGCAGCTCAAGGGGCAGGGCTTCGCCCGCGTGGCCATTGCCAATGAGCCGCCCTATACGGCGGTGGCCGCCGACGGCAAGGTCTCAGGCGCGGCGCCGGACGTGGCGCGCGAGATCTTCAAGCGCCTCGGCGTCAACGACATCGTCGCCTCGATCTCCGAATATGGCGCCATGATCCCCGGCCTGCAGGCCGGCCGCTTCGACGTCGTCACCGCCGGCCTGTTCATGAAGCCAGAGCGCTGCGCGGCGGTCGCCTATTCCGAGCCGGTGCTGTGCGATGCGGAAGCGATGCTGGTGAAGAAGGGCAATCCGAAAGGCTTCAAGAGCTACGAGGACATCGCCAAGGATACGTCCGCCACCGTCGGCGCGCCGGGCGGCGGCACCGAGGAGAAGCTGGCGCTCAATGCCGGCGTGCCACGCGATCGCGTCATCGTGGTGCCGGACGGCCAGAGCGGCCTGAAGATGGTGCAGGACGGTCGCATCGACGCCTATTCGCTGCCGGTTCTGTCGATCAACGACCTCATCAAGAAGGCCAACGATCCGAACCTCGAAGTGATCGCGCCGGTGCAGGGCGCGCCGGTCTATTGCGATGGCGCCGCCTTCAAGAAAGGCGACGAGGCGCTGCGCGATGCCTATGACGTCGAGCTCGCCAAGATGAAGAAGTCCGGCGAGTTCGCCAAGATCATCGAACCCTATGGCTTCTCCGCCAAGGCGGCGATGTCGACGACGCGCGAGAAGCTCTGCGCGGCGAAGTAAGCGCGAGTTCTGCCTTCTCCCCGTTCACGGGGAGAAGGTGTCACCTGATGCATGTCGCCCAAAAGTGCGCAGCGGTTTTGGGACAACGACATGCACAGATAAGTGACGGATGAGGGGCGGCGTCAGCATTTCAAGGTTAGCGCTGCCCCTCATCTGCCTGCCGGCATCTTCTCCCCGTGAACGGGGAGAAGGAGCTAACAACCAACGTTGGAACCCCATGGCCCAGTGGTCCGGCTATCTCGGCCTGATATTGCAGGGAGCGCTTGTCACCATCGAGCTGACGCTGATGGGGTCTGTGCTCGCACTTGTCATGGCCTTCCTCGCCGGCATGGGCCGCGTGTCGCGCTTCTTCATTTTCCGGGCGCTGGCCACGACCTACATCGAGTTCTTCCGCGGCACCTCGATCTTCGTGCAGCTGTTCTGGGCCTATTTCGTGCTGCCCTTCGCCGGCCTGTCGCTGACACCCTTGCAGGCAGGCGTGCTGGCGCTGGGGCTCAATGTCGGCGCCTATGCCGCCGAAGTGGTGCGCGGCGCCATCCTGTCGATCGGCCGCGAGCAGTACGAGGCCTGCACGGCGCTCAACCTCGGCCGCTGGCAAGGCATGCGCCACGTCATCCTGCCGCAGGCGCTGCTGGTCATGCTGCCGACCTTCGGCAACAACGCGATCGAGCTGCTCAAGGCGACGTCGGTCGTGTCGCTGATCTCGCTCGCCGATCTCACCTTCCAGGCGCAGGTGGTGCGCTCGCAGACCGGCAGCACGCTGATGCCCTTCGTCTCCGTGCTGGTCATCTATTTCGTGCTCGCGCTGATCATCTCCTGGGGCGTCCGCTCACTGGAGCGCCGCATGGCACGCGGCCTCGACGGAGTGCGCGTCTGATGGAATGGACCCACTGATGGAATGGGATTGGAACTTCGTCCGCGAGATCATGCCGACCCTGATCCAGGGCGTGAAGATCACGATCCTGGCGACGGTGCTCGGCTCGGCGCTGGCGGCGATCGTCGGCCTGGCGATAGCGCTGGCGCGGCGTTCGCCGAACCGGACCGTGTCACGCAGCGTCGGCTGGTTCGCCGAATTCATCCGCGGCACGCCGCTTCTGGTGCAGCTCTATTTCATCTTCTACGTGCTGCCCGACATCGGCATTCTTTTGCCGCCCCTGGTGGCGGGCGTCATCGGGCTTGGCCTGCACTACGGCACCTACACGGCCGAGGTTTATCGCGCCGGCATCGACAATGTCCCGCGCGGCCAGTGGGAGGCCGCCAAGGCCTGCAATCTCAACGGCCGCCACACGTGGGCGCACGTCATCCTGCCGCAGGCGATCCCGCCGATGATCCCGGCTCTGGCCAACTATTTCATCGCCATGTTCAAGGAGACGCCGCTGCTTTCGGCGATTACCGTGCTGGAGCTGATGAACCAGGCCAAAAGCGTCGCCAACACCTACTACCGCTATATCGAGCCGATGACGCTGGTCGGCGCCTTCTTCCTCGTCATCAGCCTCTGCTCCGTCGTGCTTTTGCGCTGGCTGGAGCATCGTTACGGCAGGATCGAGAGATGAAAGTCATGAAACCGCTGCCCGAAATCCGGCTGGCGCCGAGCCGGCCCGCCCTTGATGCGCGTCCGCTCGAAAAACGCATCGGCCTGATCACCCTTGCCACCGACCATACCAGCGAAGTCGACTTCCACCGCATGGTGGCGAGCGAGCGGATCGGCGTCTATGTCGCGCGCATTCCCTATGCCAATCCGACGACGCCGGAAAACCTGCGCAAGATGCAGCCGTCGCTTTCGGCGGGCGCTGCGCTCATCCTGCCGGACGAGTCGCTCGACGCCGTCTGCTATTCCTGCACCTCGGCGTCCGTGGTGATCGGCGATGCCGAGATCGAAGCGGCGATCCAGGCGGCCAGACCCGGCGTTCCCGTGGTCACGCCGCCCATGGCCGGTGTGCGCGGGCTGAACGCTTTTGGGATAAAGCGGATCAGCATCCTCACGCCTTACACCGTCGAGACCAGCCGGCCGATGGCAACCTATTTCGCCGCGCACGGTTTCGATATCGAGAGCTTCACTTGCCTAGGCTTCGAGGACGACCGTGAGATGGCGCGGATTGCGCCGGCCTCCCTCGTCGAGCTGGCGCGCAAGGCCATGCATGCCCAGGCTGACGCTCTGTTCGTCTCGTGCACGGCGCTGCGCGCCGCGCTTGCCGTTCTAGGCATGGAAGAAGCGATCGGGCGCCCGGTCGTCACCAGCAACCAGGCCAGCGCGTGGAACTGCCTGCGGCTCTGCGGCGACGAGGCACCGCGGCCGGAGTTCGGCCGGCTGATGACAAAGCCGCTGGCCCAGTGATCGGAATGCCAGTGAACGAAATGCCAGTCACGCTTCAGCATATTCGCGCCGCGCGCGAAAATATTGCCGGCAAGGTCGAGCGGACGCCCGCCGTTCAGTCGCAAAGCCTCTCGGATCGCGCGGGTCATCCCGTCCACCTCAAGCTGGAACATCACCAGACCACCGGCGCGTTCAAGCTGCGCGGCGCCTCCAACGCCATCGCCGCGCTGAGCCCGCAGGAAAGATCGCGCGGCGTGGTCGCGGCGTCGACCGGCAATCACGGCCGCGCGCTCGCGCATGCCGCCAAGCTCGAAGGCATGCGCGCGGTGATCTGCATGTCCAGGCTGGTGCCGGAAAACAAGCTCGGGGCCATCCGCCGCCTTGGCGCGGAGATTCGCATCGTCGGCAACAGCCAGGACGATGCCCAGCAGGAGGTCGACAGGCTGGTCGCGGAGGAAGGGCTGGTCATGCTGCCGCCCTTCGACCATCCCGACATCATCGCCGGGCAGGGCACGCTGGGGCTGGAGATCATGGAGCAGGTTCCGGACGCGGCAAATGTGCTGGTGCCGCTCTCCGGCGGCGGCCTGGCGGCGGGCGTTGCCGCGGCCGTCAAGGGAATGAGTCCGGCTACCAAAGTCATCGGCATCTCGATGGCGCGCGGCGCCGCGATGAAAGCGAGCCTCGATGCCGGCCGGCCCGTGCAGGTCGAGGAACTGCCGACGCTGGCGGACTCGCTCGGCGGCGGCATCGGCCTCGACAACCGGCTGACCTTTGCCATGTGCCGCGGCCTGCTCGACGACGTGATCCTGCTCTCCGAGGACGAGATCGCCGCCGGCATCCGGCATGCCTATGCGGAAGAGCGCGAGATCGTCGAGGGCGCGGGCGCCGTCGGCATCGGCGCGCTGCTCGCCGAGAAGGTCAGGGTCAAAGGGCCGACCGTCCCTATTCTCTCCGGCCGCAACATCGACATGACGCTGCACAAGAAGATCGTTTGCGGCGAGGTGCCATCAGCAGCGGAGCGCGCCGCATGAGCCGCATGACAATCCTCACCGAGGCTGAACTGCGCAAGATCGTGACGCTCGATCTCGACGCGGTCGCCTGCGTCGAGAACGCCTTTCGCGCCTTGGCCACGCTGCCGGTGGCGATGCCGCCTATCCTGCGGCTCGACATTCCCGAGCATCGCGGCGAGGTCGACGTGAAGTCCGCCTACGTGTCCGGCATCGACGGCTTCGCCGTCAAGATAAGCTCCGGCTTCTTCGACAATCCGGCGCTCGGTCTGCCCAGCGGCGGCGGCATGATGGTGCTGCTGTCGGCCAACACCGGTGTGGTCGAGGCGCTGCTGCTCGACAACGGCTATCTGACCGATGTCCGCACGGCCGCCGCCGGCGCAGTCGCGGCCAAGCATTTGTCGCGCGAGGACTCCACCGTGGCCGCGATCTTCGGCGCCGGTTTGCAGGCCGGCCTGCAACTGGAAGCCTTGCGCCTCGTGCGGCCGATCGAGGAGGCGCGCATCTGGGCCCGCGATGCAGCCAGGGCCGAGGCAACCGCAGGTCGTTTGCGAGAGAAGCTGGGCATCATGGTGCGGGCCGAGCCGGATGCGGCGAATGCGGCAGCCGGCGCCGACATCATCGTCACCACCACTCCTTCGACGGAGCCGCTGGTCAAGGCCGGCTTCGTTGTTGCCGGCCAGCACATCACCGCCATGGGCTCGGATGCCGAGCACAAGAACGAGATCGCGCCGGCGATCCTGCGCATGGCCGATCTCTATGTCGCCGACAGCGCGAAGCAGACGCGGCGTCTCGGCGAGCTCCACCACGCCATTGCCGCCGGTGTGATGGCCGCCGAGGCAGATGTCACCGAACTCGGCCAGATCATCGCCGGCGAGAGGCACGGACGACGCTCGCAAAGTGACATCACCATCGCCGACCTGACCGGCACCGGCGTGCAGGACACTGCGATCGCCACCTTAGCCCGTGACCGTGCGCGAGCAGCCAATGCCGGAACGATTTTCGAAAGCTGATGCTGGCCGCGAGGCCCAACAAACGAGGATCAACAAAATGCAGCCAAACCTGAAATTCTCGCGGAGCGAATTTGCCGATCGCCTCGCCAAGACGCGGAAAGCCATGGACGCCAAGGGGGTCGATCTGCTGATCGTCAGCGATCCCTCCAACATGGCCTGGCTGACCGGCTATGACGGCTGGTCCTTCTATGTGCACCAGGCGGTCATCGTGCCGCCTTCGGGCGAGCCGGTCTGGTACGGCCGTGGCCAGGACGCCAATGGCGCCAAGCGCACCGCTTATCTCGCACATGACAACATCGTCGGCTACGCCGACCATTATGTGCAGTCGACCGAACGGCATCCGATGGACTACCTCGCCAGCGTGCTTGCGGAGCGCCGCTGGGACAAGCTCGCCATCGGCGTCGAGATGGACAATTACTGGTTCTCCGCCGCCGCTTTCGCCGCGCTGCAGAAGCAGCTGCCCAACGCCCGGTTCGTCGACGCCACCGCGCTGGTCAACTGGCAGCGCGCTGTGAAAAGCCCGACCGAGATCGACTACATGCGCAACGCCGCCCGCATCGTCGAGGCCATGCACAAGCGCATCGTCGACAGAATCGAGGTCGGCATGCGCAAATGCGATCTGGTCGCCGAGATCTACGATGCCGGCACGCGCGGCGTCGAAGGCATCGGCGGCGACTATCCGGCGATCGTGCCGCTGTTGCCGTCGGGCGCCGATGCCTCGGCGCCGCATCTCACCTGGGACGACCAGCCGATGAAGGCGGGCGAGGGCACGTTCTTCGAGATCGCCGGCTGCTACAACCGCTACCATTGCCCGCTGTCGCGCACGGTCTTCCTCGGCAAGCCGACGCAGGCCTTTCTCGACGCCGAGAAGGCGACGCTGGAGGGCATGGAGGCAGGCCTTGCGGCCGCCAAGCCGGGCAATGCCTGCGAGGACATCGCCAATGCCTTCTTCGCCGTCCTGAAGAAGTATGGCATCGTCAAGGACAACCGCACCGGTTACTCGATCGGTCTTTCCTATCCGCCGGACTGGGGCGAGCGCACGATGAGCCTGCGCCCCGGCGACCGCACCGAGCTCAAGCCCGGCATGACCTTCCATTTCATGACCGGCCTGTGGCTGGAGACGATGGGACTTGAGATCACCGAGTCGATCCTGATCACCGAGACCGGCGTCGAATGCCTGGCCAACGTGCCGCGAAAGCTGTTCGTGAAGGACTGAGCCCGATGTCAGCTCTGCGTCCATCGCCGATCACGCCGACCGTTGACTTCGAGCGCGACGGCGTCCAGCACGGCTTCCTGCGCCTGCCTTACAGCCGCGACGATTCCGCCTGGGGTTCGGTGACGATACCGATCTGCGTGATCCGCAACGGCAAGGGGTCGGCGGCGCTGCTCACCGGCGGCAATCACGGCGACGAATATGAGGGGCCGCTGGCGCTCTACGAACTTGCCCGCACGCTCGATCCGAAAGATGTTTCCGGCACGGTCATCATCGTGCCGGCGATGAACTATCCGGCGTTCCGCGCCGGCACGCGCACCTCGCCGATCGACAAGGGCAACATGAACCGCTCTTTCCCCGGCAGGCCCGACGGCACGGTGACGGAAAAGATCGCCGACTATTTCCAGCGCGAACTGCTGCCGCGGGCTGATATCGTGTTCGACTTTCATTCCGGCGGAAAGACGCTGGACTTCCTGCCATTCTGCGCCGCGCACACGCTGCCGGACAAGGCGCAGGAGCAAAACGCCTTCGCCGCTGTCGAGGCTTTCTCGGCGCCGTTCTCGATGCGCATGACCGAGATCGACGCGGTCGGCATGTATGACACGGCGGCCGAGGAGATGGGGAAGGTCTTCGTCACCACCGAGCTCGGCGGCGGCGGCACGTCGCGGGCCGAGACGGTGCGGATTGCCCGACGCGGCGTCCTCAACGTGCTGCGCCATGCCGGCATCGTTTCCGGCGCGGTCGAGAAAGGCAGAACTCGATGGCTGGATATGCCGTCAGGCGATTGCTTCGCCTTCGCCGAGGATGACGGCATGATCGAGACCATGATCGATCTCGGCGAGAAGGTGAAGGAAGGCCAGGTCGTGGCGCGCATCCATGCGACCGGCCGCACCGGCATCGCGCCACAGGAGATCAAGGCCGGGATGTCGGGCCTGCTGGCCGCGCGCCATTTTCCAGGCCTGGTGAAGGCCGGCGATTGCGTCTCGGTGCTGGCCGTCGAGGTCGGTTGACGCCGATCACGGCGCCAGATCAGGCGTCGTGCTGAGCATTGGAGAGGCAAAGCCGCACGCAGGCCTGTTTGTCTGCGTACGGCCCGAGTTCAGCCACGGAATTGGTAGGCGGCAATGGAGTCCGGCTTCATCTCGGTCGAGAAGCCCGGCGCCGCCGGCGGCATGTAGGCGGCGTTCTCGATGACACAGGGCTCGAGGAAATGCTCGTGCAGGTGATCGACATATTCGATCACCCGTCCCTCCTTGGTGCCCGACACCGCGATATAGTCGATCATCGAGAGATGCTGGACGTATTCGCACAGGCCGACGCCGCCGGCATGCGGCCAGACCGGCAGGCCGAACTTGGCGGCGATCAGCAGGACGGCCAGCACCTCGTTGAGGCCGCCCATGCGGCAGGAGTCGATCTGCACGACATCGATCGCGCCGCCGGCGATGAACTGCTTGAACATGATGCGGTTCTGGCACATCTCGCCGGTCGCGACCTTGATCGGCGCGACAGCCTTGCGGATCTTGGCGTGGCCGGCGACATCGTCCGGGCTGGTCGGCTCCTCGATGAAGAAGGGCTTGGCGAAAGCGAGGTCGCCCAGCCAGTCGATCGCCTGGTCGACCTCCCAGACCTGGTTGGCGTCGATCATCAGATAGCGGTCCGGGCCGATCACCTCGCGGGCGATCCTGAGGCGGCGGATGTCGTCGGCGCGGTCGCGACCGACTTTGAGCTTGATGTGATCGAAACCTTGGTCGACCGCCTCCTGGCAGAGGCGCCTGAGCTTGTCGTCGGGATAGCCGAGCCAGCCGGCCGAGGTGGTGTAGCAGGCATAGCCTTCGCTCTCGAGCGTGGCGATGCGCTCGGCCTTGCCGGCCTCGGCCTTCTTCAGGATCTCCAGCGCCTCGGCCGGCGTGAGGGCATCGGTGAGATAGCGGAAGTCGACGATGCGCACGATCTCCTCCGGGCTCATTTCGGCGACCAGGCGCCAGACCGGCTTGCCTGCTTCCTTCGCCCACAGGTCCCAGACCGCATTGACCACCGCGCCGACGGCGAGATGCATGGCGCCCTTGTCCGGGCCGATCCATCGCAACTGGCTGTCGCCGGTCACATGATGCCAGAAGCGGCCGGGATCCTGCTTCACCCAGTCGAGGTCGAGCCCGACGACGAGATGGCGCAACGCCTCGATCGCCGCGCAGCAGATATCGTTGCCGCGGCCGATGGTGAAGGTGAGGCCGTGGCCCTTCAGCGATGCGACGTCGGTGTCGAGGATGACGTAGGCCGCGGAATAGTCCGGGTCGGGGTTCATCGCGTCCGAGCCATCGAGGCTTTGCGACGTTGGAAAACGCAGATCGAAGACGCGAAGATCGGTGATGCGGGTCATGCTCATTGCCTCGTCAGATCGACCAGCCGCCGTCGATATTATAGGCCTGTCCGGTCGTATAGGTGGCGCCGGCGAGATAGACGGCAAGGTCTGCGATCTCCTCCGCCGTGCCCAGCCTTCCCATCGGCTGGCGGGCGATGAAGGCCGCGCGAGCGGCTTCATAGTCGCCCTGGGCGCGCATGCGGTTTTCGAGCGACGGGCTCTCCACCGTGCCGGGACAGATGGCGTTGCAGCGGATGCCCCTGGCGACATAGTCGGCGGCGATCGATTTGGTCAGGCCGATCACGGCCGCCTTGGTCACGCCATAGGCGAAGCGGTTCGGCACGCCCTTCGGCGCGCCGGCGACCGAGGCCATGTTGATGATCGCGCCGTCGCCGCGCTCCAGCATGCCGGGCAGCACGGCGCGGATGGTGCGGATCATGGCGCGCACGTTGAGATTGAAGGCAAAGTCGAGGTCTTCGTCCTTCATCTCGAGAATGGAGCCGGAATGGACGAAGCCGGCGCAGTTGAACAGCACGTCGACAGGGCCGATCTCGGCGAAGGCGGCCGTCACGGCCTCGTTGTTCAGCACATCGAGCTTGTGGGTCTTGACGCCAGGCGTCTTGCCGAGCTCGGCCAGGGCCGCCTCGTTGATGTCGGTGGCGTGGACGATCGCGCCGGCCCTGGCGAAAGCCAATGCGCTTGCCCGACCAATGCCCTGCGCCGCTGCGGTAACGACAACGACCTTGCCTGTCAGATCAGCCATGTTGTTTCTGTCTCCGTCTTTCAGCCGAGCCGGGGGCGCCGCTCGACGATGTAGATGTGGTCCGCGGCCAGCACGACCTCGTCGCGCTGGTTCAAAACTTCGACGCGTTCGACGACGCGACCGGAGTCCGGCCGTTTCGGGTCATCCTCCTTCACGGCGATGGTCGTGCGCGTGCGGATCGTGTCACCGATGAACACCGGCTTGATGAAGCGCAGCCTGTCATAGCCGTAGGAGAAGGCCACTGGGTTGACGACGCTCGCCGTCAGGCCGACGCCGACCGAGAACACCAGCGTGCCATGCGCGATGCGCTGGCCGAAGGGCGTCGTCTTCATGAACTCGGCATCCATGTGATGCGGGAAGAAGTCGCCGGTGTGGCCGGCATGGACGACGAAGTCGGTCTCGGTGATCGTGCGGCCGCTGGTCAGCCGCGACGAACCGATCTCGTAGTCCTCGAAATAAGTGACCTGTTCCATGCCGTTCCCTACGGTTTTTCGGCCAGCGGCGTCGCCGGCGCGGCGCTCGATCGATAAGCGGCTTCCACGAGCGCCATCGTGTTCCAGGCATCCTCGACGGAGCTGATCAGCTCGGCGTCCTCGCCGCAAGCAAAGCGCTGGACATTGGCCATGCGCCCGACAAAGGCGTCGGGGAACCACTCGCCGGCCAGCGGCACGCTGACCCAGTCCGATCCGCCCTTGGGGTAGATCTCCAGCACATCAGGCTCGCCGCGCGGATAGTCGAGATTGAGGCCGAGCTTGACGTAGGCGGCACCCTTGGTGCCGCAGACGCGGAAGTCGCAAGCCTGATGCCGGCGGCCAAATTTGTGGTCGTGGTTGATCGAGAGCGCGCAGCGCACCGTGTCGCCATAGTCGAGGATGGCGCTGGTGCGCGTCTGCGCGACCTGGTGATTGGGATGGCCGAGGGTTTTCGCGTGAACGCCCTTGGGGTCGCCCAGAAGCTGGCGGATCAGGTCGAGATAGTGGATCGAGTGCATGGCGATCTCGACGCGCGGCGCCTTGAGCAAAAACTCCCAGAGCTGCCAGGGCGTGGCGAGCGCCAGCCAGGCGTCGAAGTCGACGACCTCGCCCAGCCAGCCGTTGGCGATCGCGTCCTTCAGCGCCAGCATCATCGGCGCGAAGCGGAGCTGGAAGTTCACCGCCGCCATGAGATTTTTGGCGCGGCAGATTTCGAGGATCTCGGTCGCCTCGCCGAGGTAGTTTCCCATTGGCTTCTGGATCAAAGCGACCGCGCCGTCGGGCATGGCCTTCAGCACCTCGGCGTGTCGGCCGGGCGGCGTCGCCAGATCGAAGATCGCGTCCTTGACGGCGGCTGCCTCGTCCACCGAGCGGAACGCCGCAACGCCCCACTTCTCGGCGAGTGCCTGCGCCTTGGTCTGGTCAGGATCGTAGAGGCCCGCAATCGGAAAACCGGCCTTGCGGTAGGCCGGGAAATGCGCATCGCCAACGATCGAACCGGCGCCGAAGGTGACGATCGGGCGCGGCTTTGCAGGAACTGGCCAGGACTGCGCCAGCGAGGCGGGATCGAAGGCGTCAGTCATGGTGGAAAACTTCGTCCATCATCGCCCACCATTCGCCTTCCTGCCTGGTCGGCAAAGGCTCCTGGCACGGCATGCAGACCGCCCACCATTCCTGGGTCTTCGGGTCGGCGGCCATCTTGGCCGCGTCGGCTGCGTAATCGGTGCCGTGATACTCGAAATAGGAGAACAGCAGGTTCTCCGGCCGCTTGAGATAGATCGAGTAGTTCTTAATGTTGCAGGCAGAGATCATCTTCAGCACATCTGGCCAGACGGCCGCATGCAGGCGCACATATTCCTCGACCTTCTCCGGCTTCAGGCCGAGCACCATGCCCATTCGCTGCATCTCTCAATCCCTCCGTTCGGTGATGGTGACGTTGAATTCGGCGATGCTGCGCGCCTTGATCGCATCGAAATCCCAATCGATACCGAGGCCCGGCTCGCCCGGCGCCAGCGCATGGCCGTTCTCAATCACCATCTTCCTGCCCGTCAACTCATCCAACTGCGGAATGTACTCGACATATTTGCCGTTCGGCACCGCACAGGCCAGGCTGACATGCAGTTCCATCAGGAAATGCGGGCAGACGGGCATGTCGAAGGCCTCCGCCATATGCGCCACCTTCAGCCACGGCGTGATGCCGCCGATGCGGCCGACGTCGACCTGGACGATGTTGCAGCCGCCCTTCTGCATATATTCGCGGAAATGGCGGATCGAATAAAGCGACTCGCCGATGGCAATCGGCGTCGCGGTCGAATTCGACAGCCGCACATGGCCGTCGATGTCGTCGGCCGGCAGCGGCTCCTCGATCCACGCGAGATCGAGATCGCGCAAGCGCTCGGCGCGCCGGATGGCTTCATCGACGGAAAAACCCTGGTTGCAGTCGGTCATGATCTCGTAGCCGTCGCCGACCGCCTTGCGCACCGCCGACAGCCGCGCAAAATCCTCCGAGCCATGCGGCCTTCCGATCTTCACCTTGGAGCCGGTGAAGCCGTTAGCCTTGGCGGCCATGGCATCCTCGACAAGGGCCGCCGTCTCGATGTGCAGCCAGCCGCCTTCGGTGGTGTAGAGCGGACAGCGGTCCTTGGCGCCGCCGGCGAGCTTCCACAGCGGCAGCTTCTGCTTCTTCGCCCGAAGGTCCCAAAGCGCCGTGTCGATCGCGGCGAGCGCGACTGCGGTGATGGCGCCGATCGTGGTGGCGTGGGTGGCGAATTCGAGATCGTGCCAGATGGCCTCGATCCGGTCGGCATCCTTACCGATCAGGCGCGGCGCGAGGTGGTCGGCCAGGAGCCGCATCACCGAGGAGCCGCCGGTGCCGATCGTATAGCTGTAGCCCATGCCGACCGCGCCGTCGGCATTGGTGATGGTGATGATCGGCGTCTCCTGGCTGACAAAACTCTGGATGGCGTCGGTGCGCTTCACCTTCGGCACCAGATCGACCATTGCAAGCTCGACTTTCTCGATCTTCGCCATCGTCAGGCCCTCAAGGATTTGCCGGTTTCCGCGGAAAAGAGATGCGCCTGCGACAGGTCGAAGTGCATTGCCACCCGGTCGCCCGCCTTCAGAGGCCTGGGGTTCAGCATGCGCGAGACCCAGTCGCGGCGGTCGAATTCGGCGAACACCAGCGTTTCGTTGCCGAGCGGCTCGGTCACCGTCACCGGCAGCTCCATCTCATGGACATCGGCGGCATCGCCCGAATGCAAGCCGTGGCCCACGGGGTAAAGATCGTCGGGACGCAGGCCGAACACCACCTTGTCGCCGGCGCTCACCTTGGCCTTGAAGCGGCCGGGCAGCGGCAGGCTCTGGCCGCCGGCGAAGACGACCTTGCCGTCGTCGACGGTCGCTTCCTGCAGGTTCATCGGCGGCGAGCCGATGAAGCCGGCGACGAAACGCGTCGCGGGGCGCTGGAAAACCTCGTCCGGCGTGCCGACCTGCTCGATATAGCCGTCGCGCATGATGACGATGCGGTCGGCGAGTGTCATCGCCTCGACCTGGTCGTGCGTGACATAGATGACGGTGGACTTCACCTTGGCGTGCAGCTTCTTGATCTCGGTGCGCATCTGGGTGCGCAGCTTGGCGTCGAGATTGCTGAGCGGCTCGTCGAAGAGGAAGACGTCGGGATCGCGCACGATGGCGCGGCCCATGGCAACGCGCTGACGCTGGCCGCCGGAAAGCTGTGAGGGACGGCGCTCGAGCAGCGCGTCGAGACCGAGGATGGCCGACGCTTCGGCGACGCGGCGATCCATCTCTTCCTTCGGCGCGCCGGCGATCTTCAGCGAGAAGCCGAGATTCTCGCGCACCGTCATATGCGGGTAGAGCGCGTAGGACTGGAACACCATCGAGATGTTGCGCGAGCGCGGCGGCAGGTCGTTGACGATGCGGTCGCCGATCTCGATCGTGCCGCCGGAAATGTCCTCGAGCCCCGCGATCATGCGCAGTGTCGTGGACTTGCCGCAGCCGGACGGCCCAACCAGCGCGATGAATTCGCGGTCGGCGACATCGAGGTCGATGCCGTGGACGATCTCCATGTTGCCGTAACGCTTGGTCAGTTTCTTGAGCGAGACAATCGCCATCGGATCAACCTTTCACCGCGCCGGAGGTGAGGCCGCCGACGAGGTGCTTTTGCACGATGAAAGTGAGGATAAGCGCCGGGATGATCATCACCACCGCCAGCGCGCACATGCCGCGCCAGTCGATGGTGAATTCGGCCGTGTAGTCGAGCAGCCCGACGGGCAGCGTCTTCGAATTGATCGAGCGCGTCAGCTGCGAAGCCAGCGCGAATTCGTTCCAGGAGGTGAGGAAGGCGAATATCCCCGCGGATGCGATGCCCGGTCCGGCGAGCGGAAACTCGACCTGCCAGAAGGCCTGCCAGCGCGTGCAGCCGTCGATCTGCGCCGCTTCGGCGAGGTCCTTCGGCACCTGGCGGAAGAAGCCGTCGATGAGCCAGATGGTGAAGGGCACATTGAGCGCGACATAGACCAGGATCAGGCCGAAATGCGTGTCGATTATGTCGAGGCGTGCGTAGACGAAAAACAGCGGCAGCGAGAGCGCGATGCCTGGCACGGTGCGGGTCAGCATCAGGCCGAGGAACATCGCCGACTTGCCGCGGAAGCGATAGCGCGCGAAGGCGTAGCCGCCGGCCATGCCGATGGCGATGGCAATGACGGTCGAGGTGACCGAGATGATCAGCGAATTGCGGAAATAGTCGAGGACGGGAATGCCGCCTTTGCCGACGCCGCTGAACATCGCGACATAGGCATCGAGCGAGACTTCTTGAGGAATCCAGACCGGTGGCTTGGCGAGGATCTCGACTGTTGGGCGCAGCGACGACAGCACGATCCAGATGCCGGGCAGGCAGATGAAAAGCATGGCGAGGAACAGACCGATGCGATGCGCGATCGTGGCCGCGCGGCGCTTCAGGCGGGCGGATGAGTTGGCGTCCATTCTCACCACTCCGCGCCGATCTGGGTGCGCGCCGCGGCGAGCTTCTTGAAGAAATAGACGGTGAAGGCGATCGACAGCAGGATCGAGAAATAGGCCATCGCGTTGGCGACGCCCATGCGCGCGTCGCTGTAGGCGGTGCGCGCCACCAGCGTCCATAACAGCTCGGTGCGGCCGGCCGGGCCGCCATCGGTCATGATCTTGACGATGTCATAGGCGCGCGCGACGTCGAGCGAGCGGATGGTCATGGCGATGTAGGCGAAGGGCATGATGAAGGGCCAGGTCACATAGCGGAAGGTCTGCCAGGGCGTGCAGCCATCGACGCGCGCTGCCTCGACCGGCTCCTTCGGCATGGCGAGCAGGCCGGCAAGGATCAGGATCGCGAAGATCGAGGTCGACGACCAAATCTCGGCGATCGAAATGGCGATGAAGGCGAGATGACCTTCGATCAGCCAGGGGATAGCGTCCTGCGTGATGCCCAGCGATTGCAGCGCGTTGTTCACCAGGCCGATATTGTCGTTGAACATGAACTTGAACTGGAAGCCGACCAGGATCGGCGAGAACATCATCGGGAACATCATGACGGTGCGCAGCAGCCGCTGGCCGCGGCTGGCCTTCTCGACCAGCAGTGCGAGGCCGAGCCCAAGCAGCATCTCGAGATTGAGCGCGACGGTAAGCAGAAGCACGGTGCGGCCGAAGGCCCACCAGAAATTCACGTCTGAGAGGATGTTGCGATAGTTGCGCAGGCCGATGAAGGTGAAGAAGGTCTCCGGCCGCGTCAGCCTGAACGGCGTGAAGCTGGAATAGAAGGACAGGCAGAGCGGCACCACCACCACCGCCGCCAGCACGAGCACGGCCGGCAGCAGAAGAAGGGTTGGCGCGGAAAGCCGCTTGGCCGTCATGCAAATGTTCCAAAGATATCAGCGCGGCCGGCGATCCAATCGCAGGGCGGCCGCATCGGTCAAAGCGGCGCCAGCCACGAGGGCCGGCGCCGCGGGGAGGCTAATCCTTAGAGCTTGCCCGCGTCCTCGAGGATCTGCGTCGCCTTGGCGGCAGCGTCGTCCAGCGCCTGCTTGGAGGTCTTGTCGCCGAGGATAGCGGCCTGCAGTTCCGGATAGACGGCGTTGGAGATCTCGATCCACTCCGGCGTCTGCGGCACCGGGAAGGCGTTTTTGGCGGCCTCCTGGAAGGCCTGCAGCACTTCGGTCTTGTAAGGATCTGATTTTGCCTGCTCGAGGTCCCATTCCCACACCTTGGTGCGCGTGGGCAGCGGGCCGGCGGCGGCTTCCAGCTTCTGGCTGTCCTCGTTGGTCAGCCACCAGACAAGCGAAGCGGCGGCCTCCTTGTTGGCGCAGTTCTCGGTCACCGAGAAGCCGTGCGCGCCGGACCAGCCCGAACGCTTGCCGGACGAGCCCTTGGGCTGAACCTTGACGCCGACATTGCCGGCGACCTTGGACGACTTCGGGTCGTTGAAGAAACCGGCCCAGCCCGGCCAGTCGAGGTTGATCGCCACGGTGCCGGAGGCGAAGCCCTGGCCGAGATCATCCCACAGATAGTTGGTCGTGCCGGCGGGCACCGCCTTGGCCTTGTAGAGCTTGACGAACCAGTCGAGCGCCTTGGCGCCGGCTTCCGAGTTGAAGGCGGGCTTGCCGTCCTTGTCGAGATATTCGCCGCCGTCGGCGACCAGCATCTCGTAGAAGCGGCCGTTGATCGCCTCTTCCTTGCCGGCATATTGCGTGCCGTAGAAGTCAGGCGGGCTGGCGAAGAACTCCGCCTGCTGGGCCATCTCGTCGAACGTGTCCGGCGGGGCGAGATCTTCGCCGTACTTCTCCTTGTAGGCCTTCTTCTTGGCTTCGTCCTGATAGAGGCTCTTCTGGTAGTAGAGCGCCGAGACGTCGAACTGCGCGCGCGGCAGCATGACTAGCTTGCCGTCGAGCGTGCCGGCCGCAATGTTGGCCGGAACGAAGGCGTCGACCTCCTCCTTCGGCAGGAGTTTCGAAAGATCGGTGTAGATGCCCGGATATTGCGGCGCGAACGAGGTGTGGTTGGAGCCGACGCACCAGGTGATCGAGTTGGAGGCGATATCCGACTTGATCTCCTTGTCGAGGTCGAAGTGGTTCTTCTTGGAGATGACGTTGACCTTGGCGCCGGTCGCCTTCTCCCACTCGCCGATCCGCTCGTAGAGCTTTTCGTATTGCTGGCCGCCGATCAGCTTGGCGTCGATGGTGACGCCGGGAAACTTGCCCGGCAGGTCGGCCGCGAATGCGGCGCCCGATGCCATGAGCAATGCGCCGGCGGCGACGCCGGAAAGCAGTCTGTTCATGAATTCCTCCCTGGACGGCCGGTGGCCGTCGTGACCTGAAGCTCAGCCGCTTCATTCATATGCAAACAAAATATTCATAAGTCGTCAAGCCGAAACTTCTTCCCAATGAAGGCGCTCTTGCGTATATGAAGATGGAAATTCACCAGAGGGGCATCCGGTGCAGGACGACGAGGAAGACCGCTACCGCGCGCCGGCGCTGGACAAGGGGCTGGACATCCTGGAGCTGCTCGCCAGCGTCGATGGCGGCCTGACCCAGGCCGAGATCGCCAAGCGGCTCGATCGCAGCCCGAACGAATTCTACCGGATGCTCGACCGTCTGGTGAAACGTGGCTACGTCACACGCCCCGACGGCGACCGCTATTCGCTGACGCTGAAGCTCTTCGGGCTCGGCCAATTGCACGCGCCGGTGCGCAGGCTGGTTTCCTACGCCACTTCGATCATGCGCGAATTGGCCGAGATCTCGTGGCAGGCGAACCAACTCGTGGTGTTCGACCGCGGCAGCGCCGTGGTCATCGCCCAGCAGGAAGCGCCGCGATATTGGGGCATTTCGATCCGCGTCGGCTCGCATATCAGCCTGTTCGACACCGGGTCGGGACATGTGCTGCTGGCCTTCCGCTCACCGGAAGAACGCGAGATGATGATCGCCGAGCATCTGCGCAGCAACGAGGAGATGAAGGTGTCGCCCGACTTCTTCGCCCGCCTCGACCAGGTGCGCGACCGCGGCTACGAGATGATGGCTTCGCTGCAGACGGCCGGCGTCTACAACCTGTCGGCACCGGTGCTCGGTCCCGACGGACGCGGCATCGCCGCGCTCACCATACCCTATATCACCCTGGTCAATTCGCCGGCCGCGCCCGATATCACCAGGACCATCACGTTGCTCCAAGCCGCCGCGGCCCGTCTGTCGCAACTTGCCGGATCGGATGTGAGGCCAAAGGAGTAATTCTTATTTGAATGATCAATTCTCCCGTGAGATGATCGTCCATGTTTGATGCGTGACAGTTTTGGGCGGCATGCATAAGCGACTAGGGAGGAAGCCATGATTGTCGACACCCACCTGCATATCATCGACAAGGCGGCGCTGCGCTACCCGTGGCTGTCCGGAGTGCCCGCGCTCGACCGCGGTTTTTCCCACGATGAATATGCCACCGAGGCACGCCGGGCCGGCATAGAGCTGGCGCTGCATATGGAAGTCGACGTCGACCCGGCCGATATCGCGGCCGAAACGGCCCATGTCGAAGGATTGTCGAAGAAACCGGGCAGCCTGGTGCGGGGCGCGATCGTCTCCTGCCGGCCGGAAGAGCCGGGCTTCGCCGCCTGGCTGGACAAGGCGAAGGCCGATCCTTTCGTGAAAGGTTTCCGCCGCGTGCTGCATGTCGTGCCCGACGACGTTTCCGAGGGCGCGCTGTTTCGCGAGAACATCCGGCGCATCGCCGGCAGCGGGCTGACCTTCGATCTCTGCGTCCTGCCGCGGCAGATGAGCCAGGCGATCGCGCTCGTCGATCTGGCGCCGGACGTCCAGTTCGTGCTCGATCATTGCGGCGTGCCCGACATCAAGGGCAGGGCCGAGCACCCATGGCGCGAGCAGATCGCCGCGATCGCGCGGCGCCCCAATGTCGTCGGCAAGATTTCCGGCGTCGTCGCCTATGCCGATCCAGCAACCTGGACCGCCGAGACCCTGCGGCCCTATGTCGAGCACACGATCGGCAGCTTCGACTGGGACCGCGTCGTGTGGGGCAGCGACTGGCCGGTCTGCACCTTGGGCGGCGGGCTGCTCGGATGGGTGGCGGCGACGCACGCGCTCATTGCCGGCGCGAGCGAGAGCGAGCGCGCGAAGCTCTTGTCCGGCAATGCGAAGAAGCTCTGGCGGCTCTAATGTCAACTAAAGCGAGTCGCGATCTTTCAGATTCGCTCCATGCGCTTTAGGGTTTTGACTATTCGCATGTCTTTGTCCCGAAACCGGTTCCCTCTTTCGACATGCGTTAGCCGGCGGCGGCCGGCGCGAAGCTCTGTCGGAAAAGGCGGTTGATGTCGGCGACGACGCGGCGGGCGTGCTGCCTGCCGGCCAGCCCCTCGTTGAGGCGGTCGGACGCGGCTTGCTGAAACGGCATGTAGCCGTCGTGACGCGGGCGCACCCACGCCCCCTCCAGTGTTGCCCGCGTGGCGCGATAGAAGTCGCCGGTCGCGGCGTTGACGGCTTCGTCTTCCCAGGCAGCTGCATGGCCGGGCTGGCCGCCAGCGGCTGCGTAGGGGCCGCGCTGCACATCGCCGCTGGCGATCCAATAGGCGAAGTCGGTCGCTTCCTTGCCGGCGGCGGAGAAGGCCGAGACGGCGATGCCGGTGCCGCCGAGGGCGGAGCCGACCGGACGGTTGCCGCCTACGGACGGCATGTCGCAAAAGAAAAGCCGGTTCGGACGGAATCCGGCTGTCGCATAGGGCACGTAGCCATAGATCAGCGGCGCGCAGGCGATGCACGATCCGGCCTCGGCCATCTTTTCGAACACTGCGATCGGGTCCATCGTCAGGCATTCTGGGTCGACGATCGCCGCGATCTCACGCAGCATTTCGACGACGGTCTCGCCGGTCTCGGCATCGATCAGATCGCCCGGTCCTTCGACGGCGCATGGCCGGCCGAGATCGGCGGCCAAAGTGTAGAAGCACATCAGCGAATGCGGCGGCCTGAGCGGCAGGAGCACGCGGCCCTGCTCAGCAAGCTCAAGCACTTCGGTCCAGATCGTCGGCGCGGCCGCGATCAGGTTCGGCTGCCAGGTCTGCACCTGGGTCGCGGCATCGATCGGGAAGGCCCATTGCCGCCCCCGCCAGGTGTAGCTTGGGTAGGATCGGCCGACGCTTGCCTTCGCAAGCGCTTCGCGCTCCCTCTCGCGGCCCGGCACGTCGAGCGGCGCCAGACATTTTTCGGCGGTGATCTGGCCGACATGCGGATGATCGATGACGATCAGGTCATAGGCGCGGGCGAGTTCTTCCACCGGGAAGGATTCGAAATCCTGCAGCGAGCGCTTCTCCCATTCGATCGAAACGCCGGTCTTTTCCCGCCAGATCCTGGAGCAGGCGACCATCGGGTCGTAGCCGCGCGGATGGCTCCAGGTCAGGCCCTTGAGCGCGGTCACAGACCGAACTCCGCACGGATTTTCGCACTGTGCTCGCCGACGCGCGGCGCTGCCCGGTCGACCTTGGCGCGCAGGCCGTCGACCCTCAGCGGCGAGCAGGTGGTGTCGATCGCAACGCCGTCCTCGCGGGTCACGGTCTGCAGCAGGTCGAGCGCCTTGAAGCCGTCGCTCTCCAGCATTTCCTTCCAGTTCAGCACCTTCGCGCACCAGATGTCGGCGGGCTCGAGGATCGCCAGCCATTCGTCCACGGACTTCTGAGCGACGCGTTGCGCGATGATCGCCTTGATCTCGTCGCGCGCCGTGAACCAGGTCGCCGGCTGGTCGCGGTAGGGCGCCAGCGCCTCGACCTCGAGCAGGTCGGCCAGTTTCGGGATCGGCGTCATGGCGATCGCCAGGAAACCGTCCTTCGCCGGGTAGACGCCGTAGGGCGCCGCCAGATAGGCATGGGCGCTGCGGAAGGACGAGCGGCGCGGCAGGCGCCTTCCATCGTTGAGGTGGGTTGTCAGGACCTCGAACTGGAAGTCGATCAGCGCCTCGAACAAGCTGGTCTCGACGTGACCGCCTTGGCCGGTGATGCCGCGCCGGACCAGTGCTGCGAGGATGCCCTGCGCACAGGCCGCACCCGCCAGCATATCGGCGATCGCCAGCCCGAACGGCACCGGACCCTGATCCTCGTCGCCGTTCAGCCACATGACGCCGGAGCGCGCCTGGGCGAGCAGATCCTGGCCGGGACGCTTCACCCACGGGCCTGCCTCGCCATAGCCGCTGATCGAGGCATAGACCAGGCGCGGGTTGATCGCGCGGACATGCTCGTAGTCGAGGCCAAGCCGCTCGATGACGCCGGGCCGGAAATTCTGGATCAGCACGTCGGCTTTCGCGAGCAGCCCGCGCAGCGCTTTCAGATCGTCCTCGTTCTTCAAATCGACCGCGAAGCTCTCCTTGGCCCGGTTGATGGCATGGAAGATGGTGGAATCGCCGCCAATCTCGGTGTCGCTGAGATAGAGCCGGCGCGACAGGTCGCCGCCGTCGGGCCGCTCGATCTTGATGACGCGGGCGCCGAGGTCGAGGAGCCTAAGCGAGCAGTAGGGTCCTGACAGGAACTGGCTCATGTCGACAACGACAAGGCCGGACAGCGGCAGGTCGGCGGCCATGATCACTTCTCCGTCTTGCCGGCGAAGTCGGCCGGGTTCTTGTATTTCACGGTCTGCAGGTGCTCGCAGTAGAGCACCAGCTCGCCCTCGCCCTTGAACACTTGGTAGCTGGCGCGGACCAGCCCCATGTCATGATAACGGGGCTTTTTGTCCATGTTGGTGCGGATCGAATAGATGGTGTCGCCGATGAAGACCGGCTTGATGAAGCGGAGCTTGTCGTAGCCGTAGGAAAAGGCGTTGATGCAATTGGTGGCGACGAGGCCGAGCCCGGCGGAGAAGACGAAAGCGCCCGCCACCAGACGCTTGCCGAAAATGCCTTCGCGTTCGGCGAACATCTGATCCTGCACGTAGGGATGGATGTCGAGCACCAGCGTGTTGAAGAGGTGGCTGTCGCCTTCGGCCATGGTGCGCCGGAGCGAGCGGATCTTTTGGGCGACCGGCCAATCTTCATAGAACCAGTTTTCGGCGTTCCACACCGGCAGCTCGGCATGATCGGCCGGCATGTCGGAAGGGCGTGTCGAAGCGACGCCGACGGTGGGCGGGAAGCTGGCCATTGTCCTCTTCGTTCGCTGCTGGAGAACGGGCCGTGTCGCCGGGGCAACACCAGACGCGGTCGATCCTCCCTAATCTTCTCTTGTGAAGATTATATTCACATATGAGATTTTGGTACAAGCGGGGTCGGGGAGAAATTTGCTCGTCGGGTCGAACCGGCTTGCTCCGGCGCGCGAAGCGCAGCCAAGGCCCGATTCCTCCTCGCGGTCTTGCGGCCGAGCTCCAGCGCCAGGGTGCGGGCGTCGCGTCGGCTCATCAAGGTTGGCCGCGGATCTGCCTGGGCAGTCCAGGAAATCGCGTGACGGTTCTGTCCAGAAATCACTCAGGAAGAAACATTAGTTAATTCTACAACTCTTAACTGCCGGAAAGGTTGTAAAGCTATCTTGCTGGTTGCGCGCAAGGAGCACGACATGGCATCGCCGAATACGGCCAGTAAAATTCGTATCGATGGCGGTGTAATTCGTTAGTAATCGATCGTCAGGATAATACGGAGCCGGACCATTTCCGGTGCCTTTTTTCTTGAGTCGACTATGGCGGTTCTCGGTGCATTTCCTCCCGGCGTCGGGTGCCGGCCTTTCGACGAGGGAGATTGGGCTGGCGTGGCGGACTGCCTGCACAGGGGCTTTCCGGAACGCAGCCACGGCTATTGGATAGAGGCGCTGACCCGCCTGTCGCGGCGGCCCGCGGTCGCCGATTTTCCGCGCTATGGATTCGTCCTCGAGAAGTCGGGCCGGATCGTCGGCGCCGTGCTGACGCTCTATGCCAGGCACAGGAGCGTGGACGGCGACGAAATCCGCTGCAATCTATCGAGCTGGTCCGTGGATGCGGAGTTCCGGCCTTATGCCAGCAGGATGATCGCCACGGTCATCATGCGCAAGGACGTGGTCTACACCAATATCTCGCCATCGCCGGGGACGGTGAAGCTCAACAAGGCATTCGGGTTTCGCCTGTTTTCCGGTGGACAGGTCGCCTTCTTTCCCGTCCTGAACGCGATGCAGCGGGCCGACCGCGTGCTGGTTGCGCGCGCGGAGCTCGCTGAAATGGCTGAGTTCACCGACAATGAAAGATACATACTACTCGAACATGCCGCGTTGGGCTGCCTGTCGCTGATCTGCGTGTGCGACGGCCTGGCGTTGCCCTTGGTGCTGAAGCCGCGCCGGATATTGCATGGTCTCATTCCGTGCTGCCAGGTAGTCTACTGCCGTTCCCACGCGGATCTGGCCCGGTGCGCCGGGGCCTTGGGGCGCTTTCTCCTGCGGCGCGGGCAGCTGCTTTGCCTCGTCGATGCGATGGCCCCGGTTCCCGGTCTGTCCGGCAGGTATTTTCCGAAAAAGGGGATCAAGTATTTCAAGGGCCCGAAATCGCCTTCGCCGGGAGACCTGACGTTCACCGAGATGGTGCTGTTCGGGTCCTGAACGAAGGCGCGAAGCCGGCCTTCAATCCAGCGATCCGAAGGTCAGCGCGCTGCTTCGGCTCTTGCCGCCGCGGCCGTGCGCCAGCGCGTTCCCAGCGAGACGCCCACCAGCAAAAGGCAGAAGGCGAGGGCGAGAGGGGAGTAAAACGCCTCCTCCTGCAGTACCGCGTTGGCCGAAATGGTGACGACGCCGACAAAGCCGAAGAGGAAATCCGGGTCGCCGGTCTGGATGAGCTGGCGCCGCAATGCCACGGCCAGCGCCGCCAGGAAGCCGAAGAAGACGAGGCTGCCGACGCCCATCTGGTAAAGCATGACGCCGACCGCGCTTTCGACCGGCACGGAGGCCGCACCCTCGGCCTGGGCACTTTGCCAATTGAGATTGATGCTCGTGCTCGACAGGTTGCCGCCGAGACCCAGTCCTTGGCCTAGCGGGTTAGCCAGGAAGTCGCGCATGCCGGCAATCAGGCCGAGGACGTGATAGTCGCCGTGCGTGGCGCCGTAGGCGATCGCCGCGGTCGTCCAGACCACGGCCAGGGCCATCACGGCCAGGAGCGTCAGGCCGGCGCGGGAAGGGCGGTAGATGAGCCGCGCGGCAATCGCGACGAAGAGCATGAAGGTCGCGCCCTTGGAGCCGATGACGAGCAGCAGCGGCAAGGCGGCGAGAGGCAGCAGCCATCGTCCCTTGAAGAGGAGCCAGGCCGAAATGATGCTCAAGGCGTAAGCATAGCTGATCGGATGGAAGTTCGGTCCGCCGATGCGGAAGACGCTGGGCAGGATGTCGTTGAACAGCGGCGTGTTGAAGAAGGTCGTGGTCATCACGTCCTCGATCCCACGGTAGACGAAACCCGTTTCCTGGAGCGCCTTCTCCCACACGCCGGTCTCGACCTGCCGCGATATGCTGCGCTCGACATACTGGTCACCATGGAAGAGGCCGAGGAAATCCATGGTGAAGGTCAGTTCCGCGTAGCCATAGACGATCGCGCCGGCGCCGAGCCAGAGCATGCTCTTGCGCAGGTCGACGGGATAGAGGCTGGCGGCAAGGACCGCGACGTGGAAGCAGGCGAGCGGCGTGATCGTGTTGCGGAAATAGACGACGGCATCCTTCGGGCCGCCGTGCACGACGCCGAGGGCGAAATAGAAACAGACCGTGCCGCAAAGCACCATGCTCAGCAGCAGCCATGGGCGCAACTCGGTCAGCGCGCGGACGCGGTACTGAAACGAGGCGACCAGGAAAATGCCAAAGGCCGTCATCAGGATGATGAAGTTGGTGCCGCGCAGCGCGTCGAAGGTGTCGTTGTCGGGGATGTAAGGGGTGAACCAGGCGACCACGAGGTTCTGGAAGAGAAAGGCGCAGATGATCAGCACCGGAACGCCCGAAGGCAACGCGTTGGCAACGATCAGCGTCAGCACGAAGGTCGCGGCGATCCCGAACGGCGTCCAAACGGCAAACGAGGAGACGGCCAGCGCAACGACAAGCAAGGCCATGCCGACATGCAGCAAGGTTTCGGGCGTATCGCTGCTCGTCATGCCCAGCCCGACAGGCGGATGTGCCTGTGTCGTGCTCATCCCTGGACTGCTCCTCCGATCATCGCTTGCCGCGGCAAGCCTTGCTGGCGCCCATCGTCCACGTCCTCAATCTCCAAGGAGCGCGGCGATCATCGAGCCGTCGAACCCTTCGACGCTCTGCCTGCTCCTGATAAAGCCGAAACCCTGGTCGAGCTCCCAATAGGTCCATGCCACATGGTTCGCCTCAGCCGCCTTGCGCACGGCGCGCACCCAGGACGCGCGGCTTTCGGCGTCAACGCAGAAATTGAGCACGCCGAATTCGTTCAGCATGACCGGGCAGCCGTGGGTCGTGGACCAGCGCGCCAGACCGGCGAAGTCCTGGGCGATCCGCGCCTCCGTCCAGGGCGCGGACAACTCGTCCTCGACCAGGTTCGCGGCCTCTTCGTCGCCCGCCGCGCGCAATCTGGAAAGCAACTGGTTCACCGATGCCGTTTCCCTGGCCGCGGGAAAGGGCAGGTTCGCGATGCGGGCGAGCGGCGAGGCATCCCAGTTCTCGCACTGATGGGTGAAAGCCATGGGCGCGTAGTAGTGAACGGCGGCAATCTGGTTGTCGTCGGCGAGCGGAGGCGTATCGGCGATTTCCCAGATGCCCTGAAACCGTGCCGGTCCCCAGACCAGCGTGTGGAGCGGACAGCTTGCTCGCAGCGTCGCGGCGATCCGTTCCCGCAACGCCAGCCATGCGCTCCGTTCCATGGGTGGCTCGTTCAATAGCTCCGGATAGACCGATTGCGCCGGCAGGTCGGCGACGACCACACGCAGGGCCGTCCAGGCCTGAAGCACCTTTTCGCCCGCGGCCTCGGGGTCGTTTCGGAAAGCCGCCACGAGCTCGCCCGAGGGATGCATGTCGAGGAGGACCGAAAAGCCGAAGCCGACAAGGTCCCCGATCCCGTTCTGGATCCGACGAAGCGTTGCCGGGTCGCCGCCGGAGAAGAGATCGGCGGTTACCGGCAGCCGGATCGTTTCGAACCCCGATTGGCGCAGCTTTTCAAGCGTGGCGGTGGCGGGAGCGGCTCCCCCCTCACGGTCGAGCCATCCCGGAAGATTGAAGCCGCGCGATGGCACACGGGCATCGGCCGTTGCCAGCGCGGCGGACCGCGGCAGAGGGAAGGTGGCGACAACGGCTCCGGCGGCAAGAACCAGCGCATGCCGACGCGACAGCTTGGGTGGCGATGTCATCGGTCCACCCCGTCCACTGGTTATCCCCGGGCGGCGGCGCTGCGGCGCTGTTCGCCGGCCGCTCGCGGCCCGTCGGTCGCCCCGGCCGGCTTCGCGCTGTCCGGAGCGACGACGAGAGTGGCGCTGCGGCCGATCTGGCCGGCGCCGAATTTCTGCGCGATGAGCCTGGCGGCTTCCGAAGGCTGCTCGGACGGGGCGAGCGCCACAAGCGCAAGGTCGGCTTTGGCGAAAAGGTCCGAATTCCAGCCGTTCTCATTGAACGAAGGCGCGATCACGAGCACGAAATCGAACGCGCTGCCGGCCTCAGCCAGGATGCCGCGGAAGGTGTCGCGATCCGCAACGCCGGGGCCTTTTTCCGCTACTGAGCTGCACACGACCGTCTGCAGGCCGGTCGCGCCGTCGATGAACAATCCTGCTCCCTCCGTCGTCGAGCTGGACAGGTGATCGCCGATCTCCACCATCAGCACATTCTGATCGGCCCGTTGCATGCCGATGCCCAGCATCGCGCCTGCGATCCGTGCCTCGAAACTGCTGCGGATCGAAGACACGAGGATGACAAAGGGTTTGCCATGGTCGTTGAGGTGCAGGATCATCTGCCGCATGATCTTCAGCACGTCGAGCGACAGCGTTTCGTTTCCGGTCTGGAACAACTGCTTCCTGATCGCCTTGATGTTGGAATAGGCGGTCCCGCCGGCGACGCCGGGGAGGCGGTATTCGCCGAGATTGGCCGGCATCGGCAACACCCGGGGGCTGGCAGGCGCGTCGCCCTTGCGGTCCGCGGCCGGTTCGGGCGCGACATCCTTCCGCGCCCGCGGACCCTCTTGCGGCTGCGGGATCGGACCAAGCGCCAGAGCGAGGCCGCATCCGGCGAGGAGCCCCAGAACCGCGCTCACCAGGAGAAGCAGAACCGGCTTCGGCCATGTCGGCTGCACAGGCGGCGAGGCGACGCCGATCTTGCGCGCCTCGGAGGTCTGCACGCCCTGCATCTGCGAGGTTTCCTGCGCGCGCTTGAGGTAATCGTCGAGCACCGCGCGGGCCGCCTGGGCCTTCGATTCCAGCTGCCTGAGCTGCACCTGCGCGACGTTCGAGTTCGTCGACTGCTGGCGCAGGGCTTCGAGCTTGTCCTGCAGCTTCCCGACATTCTGCACAGAGAGGTCGTAGCTGGCCTTCAACTGCTGCCTTATGCGATCCGCCTCGGCGGCCATCAGCCGCTTCATCCGCTCCAGTTCGGACTGGAGCCGCCCAATCGCCGGGTGACGCGGCCCGTACATGGTCTGCAGGCTGGCAAGCTCGGCGGCGCGCTGATTGTAGTCGTCGCGCAATTTGATGGCGGAGGTGGAGGTCAGGATGTCCGCAAGCTTGGCGAGCCCGGCCGGCGAATTTCCCGCAGCCAGCGCCTGGTTGTAGCGGTCCTTGGCCTGATCGGCGTCGCCCTGGGCGGCGATCAACTGCGTCGTGAGCTGATCGAGCTGCGACTGCAGCGTGCCGCCATCCGTCGAATTCACGATGTTGTGCTTGGTCTTGAAATCCTCGACCGCCCGCTCGGCGTCGCTGACGGCCTTCTGCAAGCCGGAGATCCTGTCCGTGAGCAGCGAGTTCACGTCGCTGTTGGCGGTCTCGCGTTCCCCCACGAGGCCTGCCCGGTACTGGTCGACGATGGCATTGGCGATGCGCGCGGCCTTTTCCGGCGACGGCGAGGTGAAGCTGACATTGATGACGTAGGTCAGCCCTTCGCGTTCCACGGATACCCTGCTCTGGAAGCGCTTGAAGGCGGCGTCCTGCGGCGAGCCTGCGCCGGCTCCAAATAGCGACAGCAGACGCGACGCCAGGCCGGCGCCGGCGAATTCCGGATCGCTGTCGAGCTTCTGGCTCTTGAAGACGGCGCCGAGCAGGTCAGGCGACTGGATGACGAAGACCTGGCTGGCGATGGCGGCGCTGTCGGAGCCGATCCCCGGAAGCACGTTGTTGAAATTGGTCGCGCGCGTGTCGCGGGGGTCGATCAGTATCGAGGCCGTTGCCGTATAGCTCGGCTTGGTCACCGCAAGATAGGATAGCGCCAGCAGCAATGCCGCGCCGGCAACGGCAAGCACCATCAGGCGACGCGCCCAAAGAATGCCCCATACGGCACCTATGTCGAACAGCGGCGGAAGAGGGCGCTCGTCGATCCTGGCTGGCTTCATCAATTTTCCTCGTTGAGAGCCGCAACCTCACGCCCTCACTCGTCTCCACATTATTAAGGATTATCGTTAGCCATCCGTTAAGGGTGGCGGCGTGACGATGCGTTCGGCGCGGGCGCTGCCGGTAACCATGCGAAGCGTTCGCGCTGGCGCGATTGCGGCATTTTGCTTATGCAGGATAGGGTTTTGAGCGTCGTCGTAGGTGCGGGGTAGGCCCATCGCCGATCGTCTCAGGAGGCGACGTTGAAGGACAATTCAGGGGACCGCGAGGCCGCCCAGGGGGCAGCGGCCAGCCCGGCGACCGACATGCGCATGTCGATCACAGCCCTCGCCAAAAGCGGCGCCCTGGCCGGCATCATCAAGCTTGCCAGCGCGGGCCTGTCCTTCCTCATGTTCGTGGCCGTGGCCATGGTGACCAACGAACGCGAGTTCGGCCTTTACAGCGCCACCTATGCCGGCGCGAGCCTGGTTTCTTTCTTCGCTTCGGTAGGCCAGCAGAGCACCGTGCTCAGGTTCTGGCCTCAATACGCCGGCTTGGGCGACCTCGGCTCGGCTCACGGGCTGATGGCGCGCGCCATTCTCGTGGCGCTGGCCGGGCTTTTCGGCACCAGCCTGCTCATCATCATGGTGGGCTTCCTGCCCTTCATCGGCAGGGGGACGCCGGAATGGCTGCCGCTGTGCGTCGCGGCCGCCGTGCTGTCGTTCTCGCTCGGCTGGTCGGAGTTCACCTCCGGCGCCTTCAGGGCCAAGAACGCGCTGATATCCGGCCTGTTGCCGCGGGACATTATCTGGCGCGCGACGACAATTGCCGCCGTTGCGGCACTGCGCTTCATGCATGTGAAGATCGACGCGGTCGCCGCGACATATCTGACGGCACTGCTGCTCATCCTCTCGGTCGTCCCGCAGACAATTGTCCTGGTGCGCGACACGGCGCGGGCAGATCGCGGTGGTCTCACGGAAGGGCAAAAGCAGGAATTCAAGACCGTGACGCTCGGCCTGTGGGGCGTCACCTCGCTGCCGCCCGCACTCGGCCAGGTCAGCACGCTGCTGGTGGCGATGATTCTCGGGCCCGAGGCGGCTGGCGCGATCTTCGTGGCGGACCGGACAACGCGCTTCGTGACCCTTGCCCTCAACGGCATGAACCAGGCGCTGGCGCCGCAGATATCGGCCGCCTTCTACAGCGGCGACAGGGCCCACGTTCAGCGCATCACCAGTCTCGCCGCGCTCGGCGGCTCCGCCATTGCGCTGTGCGTGCTGGCGACGTTCTGGATATTCGGCAACTTCATCCTGTCGATATTCAATCCGGCCTATGCGACGCCGACCATGAGAGCGACGCTCGTCATCTTCGGCATAGGGGCGACGTTCGGCACCGCCTGCGGCCCGATCGAAATCCTGTTGCAGTTGACCGGTCTGCAGCATGCGCTGTTCAAGGTGCTGGTCGTCGTCAATGTCGTCGGGCTTTGCGTGACGGCGGTGGCGACCTACTGGCTCGGGCCCATCGGCGCGGCGCTCAGCATTGCCGCAACCGTCATCGCATGGACGGCCTTCGGGGTATTGATCGCCCGGCGCAGAATCGGCATCAACCCGTCGATCCTCGGCTTGTCCCTGGACAGCATCGGGCTCGTGCCGCATGCCCTGCTGAAGGGGCGCACGTGAAGATCGTCCAGGTGCAGACCCAGGCGGAGGCGGCGGGGGCGCAGCGCATCTCCGACATGGTGGGCGAGGGGTTGCGGGCGCGCGGGCACGGGGTGCGCACCGTTTTCATGTATCGCAAGACCGAAGCCTATGACCGCGATCCCCATGCGGATTTCATCCTGACGGAATGTCCGCGCGGATTGCCCGGGCAGATCCGGGCGACCATCGGTCTCGCGCGGTACCTGCGTGCGGCACGCCCCGACGCCGTCATCACCTACCAGCACTATGGCAATATCTTCGGCACGATCGGCGCCCGGCTGGCCGGCGTCAGGCACATCGTCGCAAACCAGAGCGGCGCCCCGCACAGCAAGGGCGTCATGGGTCTGCTCTCCCAGATCGACAAGCTGATGGGCACCGTCGGCCTTTACCAGGCGAACGTCGTCAATTCCGGCTGGACGGAAGCGCAGTTCGATCGATATCCGCAATCCTATCGGCGGCGTATGCGCCGCATCGATCACGGCGTCCCCGTACCGGGCGAGGAATTCGACAAGGCGGCGGCGCGTGCCGCCTTCGGCCTGCCGCAGAGCGTGTGGCTTGCCGTGTCGTCCGGCCGGCTGACGCGCATGAAGAACCAGATCGCGCTTGTCGGAGCGCTCGAGCGACTGCCCGCCGTCCATGTCGCGCTCGCCGGCGCGGGGCCGGAGCGCGAGGCGCTCGTCGCCTTTGCCGAAAGCCGCGGCGTCGCCGACCGCCTGCATCTCGTCGGCGAGGTTCCGCCGGCGCGCATCTTCGAATTCCTCGCGGCCGGCGACGCCTATGCGTTTCCGTCGATGACGGAAACCTTCGGCCTCGCCTGCGTCGAAGCGGCCATCTCGGGCCTGCCGGTCGTTGCCAGCAACCTAGATGTCATGCGCGAGGTGCTGACCGCGGAGGACGGCTCACCTGCCGCGCTGTTCGTCGACGCCGACGCCACCGGCATGGCCAGCGGGCTTGGCGATCTGGTCGCGCGGCCGGAATTCAAGGCCGGGCTTTCGGCGGCGGGACGGCGGCTGCGGGAGAAATATTCGCCGGCCAGGATGTGCGCAGGCTACGAGGCGCTACTTCTTGCCTGATCGCTTCCGCACCGCGGCGATCCCGTCGATCACCTCGAGGCGGCCCGCCCGGTTGAGCGTATGGATCTTCGGATAGGGCCAGTCGCCGGCGGCATCGATCGGCCGCGGCGCCGACAGCCGCACCGCGTGCCGGTTGAGTTCCAGCAGCTCGGATAGGCCCAGCCCGCCGCCGTAACCCAGCGTTCCGTCCTGGACGGGAAGAAGGACGCGACCCTCGCGGTTGCGGACGAAGGCGCCGCCGGGGCGAGCCATGCGATGGTCGATCAGGATCGGGTTCGCCGGATGCGGCCGCCACGGACCGGTGAGCGCGGGAGCCGAGAAAACCACCAGCGTGTCGGAAGTGCTTCCATGGCCGTCCCGATCCGTGGCGAACAGCCAGAGCATGCCTTCATGATCGAACAAGGTGGCATCGGAAATCTCGCCTTCGACCAGCACGGTCTCAGGCACCCAACGGTCCGGGAAGCCGGAGGCGCGGTAGAGCTTCAGCCTGCCGCCGGTGCTCGCCTCCGGCAGCATCCAGATCACGCCGTCGCGCTCGAACACTTGCGGGTAGGAGAGGTGGTGGGCCTCCTCTAGCACGACCCGGGGGTTTTCAGGAACGCCGCTTGAATCGAACGCGACAACGGAGATGACGGCCTTGCCGATCGCGTGCGGATAGTCCTCGACGAACACGAAAGGCCGGTCCTGCCACCAGAAGGGGAACGGGTCGGCGTAGAAATGATCGCCGAGGTCCGGCAGCACCGACCAGCCGGTGCCGAGCCTGCCCGTGTCGGCGACGCCTGGTGCATCGGTGAAGCGATAGCCGACACGCCAATGCGCGTGGCGGAAGCGTGCGCGCCTGAGCGCTTCCCGGCCAAGCCGCGGCAGTGCCGCGCCGAGATAGGCGGATGTGAACCGGCTTCGCCCGCCACCACCATGAATTTCAGCAACGGCCTCCCGTGGCAGCTGGTCCGCGGCGAACGCGCGAGCGAGCGACTGCACCAGCGTGATGGCGCGGGCGAATACATCCTCGGTGCCGAGCGCCGCGGATTCGCGCTTGTCGACCATCGGCCGCGCCTGGCCCACCACCGTCTTCCTGTCGAGCACGGCCTCGATCAACGGCAGCCTGCCAGCCGCGACGGCAATGGCCGCCTGGAGATCGGCGCTGGATCCGTCGAAGCGAAGGCCGATGGTCGGAACAGTCGACAGGGCAGCATCGCCGGCAAGGTCGAGCCTCAGCGCGGCAGGGCGGTGGCCGGGCCGCGCCTGGATCGCTTGCACAGCGGAGCCGAGAAGGGGCCCGCGCCGACGGAAAAGACGTTGTTCGAACCGGAAGGCGGCGTTTGCCACGGCCGGCCAGCTTGCAGGCCCGGGCTGATGCAGAATGGCGACATCGTGGCCGTCCGCCTCCAGCCGCTCGATGGCGACCTGCTGCCAATGGCGGGGCGCCGATTGCGGAACGATGACCTCGATCGCCAGCATGTCTTCCCGCGACTACGTGCTGTTGGGATTTCGACAATGGGGAACGAGAGACTGGCTGAAAATGCTTACATCGAGGTTACGTGCGAGGTCCGACTTCGCCGGCCACGGGATTTCTTGCCTTGCGATACCGAACCGGTCTTTTGGCGGACGCGCCTGATCCCTGTGCAACGCAAGATTAGCACTTTGCGCATATACCAAGATTCCAACAATCCCGGCGATCGATCTTGACCTGAGACGCAAGACGTCGTCGATAAGCCGCAGTCCCGCCGGTTCGGATCACATGTTTGAAGTCACTGCCGAGGATGCGTTCGATTTCCGTTCGACGGAATACGCCGAGCTCTTCGCCAGTTCGGCGGCGACCGCTTTTCAGCATCCGATTTGGCTGGCGCAGCTCTATGAGAGGCTCGTGCGCCAAGGCGGCGCCACGCCGCTGATCGTCGTCGTGCGCGCCCGTGCAAGCGGAAAGCTCGCGATGGTCCTGCCTCTGGTGAGGCGCCGGTACACGCTGCTGAAGGTCGTGGAATTCGCGGATATGCGGGTTTCGGACTATGTCTCGCCCGTCGCCGACGAGGAGACGTTCTCCCGCATCCTTGCCGACCACAGCACGGTCGCCGCCATCCGCAGGCATCTGCGGCCATACGATCTGCTGCGCATCGGCAAGCTGGCGGACCGCTCGCTGGCGATGGAGCGCCTGCTTGGCGTCGACAAGCGCGACAGCATGGGCATGAGCGCCTATACCAGCAAGCTGGAGCCGACATTCGCCGGCTGGCGCGAGCATCGGCTGGACCAGTCCTATCGCAAGGAGCTCGATAAGAAATCCCGGCAGCTCAACCGGATGGGCGAGGCACGCTTCGAATGCGTCGACGGTCCGGCCGCCATCCGCACGACATTCGATGCACTCAAGCTCTATCGCGGCAAACGCTTCGACGGCAGCAACGGCCCCGCCGATCTTTTGCAGCTGCCTTCCTATTTCGATTTCTACCTGGCCGTTGCCGATGAAGGGCGCGGCGGCTTCGCCCGCACCTACGCATTCTGGATGAACGGCCGGGCGATCGCCGGCGCGCTCGGGCTCGAGCACCGCGGCTCGCTGCTGGTCATTCTCGGCGGCTTCGACGAGGCCGGCTACAGGAAGCAGTCGATCGGCAGCCTGATGTTCGAGCAGATCGCCCGCGACTGCATCGAGCGCGGCGACCACTATCTCGATTTCACCATCGGCGACGAGCCCTACAAGCGCGTTTTCGGCGGCCGGCCTTCACCGATGTGGCAAGTCTACCGGGCGGGGAGTCCGTTCGGCTATGCGGCACATCTGACGGTGGAGAAAATGCCGGCGGCCAAGGCGCTGGCTCGGCGCATCCTGGAGGCGGCGCATGTCAGGAAGGCCAAGCCGTCTGCCGTTATGGTGCAGCCGGCCCCCGATGAGGCCGCAGAGTCGTCCTGACATCTGGAAGATCGAAGCGCGCCGGGTCCCTGACACGCATTCAAAATGCTCCCCGCGGTCCCAAAACCGGACCGGGCAGGTTGATGCAAGGACGGTTTTCGACGTGCCGGCCGATTGGCCGCGATCAGGTGACGGCTTCGACTCGCGGCCGCTTGAGACCGCGCAGCCTGGCGGCGAAGCTCGGGCTGAACTTGTCGATCTCATGCAGGATGCGGCGGCGGCTGAAGTGAGCCTGCCGGCGCGCCCGCCAGCGCAGGTCGGTGTCGATGGTCAGGCTGCGGCGGAAATTCGCCAGCTCTAGCCCCCGCTCGTCCATCGCCAGCTTCATGGGATCGTCATAGAAGGTGGCGATCTTTGCCGCCGCCATGCCGGGCGAGGCCATCCACTGCGGCACGTGCACCATGCACAGGCGCTCCACATCGGTAAGCAGCCGGCTGACTCCTGTTCCAGCGGCCGGACAGGAGGTCTGGTAGGCGTCTCCGATCAGGACGACGCCGTCGCGCTTGCAATTTTCGGCGACGGTGATGTCGGTGAGCCAGCTCGAGACACGGTCGATGACCTCGAAGTCGCCGAATGTCTTGAGAAGTCCGGGAAGCGTTTCGATGAGCGTTTCGCGGGGACGGTCGCGCAGCGCCTTGACCCAGGGGTCGGTGTGCTCACGGAAGACAAAGAGATTGGCGCGGGTGACCCCGCCGGCCGGGAAAAAGTTCAGGTAGTCGATCCCGTCGGAGACGCGTTCGCCGTAATAGGTCAGCGCCGGATGCTTGAAGGCGCTTGCGCCCGCCGGCCGGACATTGAAGCCGAAAGTCAGCGATTGCCGCTGGTGGACGAATCGGCGCTCGATGCCAACGTCACGCCGCAGGATGTCCCCCATACCGGTGGCGAGCACGAGCAGGCGAGCCGTCACATCCGGCTGCCCGATGATCGACACACGCTGCCGCTCCGGCCCGGCTTCCACCGCGTTCACCCTGCCAGCGACGAAGCGCACAGTGTTGGGTAGTTCGGCCCGCATCGCCGCGACGAGGTCATCGTAGAAGATGCCGTAGTGGCGGGCGCGCGTGCGATCGAGCACCCGCCCCTTGCGCACGTTGACGATCTCGTCGAATGCCGCGGCCGCCGCGGAAAGACTGTCGAGAAGGCCGATCCGGCGCAGCTTGTCGATCTGGTCGCCGGCGATCTTCTCAACGCGGAACTCGCGCGGAAAAACCGGGTGGCGGTCGATCAGCGTGACATGGTAGCCCGACCGCCCGAGCAAGGTCGCGGCGAGCGTTCCCGAGAGCCCGCCGCCGACGATGGCGATCTCCGTATCGGTTCCCGCCGGCAGCGGACGAAGCGATTGTTCGGCGGTCATTGCGAATACCTCAAGAGGACATAGAGGGCACGGGGATTGGTGGTGAAGTAGCGCCAGAAGAGCCGGCGCGGTTCCATCAGCATGCGCCACAGCCACTCGAAGCCGGCCTTCTGCACCCAGAGCGGGGCGCGGCGGACCTTGCCGGCGATATGGTCGAAGAGTCCGCCGGAGGTCTTGATCACGCCGACATTCGAGAGCCGCGACGCAAAATCGCGGACAAAAATCTGCTCGCGCGGCACGCCGAGACCCAGCCACAATATGTCCGGCGCAAGGGCGTTGATCTCATCGAGCTTCGTTTCGAGCGCTTCGCCGGTGAGATAGCCGTGGCTGTGGCCGACGATGCGCAGGCGCGGATAACGGGCCCTGATGGCGGCCACGGCCTTGGCGTTCCCGGCCTCGGTCGATCCCAGCAGATAGAAGGTCGCCGCCTCGTTCTCGGCGAGCTTTGCCACGTCGTGGAACAGATCGGTGGTGGCCACGCGCTCCGGCAGCGGCCTGCGGCACAAAAGGCGCGAGGCAAGGACTAGCGGCTGGCCATCGGCGAAGATCTGGTCGGCCTCGCGGAAGAGGGCGGCTATCTCGGACTTGGCGCGCGCCTGGGCGATGACCTCGCCGTTGGCGGAGGTGAAGTAATACGGGCGGCTGCCATGGCGGTGTTGCCGCGCTGCGGCGATCATCAGCCGGGCGGCGCCTTGCCGGTCGATCACAGTGACGGGCAGCCCGCCAAGCTGAACCGTCGGCAGTGCAGGCAGGTCCTGCCGGGAAGGTGCTGCTTCCAGCTTCGCCACGGCACTCACGCTGGTATGCCCAGTCCAAGTCTGATGCTGCAACCGGGGGAAATGAGAGGTCTCATGCTTCGCGGGCGTCAAAGGTTGGCTGGGATAGAGCGGATCCGGTCCGCCGGTCGTAGCGCCGTCTTGTTCAAAATCCTTTTTTGAATTCCCTAAAACTTTTCGCATAGGAGAAGTCGCCCCACTCTCCGATATTCAAGCTACCCCCTTCATGGGCACCATACGTAAAAAAATCAAAAAGTTAAGCGATACGTTAATAGTTAGTTAATAAATAAAATTTGAATCAAAATATAAACTATTGCAATTCTTTTTACCCAACTTCGGCTTGTTCTTTTATCGAACTGAAGTTGTATTTTCTTGGCGAGTCATGAGGTTCGCCTGTCGCTGATCGCAGCTACGTTGCCATGTCCATGGGCGGCTGATCCCCTCGGATGATCGCTGGCGGTCGACAATTGTCAGGATGCAGACGCGGGCGGCGGCGCAACGCCGAACTTCATGAGCCTACTTCACGCCTATGCCGGCGGTCAGGCCGCCGTCTATCTTGTAATCCGCGCCGGTGCAGAAGCTCGCCTTGGCGGAGCACAAAAAGGCGATGAGCTCCGCCACTTCCTCCGGCTCGCCGATGCGGCCAAGCGGATGCGCCGCGCCGAAGCGCCTGTAGGCTTCCTCGACATCGGCGTCGCTGCCGTTTTCGCCGCGCGCTGCCTTCTCCAGGATCGGCGTGCGGATCGAGCCCGGGCTGACCGAATTGACGCGAATGGCGACCGCCGCGTAGTCGAGCGCCAGCGAACGCGTCAGCGTGTGGATGGCCCCCTTGGTCGTGGCATAGGCGGCGACGTTCTGCTGACAGGCGAAGCCTTGCACCGAGGCGACATTGACGATGGCGCCGCCACCGCGGCGGATCATTTCGGGGATACCGAAATGCGCCGTCAGATAGATCGAGCCGACATTGACCGTCATCGCCCGGTTCCAGGTTTCCCAGTCGGTCGTCGTCGCGGTCCCGTACGGATGGACGGCCGCGGAATTGACAATCACGTCGAGGCCGCCGAAGCGCTCGACGCCGGCCGCGACGGCGTCGCGGACCTGGTTGGAAACGGAGACGTCGGTGTCGATGACCAGCGCGCCGGCTTCGGAGTTTTCGAATTCGGCCCTCATCGCCGCGTTGGCCGAGCGGTCGATGCCGCAGGCGATGATCGCCGCGCCTCCCGCCGCGAGACGCCTGGCGGTTGCAAGACCGATTCCGGTCGTCCCGGTCACCAAGGCCACCTTGCCATCGAAATCCTTCATTGCGGGAGCTCCTTCAGTCACGTGTCCGAAGCCGGCTCTTCCGGCAGGAATCGCAGGGCGAAATCGAGGTGACGGCTCACCAGGTAGGCGTAGGCCAGCCTGTCGCGTGCGCGAAGCGCGGCAATGATCTCGCCATGCGCGGCGCGCGTGTCGTCCAACACCGGGCGCATTTCCTTGCCGATGGCCATGATCCGCAGGATCACCGGGGAAAGGAAGGAATACATGTCCGTCAGCATGCGATTGTCCGCCAGCCCGATCAGCGCCATGTGAAAATTGAAATCGTTCTTGGCGGCCTCCTCGATCGAGCGGCTCTCGACGATCCGGGCATTGATTTCGTCGAGCGCATCGATCTCGGCGTTCGTGGCACTGAAAACGATGTGGTCGCCGATGCCGACTTCGATGATGCGCCTGAAGCCCTGGATGTCGGCGAAGGACGAGCGCGAGACATCCATGTGCGCGGCGAAGAAGTTCTGGATGGCGATGCTCTGCCCGTCGGCGAGCACGGCGCCGACGCGGGGCTTGGGCTCGATCAGCCCGTAGGTGCGGATGGTGCGCAACGCCTCGCGCACCGTGTTGCGGCTGGCGCCGGTGATCTCGCTGAGCTCGCGCTCCGTCGGCAGCACGTCGCCGACATTCAGCTGCCGCGCGCGGATGAGGTCGAGGATCCGCTCGGCGGCGGCGTCGACCGCCGAGCTGCCGCCGGCGCGGCTGTCGGCGCCATTGTCGCGCACGGCATGGACGTTTTCCGGCATCGATCCTCCTAATTTGTTGGACCACAATATCGCAAGGTTTGGAGAAAACAACTGACTTTAGGACACTTCAGGGTCGAAACTGCGCGCATTCCCGTTAGGCGAAACCAGCTCCGCGAGCGCGGAAATTTAATTGACTCACATTGTGGTCCAACAATACGTTGCGGCTTTCTCGAAAAGGAAAGCGGCGATGGAACAGTGCTGGCGTTGGTATGGTCCGGACGATCCGGTGACACTCGATCACGTCAAGCAGGCGGGGGCGACCGGCGTCGTCTCGGCCCTGCACGACATCTATGACGGACGCGCCTGGCCGCTGGAAAACATCCTGGAACGCAAGCGCATCATCGAGGCGGCGGGGCTGATCTGGTCGGTCGTCGAGAGCATTCCCGTCCACAATTCGATCAAGATCGGCGCGCCGGAACGGCTCCGTTATGTCGGCTTCTACAAGGACACGATCCGCACGCTGGCCAAGGCCGGCATCGCGACGATCTGCTACAATTTCATGCCCGTGGTCGACTGGACCCGCACCGATCTGGCCTACCGCCTTCCGACGACGGGCTATGCGTTGCGCTTCGACGCGATCGATTTCGCGGCTTACGACCTGTTCGTGCTGAAGCGCGGGAATGCCGAGGCCAGCTACAGTGCCGCGCGCATCGCGGAGGCGGAAGCGCGATTGAAGGAGTTCGGCGACGACAAGATCGACAGGATCGAGCGCAACCTCATCGCCGGCCTGCCCGCCACCGAACGCAGCTACAACCGTGACAGTTTCCGCGAGGCCCTGGCCGAATACGATGCAATCGGGCCAAAGGAATTGCGCGGCAACCTCGCCTGGTTCCTGCGCGAGATCATTCCGGTGGCCGAGCAGGAAGGGGTGCGCATGTGCATCCATCCCGACGACCCGCCCTTCTCGCTCTACGGGCTGCCGCGCATCGTTTCGACGGCCGAGGACGCGCGCTTCATCCTTGGCGCCGTCGACAGCCCGGCCAACGGGCTGACCTTCTGCACCGGCTCCTACGGCGCGCGCGCCGACAACGACATCGTCGCCATGGTCAAGGAATTCGCCAGCCGCATTCATTTCGTCCACCTGCGCAACGTCACCATCGAGGATGACGGCTCCTTCCATGAAGCGGAGCATCTCGAGGGCGGCACCGACATGGCGCATGTCATCCTTGCCCTGATGCGGGAGGAGACACGGCGCCGCGCGGAAGGCCGCGCCGACTGGCGCATTCCGATGCGACCCGATCACGGACATCTGCTCGCCGACGACATCGGCAAGACCAGGATCAATCCCGGCTACTCGCTGATCGGCCGGCTGAAGGGCCTCGCCGAGCTGCGCGGCATCATGCGGGCCGTGGAGCGGTTCGATCTGGCTTGAGGCTACGGCTGGGAGGAGCGGCCGTTCCCGCTTTTTGCTTTCGCAGACCTTCGGTTCGGAATCATGCTCTAACGTTGGGCGCGTGCCAGGATTACCGCTCCAGGCAGATCGCCACGCCCTGGCCGCCGCCGATGCAAACCAGTCGAAACCGGAACAGAGGAGAGGCGGGAATGAGCACCGAAACGAAGGACGGTTGGGTTGGCGTGGTGAAGGGCCGTCCGCAGGTCGGCGCCTTTGCCGAGCGCACGCGCCGCACGAGGATGAGCGACATCGAAGCCTTCACCGAGATCACCGGCGACCGCAATCCGCTGCACTATGACCGGGCGCTGGCCGAGAAATCGGTGTTCGGCAAGCTGATCGTCCAGGGCGGCGTCACTTCTGGTATTCTCAACGCGCTGGTCGCGGAGGATCTGCCGGGACCGGGAACCGTGTTTCTCGAAGTCGCCTGGAAGTTCCTCAAGGCGGTCGGCGTTGACGAGGAGATCACCGGACGCGTGGAGGTCAAGGAAGTGCGCCCCGACAAGCCGATCTGCAAGATCGAGACGAGCGTGCGCAACGGCCAGGGCGAGCTTTGTCTCACCGGCACCGCGACGGTCTTCACCGTGCCGCTGCAAGGCGCATGACAGCGGTGAGCAAGCCGATTGGCATGGCCGCCGACGGCGGCCGCTGGCGCGTGCTGTCGCTGCTTTGCCTGGCGGTCGTGCTGTCGCTGACCACCTGGTTTTCGGCGACCGCCATCCTGCCTGAACTCAAGCAGGAGCTGGCGCTCGGCGCCGGCGAGGAAGCCTGGCTGACCAACGGCGTTCAGGTCGGCTTCGTGATCGGCGCGCTGGCGGCGAGCTTGGTCAATCTTCCCGACCTGGTGCGGCTCAGCCGCCTCATGGCGGCCGCGGCGCTCGTCGCCGCGCTCGCCAACGCAAGCCTGCTGCTTCATCCCGGACCGGGTGGCGTGATTGCCGCACGTGTCGTCACCGGCATGGCGCTGGCCGGTGTCTATCCGCCGGCGCTGAAGCTCGTCGCTACCTGGTTCACGCGCGACAGGGGGCTGGCGCTCGGCGCGATCATAGGCGCGCTGACCGTCGGTTCGGCGCTGCCGTATCTCTTCCGTGCCGTTTCGACGTCGTTCGACTGGCGGCCGGTGGTTGCCGCCGCCAGCCTGGCGACGGCCATCGGTGCGCTGCTGCTTCTTTTGTTCGCAAGGGAAGGGCCCTATCCCTTCGGCAAGGCGGTGTTCGAACCGTCGCGCATCGGTCAGGTGTTTCGCGAGCGGCCGCTGCTTCTCGCCAATCTCGGCTATCTCGGCCACATGTGGGAGCTTTACGCCATGTGGGCCTGGCTGCTTGCCTATACGCGCGCGGCCTTCGAGGCGCAGGCGATCGGGTCGGTCGCCGCCGCCTCGCTTTCGACCTTCTTCGTCGTGGCGTCCGGCATCCTTGGCTGCCTGTTGGGCGGCTATCTGTCGGACCGCATAGGCCGCACCGCGACCACCTCCGGCATGATGATCGTCTCGGGAACCTGCGCGCTGCTGATGGGCTTCCTGTTTGCCGGTCCGCTCTGGCTCTTCATGTTGGTCGCCGTCGTCTGGGGCATTTCGGTGATCGGCGATTCGGCGCAATTCTCCGCCGCCGTCACGGAACTCGGCGACCGCCGCTTCGTCGGCACCGCGCTGTCGGTGCAGCTTGGGCTGGGTTTCGCGCTGACCGTGCTCGCGATCTGGCTGACGCCGCGCTTTGCCGACTTCATTGGCGGCTGGCGCTGGGCCTTTCTGCTGCTGGTTCCAGGTCCGCTTCTGGGGGCCGCCGCCATGCTGTGGTTGCGAAACTTGCCGGAGAGCGTGAAAATGGCGGGCGGACTCCGTTAGGGAGGCGCTGCCGCTTTTTTCAGGCGCGGCAGATGATTTTGCGGCGGGTTGAAGATCGAATGGAGCAGATGACCAGAATGCGCGGGCGTCCTCGTTACGACCGGGAAGATGCCGCCGCCGCGGAGGCGTTCCGTTCGATCGGCTCCAAGGTCCAGCTCAACCGCGACGAGGCGGCGCCGCTTTGGGTGCAGTTGCGCAACCAGGTGGAGGAGGCGATCAACACCGGTCTGCTGGCGGCCAATTCGCGCATCCCGTCGGAGCAGGCGCTGTGCGACTTCTTCGGCGTTTCGCGCCCGGTCGTGCGCGCCGCGATCGGCTCGCTGTCCAACGAAGGCCGCATCATCAAGATGCCGCGCAAGGGCATGTTCGTCGCGGCACCGCGTGAGCACGTGGACTTCATGACGGCCAATCTCGGCGTGTTCGACGACCTGACCGCCAAGGGCCACAAGGTCTCGACGCGCACGCTCGAGATCTACCGCTGCCCGCCGAGCGCGAAGGAATCCAGCGTCTTCGGCATTCCCGCCAACGGCAGCGCGGTGAGGATCAGCCGCGTCTACATGACCCACGGCTCGCCGATCACCATGACGCGCATCAGCCTGCCCGGGCACCGCGTGCCCGGCCTCGAAAACATCCTGTCGGAAAACCAGTCGATCTTCGGCACCATCCGCGCGGTTTTCGGCCTGACGGTGAAGCGCGCCGACCGCTGGCTGCGCGCGGCGCTGCTGACCAAGGAGGAGGCCGAGCAGATGGGCGTCGCCGCCAACACCCCGCTGATCGAGATCGAGTCGATCGCCTACGACGCGGACGGCGCCGCTCTCGAATATTACGAGGCCTTCTACAACTCCTCCGTCGCCCGCATCCATATGGCGGTCGAGCAGCCGTCGGCGACGGTGAACGGCGTCGATCGCACCTGATCCAAGCGTCCGCCAAAAAATCTTTTCTGGTTATGACCAGATTGACGAGCCAGGAAGCTTCTGTAACCTCCTCGTTCATGGGATCGGGAGGAGCCTGACCCGGAGGCATTTATCAGGACCAGTCGGGACTGCGACGCCGCTTCGGCGGCGAGGGCGGAGTTTTGCCCGCGCTCCAGCTCGGTCCTGATGGACGACGTGCATGGACTACGGGTCGCAATTCGATCTGGCAGGCGAGGTTGCCGTCGTCACCGGCGGCGCCAGCGGGATCGGCTTCGCGGCGGCCAGAGCGCTCGGCAATTGCGGCGCGCGCATCGTCCTGCTCGACACGAACGCGGATGGGCTGAAGACAGCCGCCGAAGCGCTGAAGGCGGCCGGCGTCGCAAGCGTCGACGGCCGTGTCCTCGACGTGACCGATCCGCGCGCGCTGAACCGCCACAAGGCGAGGCCGATCGGATCGTGCCAGCCTGACATTGACCGGCACGCCGCGAAGATCGCTCTTGGCGCGATCCAACTTACTGATTTTGTTGAGTGGTAGCGGAGGAGGGACTTGAACCCCCGACCCCAGGATTATGATTCCCGTGCTCTAACCAACTGAGCTACTCCGCCAGGAGCGGCGAAGAGGCTCGAAGAGGCACACGGAGCGTGGGCAATTCGAGGCGTTCGCCAAGGTCGCGCGGATATAAGGTTGGCAGGGCAAAGCTGTCAAGCCGGACGCATCGGCATAATCTCATCCCAGAAAAGCTTTGCCGGGCAGACGCTGAAGGGCATGCATCGGGGTTGAGTTCGACGGGGCACGTCGCTATGTCTCGGCGATGAAATTCTAGAGTTTGAACGAATGAAGCCGCGCATCGCCGTCCTCGGTTGCGGATACTGGGGCAGCAACCACATCCGCACCCTCAAGGCGCTTGGCGCGCTCCACGCCGTTTCCGACGTCAACCGCGCTCGGGCCGAAGGGTTCGCCAGCGAGCAGGATTGCCTGGCGATAGAGCCGGACAAACTCTTCGAGCGCGCCGATATCGACGCCATCGTCATGGCGCTGCCGCCGCAATACCATGCCGACACGGCTGTTCGCGCCGTCGAGGGCGGCAAGGACGTGCTGGTGGAGAAGCCGATCGCGCTGACGGTCGCGGACGCCGAGCGCTCGGTGCAGGCGGCAAGGAAGAACGGCCGCGTCTTCATGGTCGGCCACGTGCTGCGCTTCCATCCCGCCTTCGAGACGCTGAAGGCGCTGATCGACAATGGCGAGCTCGGCGAGGTGCGCTACATCCACTCGCACCGGCTCGGCCTCGGCAAGTTCCACACCGAGAACGACGCGCTCTGGGACCTGGCGCCGCATGATCTCTCGATGATCCTCGCCATCACCGGCACGGAGCCGATCGAAGTCAGGGGCGAGGGCGCGGCGCTGCTCGACAACCTCAGCGACTTCGCGCATCTGCACATGCGCTTTCCCAACGGCGTGCGCAGCCATCTCTTCGCCTCGCGGCTCAACCCCTATCGCGAGCGCCGGCTCACCGTGGTCGGCACCAAGGCGATGGCGGTGTTCGACGACGTCGAGCCCTGGGAGCGCAAGCTTGCCGTCTACCGGCACGCGGTTTGGCAGGACAGCGGCCAGTGGGCCTTCACCGCCAACGAGCCTTCTTACGTGGCGGTCGGCGAAGGCATGCCGCTGACGCGCGAGCTCGCGCATTTCATGCAGTGTATCGAAACGCGCGCCGAACCGCGCACCGGCGGCGAGGAAGCGATCCGGGTGCTGCGCATCCTCACCGCCGGCACCGTGACGCATAGCGGCTCATCGGCCTGAGCCGATCACGAAGATGGCTGATCTGAAGCGGCCGGTCGAAGCGGCGCTTACTCGGCAGGGATGTGCGCGGGCCGCTGGGCAAGCCTGGACAGCATCGCCTCGGCTTCGGCGCCGCGCTCGGAGCGCTCGATGAAGCCGCCGCCGAACACACGCGCCTCATTGCCGTCGTCGGAATAGAGCACGCAGGCCTGTCCGGGCGCGATGCCGGATTCGCCGTCGGCCAGCTCGACCGACGTCACGCCGTCGCGGTGATGCAGCACGGCCGGGCGCGGCGGCCTGGTCGAACGGACTTTTGCGAAAAGCTCGATCCCGCCCTCAGGGACGTCAGCGAGGGGGCCGTCGCCGAGCCAGTTCACGGCGCGCAGGTAGATCCTGTGCGTCTCCAGCGCCTCGCGCGGGCCGACAATGACGCGGGCGCGGTCGGCGTCGAGATGGACGACATAGAGCGGCTCGCCGGAGGCGATGCCGATGCCGCGGCGCTGGCCGATTGTGTAGCGCAGGATGCCCTCATGGCGGCCGAGCACGCGGCCGTCGATGTGGACGATATCGCCCGGGTTGGCGGCCTCCGGCTTCAGCTTGGCGATGATGTCGGAATATTTACCCTGCGGCACGAAGCAGATGTCCTGGCTGTCCTGCTTGGCGGCGACCGTCAGCCCCATCTCCTCCGCGATCGCCCGCACCTGCGGCTTGGAGAGACCGCCGAGCGGGAAGCGCAGATAATCGATCTGCGCTTGCGTGGTGGCGAACAGGAAGTAGCTCTGGTCGCGGTCGGCATCGACCGGACGGTAGAGCGCGCGATGGGCACCATTGGCGCGCGAGCGGATGTAGTGGCCGGTGGCCAAAGCGTCGGCGCCGAGATCCTGCGCGGTGGTCAAAAGGTCGGCGAACTTGACCGTCTGATTGCAGGACACGCAGGGGATCGGCGTCTCGCCCGCGACATAGCTCTCGGCGAAGGGATCGATGACAGCCTTGCGGAAGCGCTCTTCATAATCGAGCACGTAATGCGGGATGCCGAGCGTCTCGGAGACGCGGCGGGCGTCGTCGATGTCCTGGCCGGCGCAGCAGGACCCTGCCCGGTGCGTCGCCGCGCCATGGTCATAGAGCTGCAGGGTGACGCCGACGACATCATAGCCTTCGCGCTTCAGAATACCGGCAACGACCGACGAATCGACTCCGCCCGACATGGCGACGACGACGCGGGTGTTTTCTGGGCGTCCGGGAAGGTCGAGGCTGTTCATGGTTCTTTCAATCTGCGTGGCGCTGGCTGCCAATCGCCGGAATATAGGTCATGCGCCCCGGCTGCGCCAGCTTGCCTCCTTTAGGCGATTTTTTCGGCGATTTTTCCCGGCAAAATCAGGGCCGGCACCGCGTTTGTCTCAAATGCCGAACAAAAACCTAACGTGACGTTCACGATCCTTACCTAGTCATTAGGGTTCGCTTAGGCAATTTTTAAAGCTGTGGCGGTACTGTGGCGGGGATTGGGTCTTTGAGTTTTTAGTAGAGAGTACGATGACCGATCTGGTTAGACCTAGAGTCAAATATGTTATCGGGCCTGACGGCAGCCCTCTTACGATAGCCGATCTGCCGCCGACGAATACACGGCGCTGGGTTATCCGGCGCAAGGCGGAAGTGGTCGCTGCGGTGCGCGGCGGACTGCTCAGCCTTGAAGAAGCGTGCCAGCGCTACAAGCTCACCACCGAGGAATTTCTCTCCTGGCAGGCATCGATTGACGAATATGGCCTTGCCGGGCTGCGTACCACGCGGATCCAGCAATACCGGCACTAGCCACTGGCTGGGAAACGGACGAGGGCGCGGAATCCGCGCCCTTCTCGTTTTTCTGATGCAGCCTTTCGCTTAGGCCGTCAGCACGACCTTGCCGATCGGCCGGGTCGCAAGGAAGGCATGGGCGGCGCCCGCCTGATCGAGCGGAAAAGCCTTCGCTACGTGCGCCGACAACTTCCCGGCATCGACCAGCTTGGCGAGTTCGACGAGGCCCTCGCGGTCGGGCACTACCGAGATCCGCTCGACGCGAATGCCGCGCGCGCTGGCCTTCGCCCTGGTGGCGTCATGGACGTTGAGCAGCGAGACCAGCACGCCGCCGTCGCGCAGCGACTTAAGCGATTCGTCGGCGTGGTCCCCGCCAAACGCATCCAGGACCAGATCGACATTGCCGACCGTCCCGGTGAAATCGTCCGTGGTGTAGTCGATCACCTCGTCTGCACCGAGCGAGCGAACGAAATCGATCTTGTCGGGGCTGGCGGTCGAGACCACATAGGCGCCGCCTGCTTTGGCGATCTGCACCGCCAGATGGCCGACGCCGCCGGCGCCGGCATGGATCAGCACGCGCTGGCGCGACTGTATGTGGCCGTGGCGGACAAGGCCTTGCCAGGCGGTGAGGCCGGCAAGCGGCAGCGCCGCTGCGTGGGCATGATCGATGCCGACGGGCTTGACGGCGATCTCGTCCGCCGGCACGGCGGCGAGCTCGGCATAGGCTCCGGCCTGTTTTGGAAAGCGCGGCATGCCGAATACCTCGTCGCCGGCCTTGAAGGCGGTCACGCCGTCACCCAGCGCTTCGACGGTTCCCGAAATATCCCAGCCGAGAATGAAGGGCGGCTCGCCAAGCAGCGGGTAAAAGCCGCCGCGCACGGCGCCGTCGACTGGATTGATGCCCGCCGCCTTGACGCGAACCAGCGCCTCGCCAGCCTTTGGCGAGGGATCAGGCTGTTCGGCGACGAAAAGGACGTCCGGTCCACCGACGGAATTCTGGATAACGGCACGCATGAAGGCCTCCCGTGTGATCGTGTGCCGCTATCATTTGGATAGTAATATCCTATTGTCTAGTATGTACCTTTTCTATATATAGGCACCTCATGGATAGTGACGACAAATCCCCTTTCGGCTACGACGCTTTCCGCCGCACCTGCCCATCGCATACAGTGCTCGAGATGCTGGCCAGCAAATGGGTCTACTTGACCGTTTGCGCGCTGCGGCGCGGACGGATGCGCAATGGCGAGCTGGCGCGCAAGCTGGAGGGCATCACGCCGAAGATGCTGACCCAGACGCTGCGTGTGCTGGAGCGCGACGGCCTGGTCAGGCGCGAAGTGTTCCCGGTCATCCCGCCGCGGGTCGAGTATGAGCTGACCGAGCTTGGCCGGAATCTTGCGGAACTGCTCAGCCAGATCCGCTCCTGGGCGGAAGAGCATGCGCCCGATATCAAGGATGCCCGTGCCAGGGCATCGGCGGACCATCAGGACGATATGGCAATGCTGCCTTGACGCGGAAGCGCGGGCGGGAACAGGCCCGGCGCGGTCTCAAGGGCGATGCCGGAGGACCCCGGCGATGGCGGCAAAGCGCGCTCGGCTCAGCCGATCATGGCGCTGCGGCCGCCCACTTCGGCGTCGCGGATCTTGCTGTCGCGCGATTCCAGCATCTCGGCCTTGGAAAGCTCCGCTTCAGCTTCGCCGAGTAATGATTCGGCCATGGTTCGCTGCTGGGCAAGGTCGCCCTGGGAGTTCCTGAGGTTGTCGCGGCGCAGGCGTGCCGCCTTGGCGAAGGTCGGATAGGCAAAATGATTGATGTCGGTGATGCCGGCTTTTTTCTCTTCGGCGACGATCTGCGCCTCCAATTCGACGGCCATGCGTTCGAACTCGGCGATCATCATGTCCAGCTGCAACAGCTGGCGCCGCTTCTCATTCACCTGAAACTGCTTCAGCCGAACGAGGTTTTCACGTGACTTCATGACTCGGTACTCCGCAAACGCACATCTGCTTGTCGTCCTATCGGCCTCGAAAGGCCCAAGCGTCGCCCGTTTCCCCCGGCTTTCCCCACTCTATGGGAAACAAAGCCCTAAAGATTTTTGCCGGCGGTAACCATTCGTTTACGGGCATTGTTAATCATACGGGCGAGGACTTAAGGCCGGGTAAAAATTCCGGCAGCGGCGGGAAGCGCGGCCTGCGAGTCTCTGGAATCACTTAGGCTGGCTTATTAATGTGGTACATGAGCAATTTGGGTCTACGATTCGTTATTAGATTCAAGTAGGTGTAGAAAGGGGTTAAAAATTCTGATATCGTGACCGACACGAAATTAGGATTTGTTAACCAGTCGGTGGCACCTTCTGTTCAGGCAATCACTGCTCCGGGTCCCGGACGGGCCGTGACAGGGTCCGGCAGCAGAAAAGGGGAATGAAATGCGTGTTCTGCTGATTGAAGACGACAGTGCAACCGCACAGAGCATCGAGTTGATGCTGAAATCGGAAAGCTTCAACGTCTATACGACCGACCTCGGCGAAGAAGGGGTCGATCTCGGCAAGCTCTACGACTACGACATCATCCTTCTCGATCTCAATCTTCCCGACATGTCGGGCTACGAGGTGCTGCGCACGCTTCGCCTCTCCAAGGTCAAGACGCCGATCCTGATCCTCTCCGGCATGGCCGGCATCGAGGACAAGGTGCGCGGCCTCGGTTTCGGCGCCGACGACTACATGACCAAGCCTTTCCACAAGGACGAGCTGGTGGCGCGCATCCACGCCATCGTGCGCCGCTCCAAGGGGCATGCCCAGTCGGTCATCACCACTGGCGACCTGGTGGTCAATCTCGATGCCAAGACGGTCGAGGTCGGCGGCCAGCGCGTGCACCTGACCGGCAAGGAATACCAGATGCTGGAGCTGCTCTCGCTGCGCAAGGGCACGACGCTGACCAAGGAGATGTTCCTCAACCACCTTTATGGCGGCATGGACGAGCCGGAACTGAAGATCATCGACGTCTTCATCTGCAAGCTGCGCAAGAAGCTCGACGCGGCGTCCGGCGGCCAGAACTATATCGAGACGGTGTGGGGCCGCGGCTATGTGCTGCGCGAGCCGGAAGACATCCGCGTCAGTGCCTGAGCTAAGATCAGGAAAATCAAACGAAAAACCCGGCTCCGGCCGGGTTTTTCGTTTGCGCGAAAACTGCCCTTCGCGAGATCAGGCGGCGATCTTCAGGACGCGGAAGCTCTCGAGCAATTGCGCCCGATTGAACGGCTTCAGCAGATAGCCCTGGGCGCCGGCCCGCTTCGCCCGCATGATCGCGCCGACATCGACTTCGATCAGCGACACCAGGATCTGTGGCTTGACCGCAGCGTCCACGCCGCGGATGCGACGAATGAGATCCGCGGCCTGCATATCCGCCAACCCGCCGTCGACGACGACGACATCGGGCATATCGCTGGAGCAGATCTCAATGGCATCAAGCCCGGTGGCCGCTTCTATGACCACAATGTCCGAGCCGCCAAGGATCCGCTTTGCGACCTTCCTGATGACGCTCGAATCGTCCACGAACAGGCAGCGCTTCATTTCCGGGTCCTCTTTGCCATCTGCCGAACCGGCAACCTCCGGTAACCTCAGGGCACCATAGGGCAATCTGGTAAAGAAGCCGAAAAGCCGTTAGGTAAAGTTTTTGCAAAGAGGCGTATGGCGCGGTTTTTCAGCGCCAAGCCGACACTCCGGCAAGGGCGGACGTTGCTTCGTTTGCGCAGCACGCGACAACATCGGCGAAAATAATACTTGGCCTGTTCTTGGCCGTTGGCTAAAGCGCGTCGCGCTGAAATGGATTCAGGCGACGCGCTTCAGGCCTTTGTTTTTATGCATTTCGTTCTCGCAAGAACCGCCGCGCACTTTTGCGCGACATGCATTAGACCGCCGACAAAACGATCTCGTCCGCGGTCGCATGGATCGAGATCGTCATATTGGCCTCACGCGCCAGAAGCAGCGTGTAGTAGGGCTGGACCGAATGGGCGTCGATCGGCTCCTCGGGTTTGTGGCCGGAGTGCAGTTCGAGGAACTTCGGCGGCACGCGCAGCATCGGACCGCTGGCCGACAGCGAAAAACGCGGCTCCGTCTCCAGGTTCTCCAGCGTGACCACCAGCTTGCCGCCGCGCGGTATGGCCGCGTTGGCGACGAGAAGGAGATTGAGCAGCAGCTTGACCTTGTTCTTGGGAAGCAGCGCGCGGGCGCCGTTCCAGACCAGTTCCGGCTTCTCGTTCTTCAAGAAGGCGATGGCCACGGCCTCGGCGTCGCCGGTGTCGATCATCATGCCGGCCGAGCCGGCGGCGCCGAAGGCGATGCGGGCAAACTGCAGCCGCGCCGAAGCGTTCCTGGCGCTCTGACGAATCAGTTTCATGGCGTCTTCGTCGGCGCCGCCTTCATCGAGCAGTTCGAGACCGTTGTTTATGGCGCCGACCGGCGAAATGATGTCATGGCAGACGCGGCTGCACAGAAGCGCCGCCAGATCGGGCGCGGAGAGGGTGAAGAGCTCGGCCATCGGAGAAATCCCTGCTGGTTCACATATTCATGGCCGAGCGTTTTCGCACCCGCCACGCGAATCACGCTCTCTTCCAAGGCCTCTGAATACACAGCGCCCGCCCGTGCATCAACAAATCCGCGGCCACCGACGGCGAAAATGGCGCGTTCAGGCCGGGAAAGCGAGGCTTGTGGACACCGTGTCGGGCCGCCAGCCTTCGAACCGCCATCTTCCTGCGCCAGCTTAATGGTTGAAAAAGGATTACGGCATAGTTTGCCCGTGATAGTCATCTCGAAACGGCCGCCAAGAGCCGAAGGGGTACGAGGCGTCGGCGAAAGTGCTCCCTGACGGAGATTGGAAGCATGTTTTCCCGATTCTATGACCGGACATTCGTCCGCGTCCTCGCCATGACGATCGCCCTCATGGGCGCGCTCATTGTCTCAACCTCCGCGTCGCGGGCGCAGGAATACACCGCGCAGGAGATCATCGATTCCGGCCACAAGTTCTTCGGCGCAACGTCCGGCGGTCTCGCCACCGTGGTCGAAAAGATCTTCGCGTCCTACGGCCTGCCCAACGGCTACCTGCTCGGCGAGGAAGGATCCGGCGCGCTGATCGGCGGCCTGACCTATGGCGAGGGCACGCTCTACACCAAGAACGCCGGCGACCATAAGGTGTTCTGGCAAGGCCCATCGCTCGGCTGGGATTTCGGCGGCGAAGGCTCGCGCGTGATGATGCTGGTCTACAATCTCGACGACATCAGCAGCCTCTACAACCGCTTCGGCGGCGTCGCCGGTTCCGCCTATGTCGTGGCGGGCGTAGGCTTCAACGTGCTGCAGAGCGACAGGGTTCTCATCGTCCCGATCCGCACCGGCGTCGGCGCCCGGCTCGGCGTCAATCTCGGCTATCTGAAGCTTACGGAACGGGCGACCTGGAATCCGTTCTGAGCGGACAGGATTGTCACAACCGCCCGGATAAGACCGTTCGCGCCGCGGCATGCTCTTGCCGCGACGCTGGATTTCCGCCATGCCAAGGTGGCACAGTCGGGCATTGGCGGGTCGCCGCCTCGCATACGGAATAGTCCACCTTGGTCCAGTCGATCCTGTTCTTCGCACTCGGCTTCCTCTGCGCCGTCTTTCTGGTGTCGCTGATAGCGCCGGCCGTCTGGCGGCGCGCCGTCGTCCTGACGCGCAGGCGCCTCGAAGCCTCGATGCCGCTGACGCCTGCCGAGATCCTGGCCGAGAAGGACCGGGTCCGCGCCGAATTCGCCATGAACACGCGCCGGCTCGAGATGAACATCAAGAGCCTCAAGGAGAAGGTGGCCGAGCAACTGGTCGAGATCGGCCGCGGCAGCGAGGCCCTGAAGGGACTGGCGGTCGAGAAGCAGGACAAAAACCAGGCGCTATCCGATCTGCAGACCAAGAACGCGGAGCTCAGGCAGCGCGAGGAGGAATTGCACAGGCTGTCGGAAAAGCTGGCGCAGACGGAGCGCGCCCTGGAGAAGCGGGCGCTGGAGCTGCAAAAGCTGGAGCAGATGTACGACGACGCCAGCTTCTCTTCCTCGAACCGCCAGATCGAGCTCGTGGCCCGCGAATCGGAGCTGGACAAGCTCGCCAACGACATTGCGGTGCTGCGCAGCCAGCGCAAGGAAGCGGACCGGCGCAATCAGGAACTCGTCGCGGAAAGCAAAGCCGCCAGAGACACGCTCAAGGCGGAGAAGAAGCGGGCAACCGAGCTGGACAAGAAGCTCGAGCGGCTGCTTGCGACCCTTGCCGATCGCGAGGAGAAGCTCGACCGGCGCGAGAAAGAGCTGGCTAGGATGCGTGAACGCCCGACCCAGGATCGCGCGGCAAACGGCGGAGCTCACCAGGCCGATCAAGGCGGCGGTGGCATCGACAAGGCCATCGCCAGGCTCGAAGGCGATCGCGAGCGGCTGGAGGCGAGGCTGACGGCGCTTGCGCGGGAAAACAAACGGCTCAAGACCGATCTTGCCGTACTCGAAACGGCAAAGCCCGAACAGGCAGGCGATGCACGACGCGCCGGCGCGGCGCTTCGCGAACAGATGAACGAACTGGCGGCCGAGGTCGTCAATCTGACGATGAGGCTGGACGGGCCGGATTCGCCGATCGCCAAGGCCCTGGCGACCCCTCGCGAGGGGCGGCAGGACGTGGGTGAGCGCGGCATTAGCCTCGCCGACCGCGTAAGGGCCCTGCAGAAGACCGACCCGACCAACTAGTGCGTTTGACCGTTTTACGGAAACGGCGAAACGCCCTATCTCCTTGTTTTTACGCAATTGCGGACGGAAAACCGCTCACACTTTTCCTGGAATTGCTCTAAGCCAGCCGAGCGGCGGGCGGCGGTTGCGGCGCGGCTATCGTTTCGAGAAGTGATGCAGGGCGATGGCCGAGGCGGCTGCAACGTTCAGGCTGTCGAAGCCCTCCGCCATGCCGATCCGCACGGTCCGCAGGCGTTCGAGCAGTGCTTCGGGCAGGCCTTCGCCTTCAGTGCCGAGATAGAGCGCCAGCCGAGACGTTCTTTCCGCCGCGCGGATGTCGGTTTCGCCGTGTGGCGAGAGCGCGAGCTGGCTGAAGCCCAGCCGGTCAAGCGTTGCGGTCAAGCTCGAGGCGTCGCCGAAAGAGCCGGCGGGAACCTTCAGCGCCGCGCCGACCGAAACGCGGATCGCCTTGCGGTAAAGCGGGTCGCAGCAGGTGGAATCCAGAAGCACGGCATCCGCGCCAAAGGCCGCGGCGTTGCGGAAGATCGAGCCGATATTGTCGTGATTGGATATGCCGACCAGAACCACGACCAGCGCGCTTGCGGGCAGGGTTTCGAGCAGGGCTTCGGCGGATTGCGGACTGCTCCGAACGCCGATCGCCAATATGCCGCGATGCATATGGAAGCCCGCGATCCGGTCCATGACCGCACCGCCGGCGACATAGACCGGGAAATCCGCCGGCGCTTTGCGCAACACGCCTTCCAGGCCCGCCAGCCTGTTTTCCAGAATGAGGGCCGACTCCGCCGTGAAGCGTCCGGCCGATAGCAGGAGATCCAGCACCACCTTGCCTTCCGCGACGAAGCGGCCTTGCCGGCCGACGAGATCGCGCTCGCGGATGTCGAGATAGGCGGCGACGCGGGGATCCTGCGGGTCGTCGATGGGAATGAGGTTCATGCAAATCTCGCCGGCAAAAATTGCCAGCGAGGTAAGGCGCTTTGGAGAGCGCGGGTCAAGTGCCGGCGCGGCGCATCCTGTAGGCCATCTGGGACAGGTCGCCGTCGCCGAAAATGCCTTCCAGCATGCGCAGCAGCTCGCGCACCGCGTCGGACTTGCAGGAATAGTAGATCATCTGGCGATCGCGGCGCGTCTCGACGAGATCGAGCGCTCTCAGCTTGGCCAGATGCTGCGACAGGGCGGACTGGCTCAACCGGACTTTCTCGGCGATGGCACCGACCGACATTTCGCCTTCGATCAGATAGCTGACGATCAGCAGCCGCTTTTCATTGCCCATGAGCGTCAGAAACGCGGCAGCCGATTCGGCGTTGGCGACTAGCTTGCTCGAGATCATAGATCCCCCATGTTTTCTGGCTCATCCAGCCGCCATGGGGGCAATGGTGGCTGATTCCACGATGTTCAGGTCAGGAAGCGCCGTGAATCAGCGCTGCAACGAAAGGTAGATCATTTTATCTAAATCTCAAGAGTTGCTTTCGATCTAGAGCGATTAACTTTCGCTACTGTGCCTGGTCGGCGGCGCGTCCGGTCTTTGCCATCTCGACCAACACGGAGCGCAACTCGCGGGCAGCGCCCAACGGCTGCGGGAAGAAGACTCTGCACACGGCATCCGGCGAAGCCAGGTCCATGCCGTCGGCATCGAAGCCGGTGACGGTCCAGCCATCGCCCTCGGCCCGGCCGAAATGGCGCGCATAGATGCAAAGCGCATCGCCATGGTCGGCGTTCATGTGATCCAGCGCCGACTGTTCGCTGGCCGCGAGCTCGTCGACGATCGGGCCGCTGGTGATCAGGTCGGCGCGATCTAGAAGATAGGCCTTGCCGAAGCCGCCATTCAGGCTGGCGCGCTCAGGCTCGAGCCGGAATATCGAGAAATCGCCGAGCCCGGCATAGAGCTTCGCCTTCGGATTGCGGTTGAGATAGCGCCGTTCGGCGCGGGCGTGATCGGCCGATCCACGTTCCAACCGCAGCGCCCGGCACACAAGGGCGATGCGCGGATGCGCGAGCGGATCGCCCTTGCCGGGTTCGCCAAGAAGCAGCGAGCAGCGCGGGTCGGCGAGAAGCGCGCCGGTATGCGCGGACAGCATCGAGACCAGGATCAGCGGCGCGCCGTCCATGTCGGTCGCCACGCCGACCCGACTTGCCAGCGGCGCGCCGGTGCCGGGCTCGATCACCGCCAGCGCGCCGAAGCGAGCCGAGCGGACCAGCGTCTTCGCCAGCCTGACGGCCTCGGCGTCGGTCTCGCGAATGACATCCTTCCTGGTCTCGGCCAAAGCGTTCACCGCGATAAGGTGATTTCTGCTCTCCGGTTTATTGGCCAAACAGGCCGGACCTGACAAGGGCTTCGATTTCACTTTCGTCGATGCCGAAGCGGCTCAGCACATCCGAAGGTTGGCCGTCGGCGGCCGTCGGCGCCTCGGCAGGCGTCGACGCGGCCTTCGAGAAGCGCGGCGCCGGCGCTGGGCGTTCGAGCGTGCCCGATCGCACAAAACCTTGCCGGGCACGGCTCTGCGGATGGTCCCTGGCCTCGGTCAGCGACAGGACGGGAGCGACGCAGGCATCGGTCGGGGCAAAGACCTCGGTCCACTCGTCGCGCGTCTTCTCTCTGATCCTGGCGGCGATCGCGGCGCGCATCTGCGGCCACGACGCCCGGTCATACTGGCTGCCGACAAAACGCCGGTCGAGCGGCAACTGTCTGGCGAACTCGGCAAAGAACCGCGGCTCGAGGCAGCCGACGGCGACGTGCCGGCCGTCGGCGGTCTCGTAAGTGTCGTAGAAGGGCGCTCCGGAATCGAGCAGGTTCTCGCCGCGCCGGTCGTTCCAGAGGCCTGCCGCCATGAAGGCGTGGACGGGAGCCGCGAGCATTGACGCGCCTTCGGCCATCGCGGCATCGATCACCTCGCCCTCGCCGGTGCGCGAGCGCTGGAAGAGGGCAGCCAGCACGCCGGCAATCAGCATCATGGCGCCGCCGCCCTGATCGGCGACGAGGTTGAGCGGCGGCACGGGCGGCGCCCCTTGCCGGCCAATGGCGTGTAGCAGGCCGGCATAGGCGAGGTAGGTGATGTCATGGCCGGCGCGGGGCGAAAGCGGCCCGTCCTGGCCGAAACCCGTCAGGCGGCCATAGATCAGCGCCGGATTGCGGTCGCGCACGATGTCGGGTCCGAGGCCCAGCCGTTCCATGACGCCTGGGCGAAAGCCTTCGATGAGGATGTCGGCCTTTTCCGCAAGACGCAGTAGAAGCTCCGCGCCATCGGGGCGTTTCAGGTCGAGCCTGAGGATGGAGCGGCCATGGCGGTCGAGGTCGCAGGTGTCCGGCAAGGACAGAAGCGGTTGCTTGGCGTCCACCCGCTCGACACGCAGGACGTCTGCGCCCATTTCCGACAGCATCAGGGCTGCGAGCGGCACCGGGCCGATGCCTGCCATCTCGATCACCCTGAGGCCAGCCAGCGGCCCTGTCTTGTCGGCGGCTGTCCGCGTCGTGACCATTCCCTTTTATTTGGGCGCCATGCGGATCGCGCCGTCGAGCCGGATGGTCTCGCCGTTCAGCATCTGGTTCTCGATGATGTGGAGCGCGAGCGCGGCATATTCCGAGGGTTCGCCGAGGCGGGGCGGGAAGGGCACCGAAGCGCCGAGCGAATCCTGCACCTCCTGCGGCATGCCGGCCATCATCGGCGTCTTGAAGATGCCCGGAGCGATGGTGCAGACGCGGATGCCGGAGCGGGCGAGATCGCGCGCGACCGGCAGCGTCATGCCGACGACGCCGCCCTTGGACGCCGAGTAGGCGGCCTGGCCGATCTGGCCGTCATAGGCCGCGACCGATGCGGTGTTGACGATGACGCCGCGCTCGCCGCCGGCGAGCGGGTCGAGTTTCGCCGCCCGGTCGGCGACCAGGCGGATCATGTTGAAGGTGCCGATCAGGTTGATCTCGATCACCTTGCGGTACTGGTCGAGCGGGTGCGGACCGTCCTTGCCGACCGTCTTCACGCCGATGGCGATGCCGGCGCAATTGACCAGGATACGCGGCTCGCCGAGCTTCTCAGCCACATCGGCAATGGCAGCGCTGCCGCTGTCGGCACTGCCGACGTCGCATTGAAGCGCAATGCCGCCAATGTCGGCCGCGACCTTGACCGCGCGATCGATGCCGATATCGAGTATGGCAACCTTGGCGCCCTTGCCGGCGAGGGCGCGCGCCGTCGCTTCGCCAAGGCCGGAGCCACCTCCGGTGACGATCGCGATCTGCCCATTCGGATTCATGCCGGCGTCCTCCCAGGATTTCGGGTCATGCTACGAAGCGCGCTGCTGCGGCGCAACCTGGATGACCGCGTCGATCGAGGGCTGAGGGTTGACCGAAGCACGGACCACGACCGAGGCCAGGTCGGCAACCCGCGCCGTATCCGCATGGCAGACCTCGCCGACGAACCGGGCCACCGCGCCGGGCCTCATTTCGTGATGGAGCAGCCGGTCGAGATCGACCGGGCGCGGCATGGTGATCTGGCCGCGCGGAAAGCGCTTGAAGCCGAGCGGCCCGTAATAGGGCTCGTCGCCGACCAGCATGACGGCCGGGGCGCCGGCCTTCGCGGCGGCCTCGAGCGCTATCGCGACCAGCCGGCGGCCGATGCCGAGATTCTTGAAGGAAGGCCGCACGGCAAGCGGGCCGAGCATCAAGGCGCGCCCGGCGCCGGCGGCGACCCGCGTCATGCGCACCGAGGCGATCACCGTCGCGTCCTTGACGGCGACAAAGGACATCGAGCGGTCGTGCCCGCCGGCCTCGCGGATCTTGTAGGCGGCAAGCACGAAACGGCCGGGCCCGAAGGCCTCGTCGTTGATGGCTTCGATTTCAGGATCGTGCGCCGGGGCTTCCGGCAGGTATGTCACGTCGGCAAGGCTCATGGTCTTTGCGTTCCGGTATGCGAGGGAAGGTTGCTGCAAGCGGCAGCGTTCGCCAGTCAGCGCTTTAAGCGCGGGCGCCCTTTCGTCGTCGGTCGAACCGGATCGTGGCAAAGTCGAACATGGGCGCCTCCGCTAGCATCAATTCTTCCCCGCTGCAATCGGCGCTTTCACCTTTCTTCCGCCGCCTGACGATCCGGTTCGTCGTTGACGAACTGTTCAGCGCCTGAGGGTTTCAGATTCCGGTCAGAAGCCTAAATGTCTGTTGGATCCGCAAGGAGATTTCGCATGGGATTGCTGATTGAAGGCAGATGGCAGGACCGGTCGACCGTTGCCGATGGCAGCGGCAGGTTCGTGCGCGCCGAAGCGCAATGGCGCGACTGGGTGACGTGCGACGGCGCGCCGGCGGAAGGCAGCAAGCGCGGCTTCAAGGCCGAGCCCGGCCGCTACCATCTTTACGTCTCGCTCGCCTGCCCCTGGGCGCACCGGACCTTGATCTTCCGTGTTCTGAAGAAGCTGGAAGGGATCATCTCCGTCTCCGTGGTGCACCATTTCATGGGTGAGAACGGCTGGACCTTCAAGGCGAAGGACGGTGCCACCGGCGACGCGCTCTACGGCCTCGAATATCTGCACCAGATCTATGCCAAGGCCGATCCCGCCTATTCGGGCCGGGTGTCCGTACCGGTGCTCTGGGACAAAAAGCAGGAGACCATCGTCAACAACGAGTCTTCCGAGATCATCCGGATGCTCAATTCCGCCTTCGACGAATGGGGCGATGCGAGCCTCGACTTCTATCCGCCGTCGCTGCGCGCCGAGATCGACGAGATCAATGCGCTGGTCTATCCGGCGATCAACAATGGCGTCTACCGCACCGGCTTTGCCACCACGCAGGAAGCCTATGAGGAAGCGTTCGGCGAATTGTTCCTGGCTCTCGACACGATCGAGGAGCGGCTTTCGAAGCAGCGCTACCTGGTGGGCGAACGCATCACCGAGGCCGACTGGCGGCTATTCACCACATTGGTGCGTTTCGATCCGGTCTATGTCGGCCACTTCAAATGCAATCTGCGCCGCATCGCCGACTATCCCAACCTGTCGAACTATTTGCGCGACCTCTATCAGGTGCGGGGCGTCTCAGGCACGGTCAACCTTCATCACATCAAGTCGCACTATTACGGCAGCCACAAATCGATCAATCCGACGGGGATCGTTCCGGTTGGGCCGGAGCTCGACTATGCGGCGCCCCATGATCGCAGCCGGTTCAGGAGGGCGGCGTAGCTACCAGTAAGGCGAAGGCTGCTCGCCGCCAAAAATCTCTCCAATCCGCCGCAACGTCGCCGGCGTCGTGCCCTTGGGCAAACGGTCGAGCGGGAAGAACGCTGCCTCGGCGATCTCGTGGTCGGGCAGCTTCGGCGCGGTCTGGCTGAAGGCCTCGATCAGATAGAGGCCGACATGGTCGCGGCGGCTGGCGCGGTGGTTGAAATGCATCGATTTCAGCACCGGCGGAGCAGTCAGCGCGACGTTGCCTTCCTCGGCCAGTTCGCGCGCCAGCGCCTCGACGAGCGTCTCGCCCAACTCGACGCCGCCGCCTGGCAATTGCCAGCCCGGCACATAGGTGTGGCGGATGAGGAAGACGGAATTGGACTCCCGGTCATAGATCAAGCCGCGCACGCCAAGCGTCATCGGACGCCGCAGCAGGAAATAGAGATGGAACAGCCTTGCCCTCAGGCCTGACCAGCCGGTCTGGCGGAACGCCTGTTCCGGATCGATGCCGCCGGTCATCCGGCAATCGCCGAGCGAACAGCAAACGGTGAGTAGAAAGCCTGAGCGGGGTCGCTTAAGAATGGGCTATGCTCAGGCTCGCACATATTTCCGATGTCCATCTGGGGCCGCTGCCCGATGTAACCTATCGCGACCTCGCGTCCAAGCGCGTGCTGGGTTACGTCAACTGGCAGCGTAACCGCCGCCGCCATATGCACGATGCGGTCATCGACACGATCGTTGCCGATATCAAGGCCAACGCTCCCGACCATCTCGCCGTCACCGGCGATCTCGTCAACCTGGCGCTCGACGGCGAGATCGAGATGGCGAAGCACTGGCTGGAGACGCTTGGCTCTCCGAACGATGTGTCGGTGGTGCCGGGAAACCACGACGCCTACGTGCCCGGCGCCTTCGACAAGGTCTGCCGGTCGTGGGCGCCGTGGATGACGGGCGACGGCGTCAACAGCCTGGTCGACCGCAATTCCTTTCCCTATTTGCGCGTGCGCGGCGATGTCGCGCTGATCGGCGTCACGACGGCGCGGGCCACGGCGCCCTTCATGGCCAACGGCTTCTTCATGGAGGGCCAGGCGGAGCGGCTCGGCAAGATCCTCGACGCCACGGCCAAGCACGGGCTGTTTCGCGCCATCATGATCCATCATCCGCCGGTGCGCGGCGCGGTTTCGCAGCACAAGCGGCTGTTCGGCATCGCGCGCTTCAACAAGGTCATTCGCCGGCACGGCGCCGAGCTTGTCCTGCATGGCCACTCGCACCTGCCGTCGCTGTTCACCATCGGCCCGCGCGGCGCCAAGGTCCCGGTGGTCGGCGTGGCCGCCGCCGGCCAGGCGCCGGGCGGCAAGCATCCCGCCGCGCAGTACAATCTGTTCGAGATTGACGGGGAAAAGGGCGGCTGGAGCATCCGCCTGACAAGGCGCGGCCTGACCGGTCCGGCACTGCCGCCGTCAGACCTGCAAGTGATCGAGCTGGGCGCCGACACAGCGGCGGCCCGTGAACTCGTCAGAAGCTGAGCCAGTCAAAAGCTGATCTTCATCTGGGCGATGCGGTCCCAGAACAGCAGGAGCGATATCGCAAGGCCCACCAGCGCGCCGGCGGCGATCAGGCCAAGCCCGGCGAAGAAGGTCGTCCAGCCGTTGCGGCGCGTCGCGGACTGCAAGGGCGGCTCGGCTTCCTGGACCTCGGCGCGATGCAGGCCAAGCGCGGCGCTCTCGACCACGCCCTCCATCATCCGCTGTCGCTCGACGACACGCTCGGCCACATATCGCGTCACGGCATCGGCGACGGGCTTCATGTCGGTCGATTCGGCCAGCACCACGCGGCCGATGCGCGTGTCCTTGAGGAAGCGGAAGGTGCGGCGGTCCCGCCCCATGGCGACATGGCTGACGGCATCGATCCACAACCGCGGCTGCAGGCCGGAGGAGACGGCGAAGTCGAAACTGTCTATCTCGGTCGGCACACCGGCGAAGACGGGCGCGAGCTCGGCCGCCAGCAGCTCGAGCCGCATGCGATGCGCCTCGCGCATGTCGACCACCACGTCGTCGCGGTCGGCGAAGGCGTTCTTGACGTCGCGGATCGCGTCCGTGAGCCTTTGCGACGGCTCGATCGGGGTGATTTTGTCGCCTGAATCCTTCATGGCGGCTGCCTCGCTGTTGGTAAACAGCGAGTTAACACAGTCGCCGGCAAAATGCACTGCGAGATGGGCTCAGCTCGCCGCCGCGCCGAATACGGGCTGCTGGCTCCTGCCGCGGCGACGCGTGTTGCGGCGCACGGCCTCCGCAACCAGGTCAGGCGCCTCCTCGACCAGCATATGGCCGGCCGCCAGCACGTGGTGCAGGTGGAAATGCGGCGGCAAGCCTTCGGCCTGGGCGACCGGCAGGACGGGATCGTCCGTTCCCCAAACCACCATTACCGGCATGTTCAGGGTTTCCAGCCGCTCGCTCGGGATGACGCCTTGCCGGTCGTCCCTGGTCATCGCGGCCGCCGTGTCGACGAGGGTCGGCAACTGGCCCGGCCGCTCACGCATGCGGAAAAGCGCCTCCACGACATGTTCAGGAGGCGCGCTCCGCGGCCCCGACATGGCGGCAAGACAAGCGCGGACCTCGTCCCTGTCGTCGGCGGCGGCATAGCGGCGCAGCAGCGAACCGTTGATCTCGGGACCGATGCCGCCGGGTGCCAGCAAGGTCAGCGAGGCGACTCTTTCAGGGTCGGCGAGCGCCATCAACGTTGCGATCGCGCCGCTCATGGAATGGCCGACGAGGTGGACCTTGCCCAGCCGGCGGCCGATCAGATCCGCGAGGATGGCGCGTGCCGCCTGTTTGGCGCCTGCCGTTTCCGGGTACTCAAGGGAATTTCCGTGGCCGGGCAGGTCGTAGGCCAATGCCCTGACGCCGGGCACCAATTCCGCAATCACGTCGCGCCAGATCGAATGGCAACCGCCGAAGCCGTGCAGGAAGATGATCGTCTTCGAGCCAGCACCGATTTCGGCGACGTGAAGGGACAGGAGCATCAAATTTATGGCTGCGAAGCAAGGCGAACGGCAATTCAGGATTGTGGCTGAATTGCTCCCCGGGCGGCTCGATAGCCAGTAAAATTTTCGCGACCGGGAATGCATGCGCCTGACCGAATGTGGAAGCATGCCCTTGTTGAATTTCGGTCCCATGCCTGGCCGAGCGAGCCGGCACGGCGAATATCGATGGCAATTCGGGATCGGCGCGCCGGCACATAGCCCGCGACGGTTCAGCTCGGGTTGCCGATTCCCGCTGAGCGCAAGGATTGCACCAACCGATCGGTGAGATCGGCGGGATACTTCCTGTCGACGAAGACCGCGCGCGGATTGGCAGCGAATTTCGGGAATTCGGCCGTCAGTTCGTTCGCCAACTCGCTCGCGAGCTTGTCGCGGCCTGAAATCTTGGCGCCGATCAGCCGTGCGGCCAGGTAATGCGATTTTGACGCGGTGGTCCTCAGCGACTCGCTGGCGATCGCGGCCTTCTTGGTATCGCCTTGCATGAAGGCTCCGACAAACAGGCCATAATCCCACCAGGTCGGGTGGCCGCTGAACGCTTCGACCGCGTGCGCGAGGATCGGCGTTCCTTCCTGGTATCGGCCGGCGAAGATCAGGCCATAGCCATAGGCGGCCGCCATGCCTAGATCGTAGGTGTTGAGCTCATAGGCCTTGCGCATCCAGCGGATCGCTTCGTCCGTGTTGCCCAGACGCGAGTTGAGGTAGCCATAGGCGCGATGCGCGTGCGGGCTCATCGGTCCCATCTGGATGGCGCGGTGGGCAAACGACATGGCCTGCTCGACCGTGGCGTCGGGCGGATAGGCGTAGTGATTGTTGACGGCTTCCAGATGCAGCGAAGCCATTTCCGAATAGACGAGCGACGATTTCGTGCCATCGCCGACCAGCTTCTCCAGGCAGCGATACGCAGCCTCATGCGTCTTGGCGCTCTGGTCGAGATAGTAACGGTCGTTAAGCACCAGACATCCGATCTGGCCGGTCCGGATGTCGCTCTGGTCGATGTAGTTGTAGATCGCGCCGGAAGCGGGGATGGTCGAAGTCAGGAGATTGGCGATGTTGCTTTCGACCGCACCGGGCGCGCTTTCGGCCGATGTCAGGTTGCGTGACAGGAGAACCCGTCCCGTCGCGACGCTCTGCAGCTCAATCATGACGTCGCCTGCAGCAGGTCCGGGAATAAGATCGAAAACGAAGCTGACCGGATCGGCGGAACGATCGCGCGTGGCGTCGGCGTCGCGTCCGATGAAGTCGATGGTGTCGAAGCCGGCGAGCCCGGCACGCAGCGAGGTGGCAACACGGGCCGCCTCGGGTCCGTCGGCCTTGATGGCCATGTAGATCAAAGGCAGGGTGTCGAATATGTCGGGGGCGACGCTGCCGGTCGCCGTTTCGACTTCGACCGGCGCAGTCGCGTCGTCACTGTGAAGAAAGGCGTTGCCCTGGCGGATGACAAGGACGCTCAGCATGGCGATGACCACCACCATGGCGGCCCAGAAGAAGCGGAATTGACGCGCCAGCGACGAGGCGGATGCGGGCGGTGCCGGAGCCGTCATCAGCGGCGCGGCGTCGGCCCGCGCGGCGCGGGCAGGCGAGGGGGTCTCGAAATGCTCGGCCGATGGCGAAGCGGCCTTGCCGCCATCGGCGCGCTCGGCCTCGGCCGGCAGCCGGATGGCGTTCAGCTCGTAGGAAGGCACATAGCCGCCGCGCGGGATGGCGATGCGCACCGGCTCGGCGATGCCCTCGTTAGCGAAATAATGTTCCAGAAGCTCACGCAGCCGCCCGGCCTGGACCCTGACGACGGCGTCGGTCGATGCGTCGAAATCGCCGTCCTTGCCGAAGACGTCCATGGCAATGGAAAGGCCCTTCAGCCTGTCGCCTTCGCCGGCCTGCTCACGCTCCACGAGATAGCGTAACAACCTGCGCGCGCGCTCGGACCGTCCGAACGTTTCGCTGGCAAGCAGTCGCTCCAATGTCTCGCGCACTGCGGGGGCGGCAGGCGTGGCAGGCTCCAAGTGTCGAACCTTTCGAAGTCGGCACAGGTTAGGGAGTGATCATATAGCGCTCGCGCCGGCGCACAAGAATGCATCTGTTATGCGATCGCGTAAGCCACCGCAAATTTCCCTGCCGGTTAATGAATGGCAGGAAATCGTGCGCGTTTTTAAAGCACGGCGCGTCTGGTGGACGCGCCGTGCAAAGGTCGAGGGTCAGCCGGCCCTGCGGCCGATGATGCGGTTGGCGGCCGAGACCACGGCCTCCAGCGAGGCGGCGACGATATTGGTGTTTATGCCTGCGCCGAACAGCTTGCCGCCCGGATGTTCCATCTCGACATAGGAGATGGCCGATGCATTCGAGCCGCGCTGCAGGGAGTGCTCGGAATAGTCGAGCACCGACATCTCGACGCCGACATGGCGCGACAGCGCATCGACGAAGCCGTCGATCGGCCCGGTACCGGAACCGGTGATGGTCGTTTCCTTGCCGTTGTCGAGGATGACCGCTTCCACGACGCGCCGCCCTTTCACCTGGGTGTCGGGATAGGTTTGGTGATCGAGGAATTTCAGCCGCGCGCCGGGTTGTTCGACATAGGTTTCGAGGAAGCGGTCATGGATGCGCTTGCCCGGCACTTCCTTGCCTTCGGCATCGGTGATCGCCTGGATGTCCTGGCTGAACTCGATCTGGAGGTTGCGCGGCAGGTTGAGGCCGTAGTCGGCCTGCAGCACATAGGCGATGCCGCCCTTGCCGGACTGCGAGTTGATGCGGATGATCGCCTCATAGGTGCGGCCGACATCGGCCGGGTCGATCGGCAGATAAGGCACTTCCCAGAGCGGCGTGTTGGCCTTGCGCAGCGCCTTCATGCCCTTGTTGATGGCATCCTGATGCGAGCCGGAGAAAGCGGTGTAGACCAGCTCGCCGACGTAGGGATGCCGCTCCGGGATCCTCAGCTGGTTCGAATACTCGTAGACGTCCTTCATCCGGTCGATGTCGGAGCAATCCAGCCCGGGGTCGACGCCTTGCGTGTACATGTTGAGCGCCAGCGTGACGATGTCGACATTGCCGGTGCGCTCGCCATTGCCGAACAGCGTGCCCTCGACGCGGTCGGCGCCGGCCATCAGGCCGAGCTCGGTCGTGGCGATGCCGGTGCCGCGGTCGTTGTGGGGATGCAGCGAGATGATCAGCTTGTCGCGATTGTCGAGATTGCGGCACATCCATTCGATGCGGTCGGCATAGACGTTGGGCGTCGACATCTCGACCGTCGAGGGCAGGTTGATGATCAGCCTGTTGTCGGCCGTCGGCTTCACGATCTCGGTGACGGCGTTGCAGATCTCCAGCGCGACCTCGAGCTCGGTGCCGGTGAAGCTCTCCGGCGAATATTCGAAACGGAAGCCGCCGCCGGCCCTGGCGGCCATGTCGGTGATCATCTTGGCGGCGTCGGTGGCGATGCGCTTGATGCCGGCGACGTCTTTCTCGAAGACGACGCGTCGCTGCAGCTCACTGGTCGAGTTGTAGAAATGCACGATCGGGCGATGCGCGCCCTTGAGCGCTTCGAAGGTCCGCGTGATCAGCTCGGGCCGGCACTGCACCAGCACCTGCAGCGACACGTCGCTCGGGACGCCGCCCTCCTCGACGCACCAGCGGGCGAAATCGAAGTCGGTCTGCGAGGCCGACGGGAAACCGATCTCGATCTCCTTGAAGCCCATGTCGATGAGCAGCGCGAACATGCGCGCCTTGCGCTCGTGGCCCATCGGGTCGATCAGCGCCTGGTTGCCGTCGCGCAGGTCGACCGAGCACCAGATCGGCGCCTTGTCGATGACCTTGGATGGCCAGGTGCGATCGGCGAGGCTGACGGTCGGGTAGGGCTGATATTTGCGGGCGGCGTCCGGCATCTGCCCGCTCGCTTGCGCGCCCGGTTCGGCCTCGCCGGCGCGGATTGCTTCTCTTCTGTTCATCGTCGTTTCTCCCGGCGGCTCGTGTGACCGCCCTCAGGCGGATTGGTGCCGAGCGGCGCCTTTACCAAAGTTTCGTTCGCTTGATGTGACTTGCCAATCTAGCCGAGGAGCATGCGCCTGGGGCGGCGGCTATCGACCGCCGGGCGCTCCTTCAGCGAACCCGGCGATCGCCGATAAGGCCGAGAAGAAGCAGGGTCGAAGCAAGCGCGCGCACGGTCTCGCCGGCAAAGCCGGGGCGAGGAGAAGCGACGGAGCGGGTGCGCGTGGTCATGCCGGCTCTCTTACAGGAGCGGCCATCAGGAGGCAAGTGCAGGGCCGACGCACTTGAAGCGCGTCGCGTCGAAACGGATTCGAGCGACGCGCTCCAAGTCCTTGGTTTTTGTGCATGTCGTTTCCAAATCCGCCGCACACTTTCGCGCGACATGCATTTGGTGCGGGCTCTTCCCCGCACCAGGCAAATGCGCCACACTCGCTTGCGGAGGATCTGATCCCAGGGGAGGCCGTGCATGAATTTCGTGTTCTTCTCGCCGCATTTTCCGGCCAACGGCGCCGATTTCTGCGACCGGCTGAAAAAGGCCGGCGCCACCGTGCTCGGTATCGGCGACGCGCCCTATGAGGCGCTGAGCGGCAAGCTCAAGGCGGCGCTTTCGGAATATTACCGCGTCGCCGACATGGAAGATTACGATGCCGTGTTCCGGGCCATGGGGCACTTCATCCACAAATGGGGCCGCATCGACCGCTTCGAATCCCTGAACGAGCACTGGCTGGAGCTGGAAGCCAACATCCGCACCGACTTCAATATCTTCGGCACCAAGCTCGATTTCGTGAAGAATCTGAAGCGCAAGAGCCGCATGCGCGCCTTCTTCCGCAAGAGCGGTGTCGAGACCATTCCGCAGCGCAAATGCTCGGACCGCGCCGGGGCCATGACCTTCATCCGCCGCGTCGGTTATCCGGTGGTGGTGAAGCCGGACTCCGGCTCCGGCGCCTCGAATACCTTCAAGATCTCCAACGCGAAGGAGCTCGACCAGTTCTTCAAGGACAAGCCCGAGGGCGTCAGCTTCGTCATGGAGCAGTTCATCGAGGGGCTGGTGGTGACCTTCGACGGGCTGGTCAACCGCGACGGCGAGGTGGTGCTGGCGGCGAGCCACCGCTACGACCAGAGCGTCATGGAAGTGGTGAACCGCGACCGCCACATGAGCTACACCTGCTTCCCCGAGATCACGCCGGCGGTCGAGGAAGCGGGCCGCAAGATCCTGAAGGCGTTCGACGTGCGCGAACGCTTCTTCCACATCGAATTGTTCGAGACGAACGACAAGCGCATCATCGCGCTCGAGGTCAACATGCGTCCGCCCGGCGCCTGGATGACGGACGCGATCAACTACACCTTCGACATCGACGTCTATGCCGAATGGGCAAACATGGTGGTGAAGGACGCCGCCGGCGGCCCCTACAAAGGCAAGTATTTCACCGCCTATGCCAGCCGCAAACGGCACCTCGACTATTTGCACAGCCATGAGGACGTGCTAGCCGCGCACGGCGACAAGATCGTCCACCACCAGGCCATCGAAGAGGTTTTCAGCCGCGCCATGGGGAACTACGCCTACCAGATGCGCTCCAAGGACCCGAAGGCGCTGCGCCATGCGGTCGACTATATCCACGCGGAAAAGGCGTGAGGCGATGGACGTTTCCTACCACAAGGGCCATGCCCGCAATCTCGGCCGCGACATGGAATACAAGCGCTACGGTCATGCCGGGCGCCCGGTGGTGGTGTTCCCGACCTCGCAGGGGCGCTTCTACCAGTTCGAGGATTCGGGCGGCGTCTCAGCGCTCGCCGAATTCATCGACACAGGCCGGATCCAGCTGTTCACGCTCGACGGCATCGATTCGGAATCCTTCTTCGACAAGCATGGCGACCCCACTCATCGCATCGCACGCCACGAGGCCTATTTCCGCTATGTGCGCGAGGAGGCGCTGCCGGAGCTGCAGTCGGTAGCGGCCAAGGCCAATGGCGGACGCAGCTTGAAGCCGCTGTTCTGCGGCTGCTCGATGGGCGGCTACCACTCGTCGAATTTCGTGTTCCGCTTTCCGGAGCTGGCAAGCGGCGTGATCTCGCTGTCGGGCGTCTATTCGAGCCGCGATTTCTTCGGCCGGACGCTCGAGGGCAGCATCTTCTACAATTCGCCGCTCGACTATCTGCCGGGCATCGTCGACCAGAAGCTGCTCGGGCGGCTGAGGGCGCTGAGGCTGATCTTCTGCTGCGGGCAAGGCGCCTGGGAAGAGCGCATGCTTGTCGAAACCCGCGAACTGGAACAGGTGCTGCGCGACAAATCCATTCCGGCCTGGGTCGACTATTGGGGCGGCGACGTCAGCCATGACTGGCCGTGGTGGCATAAGCAGCTGGTCTACTTCTTCGGCCGCTGGCTGGACGACGATCTGATGCACAGGATCGATTGAGCTGTGCTGATATTCAGGTGATGCCGGCCTGCAAACGACGGCCTTCTGCGCTTCCGGTGCTCACGGACCTGAATGTCCGCTCCGCTCCGGTACTCGAAAGCCACCGTTTTCGGCTCGGCCTGACCTGAATCTGAACATACCGTAAAAACAATAAGATAGAGCCGTTCGGCGTTTCCGTGAAACGCTGAACGCTCTACTTGATTTGACGCGATTCCGGGCGGAAAACCGCTACGCACTTCCTGGAATTGCTCTAGTAGGTGGCGCGCCCGCCGGAAAGATCGAAGGTGGCGCCGGTGGTGAAGGAATTCTCGTCCGAGAGCATGAAGGCGACCATCGCCGCCGCCTCCTCCACTTCGACGAAACGGCCGCGCGGCACCTTGCCGAGCATGTAGGTCACCTGGGCCTCGGTGAGCTGCTCGAGGATCCGGGTGCGGGCGGGCGAGGGGGTCAGCGCGTTGACGGCGATGTCGTAACCGGCGAGCTCCTTGCCGAGCGACTTGGTCAATGCGAGCACCCCGGCCTTGGCGGCCGAATAGGCGGCGGCGTTCGGATTGCCCTCCTTGCCGGCCACGGAGGCGACGTTGACGATGCGGCCGTAGTTGCGCGCGATCATGCCGGGCACCAGGCGTCGGCAGCAGTAGAAGACGCCGTTGAGGTCGATGTCGACGATCTGCCGCCAGGAGGCGGGGTCATAGTCCACCACGGTCGCTGCCGGCCCGGCAATGCCGGCATTGTTGACGAGAAGATCGACGGGCCCAAGCGCCCGTTCGGTCTCGCTGGCGGCGCGGTCGACGGCCTCGATCTGCGACTGGTCGCAAAGGAAGGTTTTCACGCGGCCAAGCGCCGAAAGCCCGGCGACGGCGCTTGTCATCGCGGCCTGGTCGATGTCCCAGATGGCGACGCTTGCGCCCGAGGCGAGCAGGCGGCGGGCGACGGCAAGGCCGATGCCTTGCGCGCCGCCGGTCACCACGGCGGAACGGCCAGAGAGATCGACGGCGTTCAAACGGCGGTTCATCGGTATTTTCCTCCCCACTTTATCGATACCGCGGATCAGTCCTTGACGTTTCGCGCCACCAGCTTGGCGACGCTTGGCCCAATGAGCAGCACGACCAGGAAGCGGGCCGACTGCAGCGCCATGACGAAGGAGATGTCGACGTTCTGCGCGGCGGCGGCAATGATAGCGACGCTGTCCATGCCGCCGGGGCTGGTCGCCAGATAGGCGGTCAGCGGGTCGATGCCGAGCACGCGGCTGATGACGAACGCCATGGCGCCGCAGAAGGCGATCAGCGCCACGATCGAGGCGATGATCTGCGGCAGCGCGCGTGCCGCGTGGCGCAGGATCGGCCGGGTGAAGTTCAGCCCGATCGACCAGCCGACGATGGCGTAGCTCGCCGCCAGCAGCCAGGGCGGCAACTGCATCGGCACGCCGAAGCCGAGATGAACTAGCGTGCCGAAGATGAAGGTGCCGAGAAAGAAGGGCGAGGGCAGCCTGAGCAGCTTGCCGAGCAGGCCGCCGACGATCGTGATGGCGATGGTGGCGCCAAAGGCCATCGGATCGATCTGCGGAAACCAGACGACAGGCGGCACTTCGACGCCCGACGTGTCGACCCACATCTTGGCGACCAGCGCCGCCGTCATCGAGACGAAGATGACGCGCAGATACTGCATGAAGGCGACGAGACGCTGATCCGCGCCGAAGGCGCCGGCCATCAGCACCATGGCGGTGGCCGCGCCCGGCGAGGAGCCCCAGACGGCGGTGGTGCCGGGCAGGATGCGCCAGCGGCTGATCAGCCAGCCGAGCAGGCTGGAGGCGGCGACAGTGGCGATCACCACTGTGAGGAAGAGCGCCCATTCGGCGTAGAAGACCGGAAAGATGTCGACCGAGATCGAATTCGCCACCAGGCAGCCAACCACAGCCTGAGCGGAGCCGAACAGCGGGTGAGGCACGCGCACCTTGGCGCCGTTGGTGCCGGCAAGGATCGCGGCCATCATCGGGCCGATCAGCAGCGCCGCCGGCAGGGCGGCCAGTTCCAGCGCGCCGGCAAGGAGCAGCGAGAGCACCATCAGCACCAGCCACTGCTGCGGCGGGCGCAATCGCGCCATGCGTTCAATGGGCGGCTGGTCCGGGTGCTGATGTTCCGGCGAGGAGTCCATACCCGGCTCTTAGAGCAATTCCGGGAAAAGTGTGAAACGGTTTTCGGGCCGGATTTGCGTCAGAACGGAGATAAAGCAATCCCCGTGAAACGATGAGCCGCTCTTAGTTGGTGCCGCCTTTCGGTTTTGTGGCGATGGCGGCGGCCGGCGCCACCGGCGTTTCGGCCGCTGCCGTCGGGGCCGGGGCCTGGGGACCGTCCGGCGCCTGAGGGCTGTTGTTGCCGAGATCGACCGAGATGCCAAAGAGCTTCCACTGGTGGTCGGCGGGAGCGAAAAGCAGCTCAAAGTTCAGCCGCAAAGGCACGGATGGAAAGAAGCCCGCCATGTGCAGCATGCCGTTGGTCTCAATCTGCGGCAGCAATGTCAGCTGCGGCTCCAGCACGGCGACGCCGGCGAGGTCGAGGCCTCGCTTGCGCTGGCTGGCGAATATCTCGGCCAGCTGCGCGGCGGTGTTGGCCTGAAGGCCCGGTGCGCCGAGGTCGCGCAGCACGGTGTAGTTGCCGGTCTTGTTGGCCTGGTCGACCGCCAGCAGCGCGGATCGCACCAGGATCAGCACGCCGTTCCTGTCGATGTTGGCGGGCTTGGGCTTGTCCGGCCCTGCGGGTTTCGCCGCGCGTTGCGTCTTCTTCTCCTGCTGAGCCGCCGCTGGAAGCGGCTGCGCCAACGCGAGAGGCAGTGCTATGGCGAGCAGGAGGCGGGGCAGGTTAGGCTTCATCGGATCGCTATCGGCTTTCGGTCCGTCGGGGCAGGCGATTGCATTGCGCCGTCAGGGCCGTCGCAAGTTACCAGGCGTAGGTCAGGCCCGCGCGGCCGCCCACCGCCCCCGACGAGCCGACGCCGATGCCGCCATGGACCATTAAGCTTTCGCTGATGCGCGCCTGGGCGGTGCCGGCGAAGGCGTTCTTTCCCTCGAAATCGCCCCAGTTGATGGAGACGGCATAGTTCTTGTCCGACGGCATCGCCGGCGCCGCCATCGCCATCGCCATCGCCGCGCCCTCGAAAGCCCGGTCGATGCGCCCGTCCAGCCTGGAGAAACCTTCGCCGACGCTGGCTTCAAGGCCGGTCACCCGGTTGTCGAGGCTGGCGATGTCCTGCGTGTTCGTCGTCACCCGGCTGTCGAGGTCGGTGATCTGGAGTGTGTGGGTGTCGAGTGTCGCCTGATGCGCTGCCAGCATCGTGTCGTGGCCATCGAGGCGGCCATCCTGCTCGACGTTCTTGGCCTCGACGCCGTCGAGCCTGCCGTCCTGCTCGGTGTCCTTCGCCGCGCCGATACCTGCCAGACCGTCGACATAGTCCTTTGTGGCGGCATCGGTTCCGGCGGTCGGCGTGCCGACATTCTCGATCCGGTTGCCTCCCATGTTGACGGTCGCGCCGCTCGTGACCGACAGGCTGCCGCTGAACGTGCCCTGGTTGATCGTCGCCTGGTGGACCTGGATCAGCCCATCGAAATTTACGTTGGCATCGAAGGTCGAGAGACCATTGACGCCGGTATTGAGGTGCACGGGACCCATGTTCATGCTGGTCCCGGAATCAAAATTCATGGATCCTATGGGAACCTCATTGGGGACGTCGCAGTCGTCCGCAAGCCCTGTATACATATGTCCGGTTGTATAATTCTGACAAACCGCGGCCGGGTCAGCGACGGCAACCGAGCTTCCAACAAGGAGCGCCGATAAACCAACTATCAGAAACATCCAGGCCGGAAGGATCGCGGCATGGCGGCGGCGCGAAATCCCCGTTGCGAACGGCGCGCCGTCGCGACGACCCGCATAACCCCTAAGAACGTCCAAAGTCGAAGCCAAGAGCGCCCCCCGCCCGATCCAATGTTCGTACGGCTATCCTGACCGGGCAGGTCGGGCGATGGCCAGTCGTCAAATGACGACTGCGGCACTCAAAAATCGCGGTCGATCGATGCGATCTGCGGCCGTGTTGCGTCAAAGCAACAAGCCACAGCTCCCTCACCGTTGCGAGCAAATATCTTCGCCAAGATGGGCGTGCCCGGGCACGGGCCAAATACGAGCCCGCCTCCTGCACATAACTAGCTGATCGTGGTGGCTTCAGCCACTCTTCTCGGCCGGAAGACCGAAGCCTCCGATCGGATGGGTCTCGACCTGGAATTCGAAGCCGTGAATGAAGGGGCGCGCCTTGGCGATCGCTGCCTGGACTTCGGGCAGTTGCAGCGAGGCCTTGTGGCTTGCCTGGTCGGTCCACACTTCTGTGACCCAGATCGCGTCGGCATCGGCGGGGTCGGTGGCGATGATGTAGCTCAGGCAGCCGGGCAGGGCACCGGTCGTCTCACGCAGCACATCCATGACTGCGTCGCGCTGGCCGCGTGCCGCCCGCATCTTGCCGATCAGTCCGAACATGCCTTCCTCCAGGTTGTATGCCGCATGAGTATGCCGGTCTCGGCTCACGGCATCAACTGGCCGCCATTGACCTCGATCACCTGGCCGACGATGTAGCCGCTCAACAGGCCGGAGGACAGGAACAGATAGGCGCCGACGCAATCCTCGGCCGTCCCGGCGCGGCCTTGGGGTATGGTCGCAACCATGGCTTTCATCTGCTCGGCGTTCGAATAGCGCTCGTGGAACGGGGTCAGGATGGTGCCGGGCGCCACGGCATTGACGCGGATGCCGAAGCCGATCAGCTCCTTGGCCATGCCGCGCGTCACATTGGAGACGAAGGCCTTGGACGAGCCGTAGAGGCCGGCGCCGCCGCCGGCGCCGTTGCGGGCGGCGATCGAGGTGGTGTTGATGATGAAGCCGCCCTGGCGCTTCAGCCAAGGGATCGCCTTGCGCGAGGCGGTCAGCACCGATCGCGCGTTAAGATCCATCACCGCGTCGTAATGCGCCTCGGTCTGGTCGGCATAGGCGACGCGGCCGAGCATGCCGCCGGCATTGTTGACCAGCCCGTCGAGCCGGCCGAAATGGTGCGCACTCTCTTGGACCACGCGCTCGACGTCGGCGGGAACCGAAAAATCGCCCTGGGTCAGGAACACTTCGCCGCCGTCGTCGCGGATGGCCTCGGCGAGCTTTTCGGCGGCTTCCCGGCTCGAATTGTAGTGCAGGGCGACACGGCAGTTCTGCCGGGCATAGGCCTGGGCAAGCGCGGCGCCGATCCCGGTCGAGGCACCGGTGACAAGCACCGCCTTGCCGGCAAGGTCCGGGATGACAAGCGTGGTCGGATCAGCTGGCACGTCGATATCTCCGGGATTGCGCCGGCCATTGGTAGACGCATGCCGGCCAGGTGTTCAAGTCCAGCCGAAATCAGAGCCCGAAATCAGGGTCGGAGATAGACGTAGCCCTGCCGCTGCAGCTCCGCGAGCTTGACCACGCCGCCCTTGTCGGCGACCTGGAAGCCGGCGAGCAGGTCGGTCACGGCGATGTCCATGCCGCGCAGCGTGTTGCCGCAGGCCTGCGGAACGAGCCCCTGCTGGACGAGGCCGGCAAAGCGACTGGACGTCGCGCCGGAAGCGCTCCCGGCCTTGAAGGACGCAAGGGCCGAACCGTGCACGACAAGCACGATCTCGACATTGCCGCCGGTGCCCTCATAGTGGTTCTTGATGTTGCCGAGAACGAAGTTGACCTTGTCGGCGTCGCTGAGATGATAGGCGACCTTCAGCTTCTCCTCGCCGGTCGCGGCACTTGCCTGACGCAAACCGAAAAGACCGGCGGCTCCGGCAAGACCGGCGCGGAAAATGTCACGGCGCAGCATCCTATCCTCCTCTGCCTGCCTGCACGATTTTGCATCGCCCGAGCTTCGTGCTTAGTGCGTTTCACTGTTTCACGGAAACGGCGAAACGCCCTATCTCATTGTTTTTACGCAATTCCGGACGGAAAACCGCTCACACTTTTCCCTGGAATTGCTCTAGGCTAGCATATCGAAGTCCTGTCGGTGCGAGGAGGGTGGCATGGCCTCAAGGATGGCTGGGGGCGCGGCGCTCGGTGCCGCGTTGCTTTTTGTCGGCGCGGCGCTTGCCGACGGTGCGCCCAAGCTTCTCGAACTCAGCCCCAACGGCACCGACGTCTGCTTCGGCCGCGTTTACGATGCCGCCCATCTCAAGGCGCATGCGCACCAGAAGGTGGCGCGCATCTTCTTCTATTACGGCCACGATCCGGTCAGCCGGCCGAATGAGGAGCCGAGCGCGCTCGGCGATGCCGCCTATAACAGCTTTCTCACCACCACGGTGCGCGATGCCAGGAAGCCGGAATGGGCAGCCGGCTGGTGCAACAAGGAGGACCCGGGCGACAAGGCGAGCGGCATCCGCTGCGGCATGGAATGCGACCGCACGCTCGCTTCGCTCAAGGTCGATGACAAAGGCCGGCTGATCCTCTCCAACGTACAGCCTGACGTCTATCTCGACGCCGGCGCGGAGGAGGATCTCGGCAAGGCGAAGTACAACGAGCAGGCGCTGGGCAGCGAGGATGACAATTTCCGCCTCGACCCGATGCCGGCCGACACCTGCAAGGCGGAGTTCGCGCGCATCGACCCGATTGATCCGGCGCTGGGGGCTCCGCTGCGCCAGCGGCTGAAGCCCGACCAGCCCTTCTGTTACGGGCGCGACTATGACGACGCGCATCTGAAATCGCATCCCGACCAGATGACGAAGTCGATCCGCGTCTTCCGCGGCCCGATCGAGCTCGCCTCGTTCGCCGCCGGCGGCGATGCCGCCAACTGGCCCGACGGCGCCGACATTGCCGTCTCGGTGACGACGAGGCAGAAGGGTGCGAAGGTCACCCAGACCTATTCCTGCCAGGGCGAGGCCGACCAGTGGCGCTGCTCGGGAAGTTCCAAGATGAGCGATTTTGCCTGCGACATCTCGCAGAAGGAGATTTTCCTGAAACGTGGCGCCAGCGGCACGATGTTGCTGGCCAACCCCAACAGCGCGCTTGCCATCGTCGATCTCTGCTCGAAGGCGGCGGGCGGCAAGACGAAGTCCGACGACAAGGTGTACCGGCTAAACCCGATGCTGCAGTCGGCCTGCGCGCCGTAAAGATAGACGGACACCCTTGTTCGCATTGGTGCGACGCTATATATTTTTGCTAGATATCATTGGTTTTGATCGCTATGAACAAAGCAAAAATATTCTGGTCAGGTCGTTCGCAGGCAGTACGCCTGCCGAAGGAGTTTCGCTTTGAAACCGACGAGGTTTCGATCCGCCGTCATGGTCAGACTGTAGTTCTTGAACCTCTTCCGCAGGATTGGGCTTGGCTCGATCAGGTGATCGGGACACTTGACGACGATTTTGTCGACGCGGCGCAGGAAAGGCCGGAGGAGCAGAAACGGCCCGCTCTCGGTGACGTCTTCAAGTGATCTATCTGCTCGACACCAATGCAGTCATCGCCGTCATGAAGGGCGATGAGGATTTGTTGACAGTGCTAAAGCGAAATAAGCCGCAAGATTTTGCGCTTTCAGCCGTCGTCGCGCATGAGTTCTATTATGGAGCCTACAGGGGCCAGCGAACGACCGAGAATCTTGCACGCCTGGATGCGCTCTTCTTCCCGGTGCTCGAATTCGATCGGGAAGATGCAAGGCACGCTGGTGAGATTCGGGCGATGCTGGCGACATCGGGAACTCCAATTGGTCCCTTTGATGTGCTGATTGGAGGCCAGGCACGTGCCCGCGGCCTGATGTTGATGACGCGAAACGTTCGGGAGTTCGAGCGGATCAAGGGTCTGGCGATCGAGACCTGGTGAATTTCAGGCGAAAGGCACCGCCGTGGTGCCTTTCGGCAGCTTCGCCTCGTCGTCCGGCTCGACATGGATGGTGACGCGCACCGAGGGAATCTCGGCTTTCAGCGCATCCTCGATGCGGTCGCAGATGACATGGCTGGCGCCGACCGTCATGTCGGCGTCGACCACCAGGTGGAACTCGATGAAGGTGGCGCGCCCGGCGATGCGCGTCTTCAGGTCATGCACCTCCAGCGCGCCCCTCGAATTGGCCGAGATGATGTCGCGGATCTGCATGTGCTCCTGGGTGTCGACGGCGCGGTCCATCAGCCCGCTCATCGACGAACCGATGACGTGCCAGCCCTGCCAGAGAATGTTGAGCGCGACGATGACGGCAAGCGCGGGGTCGAGGATCTGCCAGCCTGTAAGCACCGCGCCGACAAGGCCGCCGAACACGCCGACGGACGTCACCACGTCGGTCATGATGTGCTGGCCGTCGGCAGTCAACGCGGGCGACTTGGCGTTCTGCCCGGCGCGGATCAGTGCCCAGGCCCAGATCGCATTGATAATCGTCGCCACGCCGTTGACGGCAAGGCCTTTCCAGGGCTGCTCCAACGGCGCCGGGTGCTGCCAGGATCGCCAGACCTCGCTGATGATCAGCAGGGCCGCGACGACGATCAGCACGCCTTCGAGCACGGCCGAGAAATACTCGGCCTTGTGATGGCCGAAGGGATGGTCCTGGTCGGCGGGCTTGTAGCTGATCTGGATCGCCCAGAAGGCGGCGGCCGATGCAATGACGTTGACGATCGATTCCGCCGCATCGGAATAAAGCGCGACGGAGCCGGTGATGTACCAGGCGGCAAGCTTGAGGACGAGCACGACACAGGCGACGACGATCGACCAGAAGGCAAGGGTGGCGACCTTTTGCCTGGCCGCCGCCTTCGTTTCCGCCGTCGTCATCGTGGTCGCCGCGCTCATCCCTGCACCGCCCTAGGCGGCCTTTTCCTTGGCCTTGCGCGGCAGATGCGCGACGATGTTCTCGATGATGCGCATGCCGGCATTGTGGCCGAGCGTCATGATCGATTCCGGATGGAACTGCACGGCGGCGATCGGCTCCTTGCGATGCTCAAAGGCCATGATGATGCCGTCCTCGGTCTCGGCTGTTACGACGAATCCATCGGGCAGGCGCACCGGATCGGCGAAGATCGAATGGTAGCGGCCGACCGTCACTTCCTTGGGCAGACCGGAGAAGATGATGCCGGGCTTCGAGACGCGGATGCGCGAGGGCTTGCCGTGCATCGGGATATGCAGTTGCCGGAGCTCGCCGCCATAGGCCTCGGCCAGCGCCTGCAGGCCAAGGCAGACGCCGAAGATGGGCAGGTCGCGGGCGCGCGCCCTTTTGATGGTGGCCGCGCAGTCGAAATCCTTCGGGGTGCCGGGGCCGGGCGACAGCACGACGAGGTCGGGCTTCAGCCGCTCAAAAACCTCCTCCGGCACCGGTGTGCGCACGGTGGAGACATTGGCGCCGGTCTGGCGGAAGTAGTTGGCCAGAGTGTGGACGAAGGAATCCTCGTGGTCGACGAGCAGGATGTTGACGCCGTCGCCGACGCGCGCGGTGGCGCGTTCGGTGCCGGCGGCGTTGCCGGCCTTGGCGTCGCGGATGGCGGAGAGCATGGCGGATGCCTTCAATTCGGTTTCGGCTTCTTCTTCCTCGGGAACGCTGTCGAAGAGCAACGTGGCACCGGCGCGCACCTCGGCGATGCCGTCCTTGATGCGGATGGTGCGCAGCGTCAGCCCGGTGTTCATGTCGCCGTTGAAGTTGACCATGCCGATGGCGCCGCCATACCAGGCGCGCGGGCTCTTCTCGTTCTGCTCGATGAAGCGCATGGCCCAGAGCTTCGGCGCGCCGGTGACGGTGACCGCCCAGGCGTGCGACAGGAAGGCGTCGAAGGCGTCCATGCCTTCGCGCAGTCGTCCCTCGATGTGGTCGACGGTGTGGATCAGGCGCGAATACATCTCGATCTGGCGGCGGCCGATGACGCGCACCGAGCCCGGCTCGCAGACCCGCGATTTGTCGTTGCGGTCGACGTCCGAGCACATGGTGAGCTCGGACTCGTCCTTCTTGGAGTTGAGCAGCTTGAGGATCTGCTCGGAGTCCGAGATGGCGTCGTCGCCGCGCTTGATGGTGCCCGAGATCGGGCACGTCTCGACGCGCCGGCCGTTGACGCGCACGAACATCTCCGGCGAGGCGCCGATCAGATATTCGTTTTCGCCGAGATTGATGAAAAAGGAATAGGGGGAGGGATTGATCGATTTCAGCTTGCGGGAAATGTCGGAGGGCTGGGTCTCACAGCGCTCGTAGAACATCTGGCCGGGGACGACCTCGAACAGGTCGCCGCGCTTGAAGCTCTCCATGGCGCGCCGCACCAGGTTGGCATATTCGCCCGGCTCATGGTCGCCGCGCGGTGGGATGCGGTCGGCGGTTCTGAACGGCTCGACATGGGCGTCGCGCGGCAGACCTTCGGTCGAAAAGCCTTCGCCGGAATAGTCGTAGCGATCGGTCCAGGCCTTGGTCGAATAATGGTCGACGACCAGGATCTCGTCGGGCAGGAACAGCACGAGATCGCGCTGGCTTTCTCTGCGCTCGAGCTTGTAGTCGACCGGATCGAACTGGAAGGCGAGATCGTAGCCGAAGGCGCCGTACAGGCCGAGATTGGCGTCCTCGGCGGTCTTGAACAGCGCGGTGATGGCGCGCAGCACCGTGAAGACGGACGGAACGCGGCTGCGCTCCTCCTCGGTGAAGACGCGACCGGGCTTGGCGACATCGAGGCGGATCAGCTTTTTCGAGGCTTCGGCGATCGTCACCTCGCTGAGCTCGCCAAGCGCCTTGCCGATCACCGGCAAGAGCACCTCGCCGCGGGCGTTCAACGCCTCGATGCGGATGGCGCGGCCGCGCGCCGAGATCACCAGCGGCGGATCGATGATGGCCGTGTCCCAGCGCGTGTAACGGCCTGGATACTCGTAGTTGGAGGAAAACACCGCGCCGCGGCGCGAATTCAGGCCATCGACATAGGCGTCGATGGCGCCTTCATAGGGTTGGTCGTGGCGTTCGCGGGTGATCGTCACCCCGCCCGCGGTGACGAAGCGCTCGGCCCCGTTGTCCAGAACTTTAGTCGTCATTGCCGTCTCCATCAGCGTTTTGGGCAACGGACCCGGGAATGGCTTGGAAAAACAAATGGCCGCCCGGACATTCCGTTGCGGCCACCCTCTCTTTACGCACGCGCGTTCGAACCGGCCGCTGTCAGCGAGCCCACCACCAAACGGTCTTGTTCGAACGCATGTTCATGGCGACTCCCATAGCGGCGAATGGAGGTCCGTGCAACTGGATTTCATGCGGATGGTGAAAGCCTGCAAGCCTTTGTCTGGTGCAAGTCGTTCTCCCAAAACCGCTGCGCACTCTTGGGCGACATGCGTTAGTCCTCCAGCGTGCCCGAGCGCGCGTCGTCGCTCCTCTTGTCGCCTGCGAGCTTCAGCAGGTCCTCGCCGGCGCGGATGATGCGGCGCGAACGGCGGGTCAGGATGAAGCCCGACTGCGGCGCAAAGACCTCGGTGCGACCGCCCAGCTCGCCGGGCGCATGGACGATCGTGGCCAACCTGTCACCCTTCTCAACGCGATCGCCGGGCTTGACGTCGTAAAGGATCGCGCCGGCCCTGGGCGAAGGCATCATGTCGATGTTTTCCAGCGGCACAACGGCACCAGTGAAGTTGCTCGCCTTCGAAACGAAAGCATCCTGGATGACGCCGCGCGTCACCAGCAGGCAATATAGGCCGGCGGCATCGGACGCGGCCAAAGCGCCGTCGACGTCCAGCATGCCGCGGTATTCGACCGTGGTGGCGACGCGGCGGTCGAAGCGCGCAACACTCGAAGGGACATTCTGGTAAGGCATGATCGAGGCGCCCTCGAAGGTGCCGCTGTTGTCCTCGCTCCACAGCACGACGGCATCGACGCCCATGGCGGCCGCGCAGTCGGCCATATGCGGCCACAGGCTGGTGTGGATGTAGAGATAGGCGAGACCTTCGTCGTCGCAGTGGAGGTCGAGCACGATGTCGTTGCCGAGTGAAAGCTGCACGAGCCGGTTCTTCAGCCGGCGGTCGGCGCCGCCGAGGCTGACATCCGGCAAGAGCTTGGCATCCGGCGCGGCAAGCAGCGGGAAGGAACGGTTGAAATTGGTGCGGGTGCCGAGGTTGAAGCGGCCCTGATGCTCGCCGAAATGATACTGGGCGCGGCCGACCGGATTGGCCCATGGCACGACGGTGATGGCGCCCCTGATGCGGCCCTCCGCTTCCGCCTCGGCAAGCATCGGCATCAGCGCATCGATGGCCACGACGCCCGGCAATTCGCCGGCGTGAAGGGCGGCTTGCAGATAGGCACTCGGCGCCGCCTTGTCCGTGCCTTCGAAGCGAAAGACCGGGAACTCGTAAGTCGTGCCTTCGGCGTCGCCGGCAATGCGTTCGATGTCTTTCTGCATGGGTGCCCCCGGTGGAGAGGCAGACATGCATGTTTGCGGTTCGGCTGTCGAGTGGGCGGATTGGGCTGTCGGCGCAGGATCGGCTGCGCCTGCGGCAGGGCGCGGCAGTCAAGCGCCGCGATTGCCTCAGACCAGCGGCTTTAGTTCCTGGGCGATGGTCGGCAGAAGTTCCGAGACGTTGGGGTGAATGTGCATGGCGCGCGCCAGCGTCGAGATCGGCGCCTTGGCGTACATGAGGTCGAGCACTGAGTGGATGGCCTCGTCGCCACCCGGTCCGAGCACCGCGCAGCCGAGGATCTCGCCGGTGTCGGCGTCGGCCAGGATCTTCATGAAGCCTTGCGTCTCGCCCTTCTCGACGGCGCGGCCGACGCGGGTCATCGGGCGCTGGCCGACCAGCGCCCGGCGGCCGGATCTCTTCACGGCCGCTTCGGTCATGCCGCAGCGGCCCAGCGGCGGATCGATGTAGAGCGCGTAGGCCTCGATGCGGTCGCTTACCTTGCGCGGATCGTTGTCGAGCAGATTGGCGGCGACGATCTCGTAGTCGTTGTAGGAGGTGTGTGTGAAGGCGCCCTTGCCGTTGCAGTCGCCCATCGCCCAGATGCCGGGCACGCTGGTGCGCAGCTGGTCGTCGACGACGATGAAGCCGCGCTGGTCGACCTCGACGCCGGCCTTGTCGAGGCCGAGATCGTCGGTGTTGGGCACTCGGCCAAGCGCCAGCAGCACATGCGTGCCGACGGCCGGCGGCTTGCCGGCGGAGAAGGTCACGGCGATCTCGTTTCCCTTCCTGGCGAAGCCGATGTCGTCGGCGCCGACATGGACGGTGATGCCTTCGTTTTCGAGGATCGACTGGATGGCGGCCGAGGTGTCCTCGTCCTCGCGGCCGGTCAGCCGCGGCGCCTTCTCGATCACGGTGACCTCGGAGCCGAAACGGCGAAACATCTGCGCGAATTCGAGCGAGATGTAGCTGCCGCCGACGACGACGAGATGGCCGGGCAGCACGTCGAGGTCCATCATCGAGGAGTTGGTGAGGTAGGGGACATCGTTGACGCCGGGCAGGTCCGGCACGGAGGCGCGGCCGCCGGTGTTGAGGAAGATCTTCGGCGCGGTCAGAAGCTCGTCGCCGACGCGCACCGTGTTGGCGGATTGGAATCGCGCATGACCCCGGTAGAGGGTGCAGCTCTTCATCCCGGCGATCCAGTTTTCCAGATTGCCGCGGGCATCATTCGTTACCTTGTCCTTGCGCGCCTTGATCCTCTGATAGTCGACGCCGACGGGACCGGAGAGCGCCACGCCGTAATCGGCGGCGCGGCGGGCAAGATGCGCGGCATAGGCGCTCGCCACCATCGTCTTGGTTGGCATGCAGCCGGTGTTGACGCAGGTGCCGCCGATAAACTTGCGCTCGATCAGCGCGACGCTCATGCCGACGGCCTCGAGCCGACCGACGAGCGGCGGGCCGGCCTGGCCGGCGCCGATGACGATGGCGTCGAAGCTCTTCGCGCTCATGCGACCCCTGCCACGATGAGCAGGCCGCCGACGATGGCGACCGCGTCCTCGATGAAGGCGGCGGGTGGATCCTTGCCGAAGGCGGCGGCCAGCCGGCCCCGCGCTTCGGCGCCGCCGAGCGTGCCGATCACCGCGCCGATCGCGCCGGCAATGAGGCCGCCGATGGTGGCGCCGCCGGTCGCGCCGATCACCGCGCCGGTGAAGGCGCCCGTGACGATGCGGGCGCCGAACTGCTGCGGCACCTTGCGGCTCGGCGTCGACGGCAGCTGGTCGGTGACGAGCTCGACGATCGCCAGGATGGTGAAGATGCCGACGGCAGCCCAGTGGCCCATGAAGCTCGCCCAGGTACCGGCAACCGGGAGCCAGCCGAGATACGAACCCCAGGCGACGGCGGCCGGCGCGGTCATGGCGCGCAGGCCGGCAACGACACCGATCAGCAATGCAAGCAGGTAAAGCATGATTGACCCCTCAAAATCGGGCCTCGCGCGGTCCCGAGATGGCAGGCTAGCATAGACCCGGCGTTTGGCCATGGGCTTTCGCCACAGGATGGATCGTGCTTTGGCAGCAGGCGGCATCGGAGGAGCGGCCATGACGACAAGCGAACGCATGAAGATGGCGGCGGGCGAGTGGTACACCTGCGTCGACCCGGAGTTGGAAGAGCTGCGCGTTGCCGCCCGCGATGCCGTGTTCGAGCACAACGGCCTGCCGCCCCGGCAGCGCGGCAACATCGGCCCGGCCTTGCGGGCGCTGCTCGGCGGCGTGGGCGACGGCGCGCGCATCGAGGCGTCGTTCCATTGTGCCTATGGTTTCAACCTGCTCCTCGGCGAAGGCGCCTTCCTCAATGCCGGCTGCACCATCCTCGACACCGCGCCGGTGCGCATCGGCAAAGGGACGCTGCTTGGACCCAATGTGCAGATCTATTGCGCCGAGCATCACCGCGAGGCCGCCGGCCGGCTTGCCGGACTGGAGATCGCCAAACCGGTGACGATCGGCGACAATGCCTGGATCGGCGGCAGCGCGGTGATCCTCGCCGGCATCAGCATAGGCGACGGCGCCATCGTCGGCGCGGGAGCGGTGGTGACGCGCGACGTGGCGGCCAATGTAACCGTCGTCGGCAACCCGGCGCGGACGATTGGGAAGCGGTAAAGCTTTGGTTTAGAGAAATGCCTCCCGGCCCGATGGCGTTTGCCTGGAGAATTCGCGCCGGTATTGCATTGGTGAGGTTCTGAGCCGCGCGGCGAAATGCTGGCGCAGCGACGTGGCGCTGCCGAAGCCGGCCTCGAAGGCCACCATATCCATCGACTTGTCCGTCTGTTCCAGCAGCCGCTGCGCCAGCGCCACGCGCCGGTCGGCCAGCCAGTCGCCGAAGCTGGTGCCGATCGTCTTCTGGAAGCGGCGCGTGAAGGTGCGTCGGGTAAGGCCCGCCGCTTCGGCGACGCTGTCCAGGCTGTGGGCGTCGCCGAGCGTCGCCTGCACCTCGTCCAGGGCCTTGGCGAAGCGGTCGGCGGTCGGCGTCGGCGCGAGCGGACGTTCGATGAACTGGGCCTGTCCGCCCTGCCGGTGCGGCGAGAGCACGACGTGGCGGGCGAGCCGAAGGGCCGCCTCCGCACCGTAACGGGCGCGCACGATGTGCAGGCAGCAGTCCAGCCCGGCGGCGACGCCGGCCGAGGTGACGATGTCACCGTCGTCGACATAGAGCACGTCGGCGTCGACGGCGATGTCGGGGTGAAGCGCCTGGAGCTGATCGGTATAGGCCCAATGCGTGGTCGCCTTGCGTCCCGCCAGCAGCCCGGCGGCGGCAATGGCGAAGGTGCCGAGGCACAGGCCCACGATCAGCGCGCCGCGCCGGTGGGCGCGGTTGAGCGCCTCCTTCATTGGGGCGGCAAGCGGAGCTTCAAGATCCTTCCAGCTCGGGACGATGACGATATCGGCGTCGTCAAGCGCCTGCAGCCCGTGCGGGACAGCGATGCTCAGCCCGGCATCGGTGTGGATCGGTCCTTCTTCGATGGCGCAGACGCGGAAGTCGAACCGCGGCAACCCGAGCTTCGTGCGGTCCGCGCCGAACACCAGGCACGGCACGGAAAGATGGAAGGGGCTGATGCCGTCGAAGGCGACGGCGGCGATAACAGGATTGCGCATGAGGCAGCATCGAGTTTGGAAGCGGGAAGTGTCCCGATTTTTTCGAACAATGTCAATCGGGCCACTTTCTGTGTGTGAGCGTCCGGCCTAGCTTTGCGTCCGTCAACCCGGTCGAAAGGAAACGCCATGTCAGCACCAGCCATCCAGCCGCGCCGCGCCCTCGTCGTCGTCGATGTCCAGAACGACTACAACGGCGGCAACCTCGCCATCCAGCATCCGCCCTTCGCCGACAGCGTCGCCAACGTGGCGCGCGCCATGGACGCCGCGGCCGCCGCCGGCATCAAGGTCGTGGTCATCAAGCAGATGGCGCCCGAAACCTCGCCGATCTTCGCCAAGGGCAGCCATGGCGCCGAGTTGCATCCCGAGATCGCCCGACGTGCCCGCGACCATTATGTCGAGAAGACGCTGCCTTCCGCCTTCACCGGCACGAACCTCGAGGATTGGCTGCGCGCCAACGGCATCGATACGATCGCGGTCGTCGGCTACATGACGCATAATTGCGACCTGTCGACCATCATCCATGCGGTGCATATGGGCTTTGCCGTCGAATTTCTTTCGGATGCCAGCGGCTCAGTGCCCTACGCCAACAGCGCCGGCTATGCGTCCGCCGAGGACATCCATCGCGTGGTGAGCGTGGTGCTGCAGTCGCGCTTCGCCGCGGTGCTCAGGACCGCCGATTGGATCGACTGCCTGAAGACCGGCTCCCTGCCGGAACGCGACACCATCTACGCGTCGAACCAGCGGGCGCTGGCGCGCAACGCCGCTTGAGCGGACCGGTACGAGATGCAGAAGCGCCGCAGCGATGCGGCGCTCCCTGTTCGATGGAGGTGCTTTTGATGGATATTCCTCAAGCGCCATCGCGATTTATTGCGCCAAGCATTTCTTTTACGGGTGGCTCGCCGCCTGAGTAACGTCTCCGAAGGCTACGATTTTTGCCGTCGCGTTAAAGCAAATAGGAACCATGCGGAGAGTGATGCATTTCACAGACGTCGCCGTCGTCTTGCCGCACAGTAAGATTTGAGCTTTAATTCAAGTCGATTGGTAAGCTGTGGGGGCTAGCAATTGAAAGCGCGGGTTGCACGAAATGCGGTGGCCGCGGCGTTAGTCTGTGTTGCGACAGTCCTGCCGCGGCCTGCTTTTGCTCAAGTTCCCCCGCACGCTCCAGGGACAATCTGTTTTACTCCGAATTTCTGGTGCTGGGCGCAGCCGCCAGGCCCGCCTGGATCGCCCTGTGGATGCCCAAGTCCCTATGGCTTTGTACCCGGGTGGCTGGGCTAAGGAGGTCCGCTTGGCGCAAACGACACAGATTGGAAGCGTCGAGGATCTGCTCTTGGAAGCGGACCGGCTTGTCGTGGAGGCGAGCAAAGGGAAGTCACGAAACGAGCAACTTATCGCCGCTCAAGCGAAAGTAGCGGCGCTGCCGGCAGATCAAAGAAAAGATGATCATGCCGACGTTATTGAGCTGAGAGCCCAAGTGGAATCGGCTCGGCAGTCGTTGAAGAGTGCCAGCGACAACCCTGTCTCTCGAGGTATGGTCTATACCTGCATCTTTCTTTCGATGCTTCTCATGTTTCTGGTCGGGTCTCTGTCTCTGGTGTACAACAAGGGTGTCGCCTTGCTTTCAGAGGTGCAGACTTTGGCGGCTCAGCAACCGGATCGCCGGTTTGGTCAGCTGGAGCGGCAACTGCTTGTAGCCCAGGATGACCTGTTCTCCCCGGACCAGATGCAACTCGCGACCCTTCCCGTTGAATTGGGCGGAAAGCCGGAAGACCCCAAGGCGCCAGTGAAAAGGCCGATCGACGAGCTGGCGCGTGAGTCTTCCTACCTGACCCTGCACGAGCTTCGTGATCTGAATTTCAAGCTGAAATCCCTGGAAACAAGAGTGGGCGACTTCGAGAATTTGTCAGCCTCGCCATTTCCAGGAGTGATGAAGCTCGAAACCTTCGTCAGTACAGCGATGGCGAGCGGCCGGAATTTTGTCGAGGTGTTCAAAACCGCGGATGTCACCGCGGGGCTGCATTCAGCTCCGACGAAACCCGTCGATGCCGGCAATGCGGAGACCGCCAAGCGGGCATCCGCTGGAAACGACACCATGAACTTCTTTTGTCAGGCTCAACCGGCAGCGAAACTGGAAAGCAAGGACGGAAAGCTCGTGGATGGCGCTACGACGCAAGCAACCTCTCAGGCTGAACTTGCGCTGCAAGCCTCCGAATCTCAAGTCCTCGGGATGGACATGAGGAAGATCGTGGATCAGGCCTGCAAGTATTCCTTGAACTATGTCTCGATGACTGTTCCGTCCGTAGATTCCTGGTCTCTTAGGATAAAGGATTCCATCGATCCCTATGCTGTATGGATTCTGCCGTGTCTTTATGCAGCCTTAGGTTCAATGATCTACTATATGAGGCTCATTCTGGATACGACCCAACCAAATCCGCCAGTTTATCGCATAGCACATCGCATGGCGCTGGCCGCGCTGGCCGGGATGATCCTGGCCTGGTTTTGGGGTCCGACGTTCGGCAGCAACAACGAGTTCAAGTCCGTGGGCTTCGGCCTCTTCACCTTCGCCTTTGTCGTCGGGTTCAGCATAGACGTCTTTTTTGCGCTGCTCGACCGGCTGGTTTTCATTTCCACGAATGCAATCAGCAAATTCGGTGGGAGTTAGAGTAGTTTCCGGGACAAGCACGCAGCGGCTTTCCGTCCGGAATTGCCTCAACACAAATAGTGAGAGCAGCTCGTCGTTTCACGGAAACGCCGAACTGCTCTTAGGGTTGGTGAACCGATAGGATCGGCAGCGCGGCTGCCAATCCTTGCTTCAAACAAAGCGCCTTTCATCCGCAGGCAGGGACACCTGCGGGGCAAAAGCACTGGATCTCAGAACAGGCCTTCGATCTGACCCTGCTCGTTGAGGAAGATCTTTTCCGAGGACGGCGCCTTGGGCAGGCCGGGCATGGTCATGATCTCGCCGCAGATGATGACGACGAAGCCGGCGCCGGCCGAAAGCCTGACCTCGCGCACCGGCACGGTATGCCCGGTCGGCGCGCCGCGCAGGTTCG
>NZ_RZOZ02000169.1:0-326 GCF_003999155.2 Mesorhizobium sp. M1D.F.Ca.ET.231.01.1.1
GGGAAGGAGCCGGCGCGCATATCCTCCATCGGCAGATTCATGGCCTGACGGACCTGCTCCGGAATGTTGGTGGGTCCTGGGATGAAGAGGTGGGTGAACCCAGCCATGCGCGAAACTCCTCCGATCGTTGGGATTGTGGAGGAATTCTCGTTTTGAACAGGCTCGCCAACAACACCTTGCCGGGTAAGTTGTTGGCCCTTGCGGGTGGGATGGTCCTACCCGATTGGCGACCTCGGCGGCCTACCCGATAGGCGATTTCGAGTTGCGGCGCTTCTCGCTGGAATAGAGCGCGACGGCCATGGCGCGGTTGCGCACGTCGAGCTTGT
>NZ_RZOZ02000170.1:0-325 GCF_003999155.2 Mesorhizobium sp. M1D.F.Ca.ET.231.01.1.1
CGCCGGCGGCGATCGAGCGGCCGACGATCTCGTTGACGCCCTTCTGGTCGAGACTGGCGATCAGCCCCCATTGGGCATTTTCGCCGGCGGCGCCGAAGGTCATGGTGCCGAGGCAGAGTTCGGAAACGAACAGGCCGGTGTTGCCGAGCTGGTTGTAGCGCATGGTGAGATTTCCCCGGGGAAGATTGAAAGACACTGGGGAAATAGGAACGGGCCGTTTCGTTTCAAGCGCTGGCACAAAGGATATCGTCCGGTTGGCTGGCCGGTAACGAGATCGTGACGAAGGCGGATCAGCTCTCCACGAGAGCAAGGATAGCGAACAGCG
>NZ_RZOZ02000171.1:0-325 GCF_003999155.2 Mesorhizobium sp. M1D.F.Ca.ET.231.01.1.1
GTTGCTGGCCAGCACCAGTCCGGTCGGCAAAGTAGTACCGGCGTCGAGCGCAAAGCTGTAGGGGCCATTGCCACCACTGGCGGTCAGCGTGAAGGAGTACGGCGTATTGATGGCTGCTGCGGAAGGCACATTGGTGACCGTGATGGTCGGCGCAGCAACGCTGATCGAGTAGCTCGCCGTGCCCGTCAACGGTGTGCCGGCACTGGCGGTCGCGGTCACCGAGAAGGCGAACGTTCCCTGCGTGGTCGGCGTACCGGACAGGAGGCCAGTGCCACTCAACGTCATTCCGGCCGGCAGTGCACCGGAAGTGACGGCATAACCGTAG
>NZ_RZOZ02000172.1:0-325 GCF_003999155.2 Mesorhizobium sp. M1D.F.Ca.ET.231.01.1.1
GTCCGGTTCGCCGAGCCGGACGGGCGGCGCATCGCGCGCCGCCTCATCTCACGGATGCGATGCATCGCACGGAGGCAGGCAGATGGCAGTGGACTACACAACCCATGACGGCGTGGCCGTCATCACGCTGAACAATCCCCCCGTCAATGGTCTCCAACCGGTCGCCAGCGATGCAAGAATCAACGCAGGAAGCAGTCGGGAGATTGCTCGTTTCTTTAGTGTGTTCATTTCGGGATAATGGAAATTTTGCCTTCGTAGGCATTGGGAAGACCGAATATCGAACCGTTCGCCGAGCGCGCCACAAGCCGGTCAGTGGTCTTTGAAG
>NZ_RZOZ02000173.1:0-323 GCF_003999155.2 Mesorhizobium sp. M1D.F.Ca.ET.231.01.1.1
TTTGGGTCTAGCGTCCTGCCTTTTTGCGCCAGGCCTCATATTTTTCCTGGTTTTCCGGTTTCGTACACGGATAGAGCCCGATGATCGACGCGCCGCCACGAACCTCCTCCAGGACGAAGTCCTCGAAGCATTCCATTCCGGTGCATTCCTCCGCAATCTCGTCGGCGAGGTGAGCCGGGACCACCATCCCGCCGTCCTTGTCCCCGACGAGGACATCGCCTGGGAAGATCGGCGCATCCCCGCACGAAATGGGCACGTTGATGTCCAGCGCTTCATGATGTGTCAGGTTGGTTGGCGCAGACGGCCTGGCGTAGTAGGCGGGC
>NZ_RZOZ02000174.1:0-322 GCF_003999155.2 Mesorhizobium sp. M1D.F.Ca.ET.231.01.1.1
CTTCTGGTACTCTTGATCTTTGCATACGCGGTGTTCGGCGATATTCCGCTCACTGTGGTACTGGCGCCTGTAGTTTTCGCACCGGTTATAATTCTCGTGCTTGGCATTGCTTGGACCCTAGCTTCCGTTGGCGTTTATTTCCGTGACATTAGCCAAATCGTAGCGCCTCTTGTGACCGCCACCTTATTTCTGTCGCCCGTTTTTTTTCCAAGGACGGCGTTGCCGGAATGGTCTCAGACATGGCTTTCTCTCAACCCTCTAGCGGTTCCGGTCGAGTGTCTGCGCGCCGTGGTTCTCTTCGGTACGGAGCCGGATTGGGTGG
>NZ_RZOZ02000175.1:0-322 GCF_003999155.2 Mesorhizobium sp. M1D.F.Ca.ET.231.01.1.1
GCTCGACGGCGGGCATGGCCGACACTGACCATGCAGTGAGCTCGCCGCGATCGTCGAGGCCCTTGAGCGCCGCAAGAATCGGCTGCATGGCTGCGGCGTCGAGGAATGCGGTGACGCCGTAGGAGTTGAGCGTCGCGATCGAGCGCGCCATCGCGGCGCGGTCCATCTCCTGCGTGTAATGGCCGGATTGGGCGATGGTGCGCTCGACGATGCCGGCGGCGGATTCGATCATCATGCCGGTCAGCGCGCCGGTCGCCGGATCGCGGCCGATCGAACCTTTTTCCGGATCGGGCGACGAAGCGGAAAGGCCGGCGAGAACGCG
>NZ_RZOZ02000176.1:0-322 GCF_003999155.2 Mesorhizobium sp. M1D.F.Ca.ET.231.01.1.1
CGCCGATCTGACGATCTTCGGATCGCTGGAAAACCCCGATCCGCTGGTCGCGCGCCAGGGACGCTACGACGTGGTCGTCGTGCTCGAAGGACCGCCACGACCTGTGGTCGTCCGGCGCAAGGACCGCGTGCTCGGCGTCTGGATCAACCTGGACTCCGAAACCTTCGAGAACGTGCCGGTCTCCTATTCCGTCGCGACGACGCGGCCGCTGCAGGACATCGCCGAGCCTGCCAAATACAAGCAGCTCTCGCTCGGGGCGCAGAACCTCTACCTGAAGCCCGCCGACGAGACCGACAGCCCGGCAACCATCGAGGAATTCACC
>NZ_RZOZ02000177.1:0-322 GCF_003999155.2 Mesorhizobium sp. M1D.F.Ca.ET.231.01.1.1
TGCTGGATCGCACCGGGCTCATCCTGGAGATTTTCGGCGAGCGGGCGCGCACCAAGGAAGGCACGCTGCAGGTCGAGCTTGCCCATCTCAACTACCAGAAGGGCCGCCTGGTACGCAGCTGGACCCACCTGGAGCGCCAGCGTGGCGGTTCGATCGGCCTGCGCGGCCCGGGTGAAACCCAGCTGGAAACCGACCGCCGCCTGCTGCAGAAGCGGGTCGAGCAGCTGCAGAAGCGCCTGGAAAAGGTCGAAGTGCAGCGCACCCAGATGCGCCGTGCGCGTGTGCGCAGCGAACTGCCGCGCGTGGCCCTGGTGGGCTACAC
>NZ_RZOZ02000178.1:0-321 GCF_003999155.2 Mesorhizobium sp. M1D.F.Ca.ET.231.01.1.1
ACGGCATTGGCAGCGAACGTCCGGCACGACAACCGCGTCCACTTGATCGCGCCCTTGCCTTCCTTGATCCACTGCTCGGCCGTGCCGCGGCGATTGTAGAAGGCGACAACCCGCTCGGCCGGGCGGGACAGGTTGGTGACGATGAAGCCGACGCGCGGAACAAGCTCGCCCGGATGCCACTCGACTTTGGCGATCACCCGGCGCGGCTTGGTCCAGCTTCCGGCCTGATAGGTGAAATCTCCCAAAATCAAGCTAGGTTCGCGTCCATGCAACGACTGTGGATAACCTTCGTTGTTCGGCATCAGTGAGATGGCTCGATCA
>NZ_RZOZ02000017.1:0-88699 GCF_003999155.2 Mesorhizobium sp. M1D.F.Ca.ET.231.01.1.1
GGCCCAACATGGCGCTGCACATGCCGCTGTTCCTGACCGACGAGGAGGGCCGTTTCGCGATCGGTTGCAGCGAGACGATCCTGGTGACCGATGGAGGGGCGGAGGTCCTGAGCAACGGCGATCGCGACCTTCGATTCCTCTGATCTAGCTATTTCAACACAATTCCAGATAAGACGATGTCATGGTGGTCGGCTTGTAAGGAAATCGTACGAGACGGATTTTGAAACCTGTTTTTGACCTAACTGAAAGTAAAAATTTTCGAGGAATAATCTGCATACATTTCAATACTGGGAGCACTGGCTGCAGTGCCTGATGGGGTCATTGGCGGAGAAATAATTGTCGCCTTCGTCAATCCGCCGGCCAAGCTGCACACTGTGGCAACGATTAATCCACCACGTTTTATAGATAATGGAACCTTGTCAATGAGCCAAAAACCGCACCTTACGTTTGACCTCGACGAGCCTGGCGTGAACAAGGGTTATCTTGTAGTCCCAACGGGCACGGACAGGGAAGCTCTTCCGCTTCCAGTTCTAAGCCTTAATAAAGGGGAGGGGCCGCGCCTCCTTATTACCGCCGGTATCCATGGCGATGAATTCGAAGGACCAATTGTCGCGCTTCGGCTCATTGACTGGCTAATTGAAGCGCAAACGTGCGGGAGAGTTCTCATTGCGCCGATGCTCAATCCGACAGCTTTGGAAGCGTGGAGTCGCAGGTCGCCAGTAGATAGGTTGGACCTGAATCGTGTGTTTCCCGGCCGGCCGAACGGGTCAATATCCGAACGCACTGCGAGTGCAGTGTCGGAGTTGCTGTTACCAACGGTTGACATGGTTTTTGATCTGCACAGCTTCGGACCCAAGTTTGATTGTCCCCCCGCAGCCACAACGCACCCTATTGGCGACGCCGATCTCATGCGAAAGACGCTTAACATGGCAGCGGCCTTCAAGTTTCCAGTGACACTGGCCTGGGATGGACCAACGCAAGGAATGTTCGATACCTTGGTTCAAAGCCAAGGCAAGGTATTCGTTTGTGCTGAGCTCGGCAGTGGAACCGTGAGCGCCGACGCTCTTGCGGTCGCCGAAGCTGGGGTACGCAACGCAATTATCGAGCTTGGGCTCGTAGAAGGAAAGACAGAGTATCCGACGCCCCGTCAAATGAAGACTAACCTGACACTCGAGTCGCTCACGTCGGACCAACTGACATCGCCGGCACGAGGCATCTTCGAACCTCGTTGTTCGGTGTTGGACGAGCTGAGTGAAGGAGATCTTGTAGGACTCCTGCATCCGTTGGATCCGTGGTCATCAAAGGCCATTGAAATTCGAGCGCCTACCACATCGATCGTCTGTTCATTAAGGACCGGAATGCAGGTCGACGTCAACGATGGCTTAGTGTACCTCGCGCGGCCGCTCAATCTCTGAATCTAAGGGGCATCGATATTTCGCCTCAACAACGACATACCGAGTGTGCGTACTTGTCAAGTAGCGCCCACGCGGCCGCCGGACACCCGACCACATTATGCTGCCCATGATGATCCTGCCTCTGGTCAGCGTCATCTCTGATGGCGGCCGCCCGCAGCATGGGCGACGCCTTTTTGCCGCCTTCTCGCGTTTTCTTCCCGCTCAGCCTGCCGGGCGTGCGCGGCGGTTCCCTGTGGTGTTTGTGATCTGCCTCGGCTTTTACATCACGCCGGCCCCTCGGCGGGTTGGGAGACGCCATGCTGTCGACCTTCATGGCGTCGCAGTCCAGACCTCCTGTAAGTTTGCGCGCGTCGCCCTCGGCCGTCACCGCTTCTGGCGGTCGCCGTTGTCGTGCTTTCCATTCTCGGGGCTAGACCTTTCCGGTAGGCAGGGCCGCACGGCGCAACCAGCGCGGAAGTTGGCTGACCCGGCTGCCTTGGTAGTGTGCTGAGAGTTCTGCAAATTCGCTGAGAGAGGGCGGTCATGGCAGGCTGATGATTGTTCACGTCACCGATTCCCGCGAAGGAACGCCGCCATGACCAAGACTGAAGATAAATCCGCCGGCCGTCAAAGACATTCTGCTTTCGAACCCGGATACGGATGGATTGCACGAGGTGATCCGCGCTGTGATGCAGGAGGTGCTCGAGGCCGAGATGGACGAGGCGCTGGGTGCTGCGAAGAACCAGCGCACGCCGGAGCGTCTCGGCTATCGCTCTGGCTATTAGTCTAGGGCCGCACCCTTGTCACGCGGGTCGGCAAGCTTGAGCTGCGGGTTCCGCAGGATCGGGCGGGCCGCTTCTCCACCGAATTGTTTGAGCGCTAGTATCGAAAAACTAGGTTCGGGTCTGCGGATATCCGTCGACGTTCCCGCTGGGGCGCGGCAATCAAGTGAGAGCGCAGCGTCAATCAAGATGAGAATGCCGCCGGCGGCGTTCCCTTTCGGAGCGTTGTCTGGCGATCGCGGCCGACCGGGTACGCCAGTGGTTTGTCGGATTGGAGGAATCACTTAGTGCCCGGCCGCCACGTAACCGATCACCAGATGAGGCTTCATGAAGTTCCGGCAGACCCATACGACGGCCGTCGCGGCGGCGAAGGCGTCGATCGGCACGGCACGGCCTATCGCATCGAGAAGGATTCGAGGCTGCCCTCGCAGAGGAAGGTTCCGCGACAACGCCGCCGCCCGATCCGCTCGCCCGACAATTTTGACGCCGAGATCGTGCCGCTGCTGTGGGCTGCGCCGGGAATCCGGCCGGTCGCAATCTTCGAGGAGACGCTGCGGCGTCATCCCGAGCTGGGCAACGCCATTCGCCAGCGTCGCGTCCGATCCCGGCGCGCTGTCCGATGGCGAGGAACAGGAAGTCATCTTCCGGCAAACGCACGAGCCGGCCGCCTCGGCCTGTCGGATTTCACCGATCATGAGCAGCACCGGCCTCACCATCGCCGGACAGCCGCTCGATCACCGTCTCTATCATTCGCGGCTCGCCTATTCCGGCTTGCAGCCGTGATGGCAGGCGTTGACGCACTGGTTTTTCCGAAGACGGATTCGGCAGAGTGGGTTTTAGAGATCGCGAATGCGGTTTCGGAACTCGAACGCGAAAGAAATCTTCCGCCGGGAGGCCCCGGTCCTTGCCCAGATCGGATCTGAACAGTTCACCAGTCCGACTATCGCACGATTCATCCTCCGAATCCATTCAAGGAAAATGAATCACGGCCGCAGCCCAAGGGCGAGCGCCTGTTTCAACATCCTGCTAGGTCGAGCCGGGTTCAAATCCTTATTTCTCGTCCTCCGCTTGAAATGACTTATTCCGCCGCACGAGATCTTGCCTGCCGCAGTTGTTGCGTGGCGTCGAGATCGATGACGATGCCCGCTTCACTCTTCGTGAGGACTACGGCGTAGTCGCGCCGCGCACCTTCTATGCTGATCTTGCCGAGACGACAGTCTTCCAGCACGCGCTCCGGCTCCCGTTCGGATGCTGGGCCGTACCCACCCCCCGATGGCATCACGTGGCAGAACAGGTCGTTTTTCTTCATTGGTACCGGCTCCTTAAGGAGCACCGGCAGCACGATGGCATTGTCGCCCGAGATCAGACGGTTCATCGACGGCTTGCCTTCGCAGCCCCCAAAGAGGCCATGCGGCGGATAGGCACGCTTATCGGAACGGATATTCAAGGTCGCTGAGCTCGCAAGGAGCCGATAATCGCGCCGGATGGCGAGCCCACCCCTACGGCGTCCCGGACCCCCTGTGTCGGGGACGAAGCCGTATTGCTCGATGCGGATAGGATAGGTCTGCTCGATCATCTCAACCGGCACGTTCGACTGGTTGGCGCCGATATGTGGGCCACCGTCCAGCCCGTCATTCGCTAGGCTGGCTCCCCAGGTTCCCATAACCGTTTCACAGAAGACGAACTGGTTGCCCCCATGCAGGCCCGCAATGGTAGGCAAAGTCGAGCCGCCGGATCCGTCGGCCGTTACCCGGTCGGGAGCAGCCTGCGAAAGCGCGCCGAAGAGGCAGTCGATCATTCTGTAGCCGGTAATGCCGCGCGCGCCGCAGGGGGCTGGCGATACGGGACGGACCACGGTGCCTTCCGGAGCCCTGACCTCGATGATCTCGGTGAACCCGTGGCAGTTGGGAACGTCCGCCTTCATCACGGATCGTAGGGCTGCGTAGGCACAGGCCTTGGTGAAGGGGAAAGTGGCGTTTACGCCGCCGGCGACCTGAGGCGAGGACCCGTCCCAGTCTATCACAACCCGGCTGCCCTTAATCTCGACCTGAACCTTGAGAAGGATCGGCTCAGGATTCTCGCCGATCCCGTCAATATGGTCGGTGAAGTGATAGACGCCGTCGGGAAGATCGCCGATCTCAGCTTCTGCCAGCTCACGTGCGTAGTCGTTCAGATCCTCTATCGCCTGCAGAACCGTATCGGCGCCATAGCGATCGAAGAGACGCACCATTGCCCGCGCACCCGTCGCTCCGGCGGCCATCTGTGCCTGAAGATCGCCCAGGACGAGATCGGGCGTACGCACGTTGATCGCTATCATATCCCACAGAGTGGCGTTGCGGCGCCCTCGATCCACAAGCTTGAGGACAGGGATGCGCAGGCCCTCCTGAAATATTTCGTGAGCGCCGAGAGCGTTAGAGCCCGCCACGATGCCGCCGACGTCCGAATGGTGCGCCAGTGTCGTCGCCCAGCCACGCAGGACATTCTCGTAAAAAATAGGGCGGACGATATAGATGTCGGGAAGGTGCTGGCCCGCTGCCGCGTACGGGTCGTTCATGATCAGCACGTCGTCCGGATGGATGTCGTCGCCGATTTTCCACAGCATCGTCTGTAGCGCATCATAGAAGCTGCCTAGATGCATGGGCGTGCACACGCCTTGAGCGATTGTACGCCCGGTCGCATCGCAGAGGGCCGTCGAGAAATCCAATGAGTCGCGAACGATCTGGGAGTAAGCGGTACGAACGATCGTAAGCGTCATCTCATCGGCGATCGTGTCGAACGCGTTCTTGAATATCTCGAGCAAAAACGGGTCTGTCTTGCGGTTTCGCATCACGCGACTCCTCGTTGCAGATCGACGACCAGGTTGTCAAATTCGTCTCGGAAGACGGAAGCGTCTGGCGGCACAACCGTCGTCCCTTCATATTCTTCCACGATAACCGGCCCGGCCTGCCTCTCCCGCGTGACTTCCGCGCGTCCCACGACAGCCGTCTCAATGAAGCCGTACCTCTTTCCGAACCACACCGGCCTTGAAGTGGTCTCGCTTGGCTTGAGTGCGTGCCGTAGGCGAGCAGGCACGACATGGTCCGGGTCGGATGCCCTGAGACGCAACGCGACGATCTCGACTGCGTTGTGCTCATCGAAACGGTGACCAAACCGTCGCTCATGCTCGGCGTCGAAGCGGGCGCGCAGCTCGCTGCGCGCCTCGGTGGATAGGTGCCCATCATCGAGATCAATAATCAGCTCGAATGCCTGCCCAAGGTAGCGCATCTCTACCTGGCGCATGCACCTGGCCTTCCCGGAAACACCCAGAAGGCGCTCCGCCTCACGCTGGAGCTGAACGTAAGCCTGTTCAGCTGCCGTATAATCGAGCTCGTCCAGTCGTGCGACGAAGGCTGATGCGACAGCTACTGACTTTTCGGCCAGAAGCAGACCCACGGCACTGAAAACGCCCGCTGCTGCAGGAACATATATGCGGCCGATCTCCAAGCTTCGCGCAATGGACGCCCCATGCACGCCGCCATTGCCTCCAAAAGCGAACATGGCGAAATCGCGCGGATTGCGCCCGCGATAGGTCGTCACCGCCTTGATGGCCCGCACCATCGTCGCATTCGCAACCTCATGCACGCCGTATGCGGCTTCATGCACGGACATTCCGAGCGGGGAGGCGATCGTCCTCTCAAGAGATGCGCGCGACAAGCCGGCATCGATCCTTACTGTTCCGCCGGCCAGAGACTGCTGATTCAAGAAGCCGAGCACGATATTCGCATCCGTAACGGTCGGCTCCTCACCGCCCAGCCCGTATGCGGCCGGACCCGGCGCCGCGCCGGCGCTGTCAGGGCCGACTTTGATAGCCCCTGCCCGGTCCAGCCGCACGATGGAGCCGCCACCAGCGCCAACCTCAGCGATGTCGATGACCGGAAGCTTGAGCGCGTATCCGCCGCCGCCGGCGATCGCACCCGCGGTGCTCATCGAAGCGCCGATCTCGTAGTTTTCGGCGAAGATGACATCGCCATCCTCGATCAGGGAACCTTTCGCGGTGGTGCCGCCCATGTCGAACGTTATGGCGTTCCGGATACGCAGAAGGCGGGCCAGATGGGCGGCGCCGACGACACCCGCCGCCGGCCCGCATTCCACGATCTGGGCCGGCTTGTCCTTCACCGCATCGGAGGAGATCGAGCCTCCGGAGGACTGCATGACTGATATGCGGGCGTTGCAACCGGCCGCAGCGAGATCGGCTTCCATCCCTTCCAGGTAGCGCTTAACCGGAGGGCCGACATAGGCGTTTACCACCGTCGTGCTGGTACGTTCGTATTCACGAATCTGCGGGAGCACGTCGACCGAAAGGGTTACGAAGCAGCCGGGGAGCAATTTCCGGAGGAGCGCGCCGGCGCGGCGTTCGTGGTCGGGAAAGCGATAGGAGTGCAGGAAGCAGACGGCGACAGCCTCCGCCCCCGACCTGGCGATGACCTCGGCGGCCTTGCACACATCATCCTCAACCAGCGGCACAACGACGCTGCCATCGGCTCCGACGCGCTCACGAACTTCAAGCCTCAGGTCGCGCGCCGCCAAAGGAAGAGGTTTGACGTAGAGCGGCTCGTAGAGCTTAGGCACACGGATGCGCCGCAATTCAAGCACATCACGAAATCCCGCCGTTGTGAGCAGCGCGACGCGGGCACCCTTGCCCTCCAGAATCGCGTTTGTAGCGACGGTGCATCCGTGCGCCATTTCGGCCATCGTCTCGATCCGAAGATCTCGGGCCGATGCGAGGGCTTTCGCACCTTCGATCACTCCGCTGGCATAATTCTGGGGTGTCGATGGCACCTTAATCGTACTTAGCAGCCCGTCCTCGGCTATAAAGGCAATATCGGTGAATGTACCACCAATGTCGGACGCCAAACGCCAGCCTTTCATCGAACCCTCCCTGCTCCACCAATTTGACGAAACATAGAAAGGAGCGCCCCATAGATGCAAATCGCAATTTACGCTGGAGATCAATAAAGTAATTTTATCGAGTCCGATGAGCCGCGTGCCTTCAAGAACTCTATGGCACGTTCGGTGAGCGTCTCGGGGACATGCGTGTCCGGCCCCTGCGGGTAGCAGACCGTGAAGCGGACATCGGTGAGCTTGAATTCGGTATCGACGACGACAAGGCTGCCGGTAGCGACTTCCTCCTCGATAGAGCCGAGAGGCACCGCGCCTATCCCCAAGCCCTTGCGAACCATCAAAATGGTTGTCTGAAGCGAGTTGATCGGGTTCAGCCTGGGCGCAATATCGGCTTTGCGAAGATCGCGCAGCAGATCCTGGTGTGGCCTAGTCATCCGCTCGAAGGTGAAGATGTCCATGCGGTCGATTTCGGCCGGTGTTAGCTTCCTGCCGTGCAGGCCGAGCGACGGTGCGGCTGCGAATACCATGGGACAGTCACAGAGCAGATGGTTGATCATCTGCGGATTGGAGATGGGACCCACAATGAACCCGATATCGATTTGTCGGGCAAGCAATTCGTCGCGCAGTCGATAGGATGGACCGATGTGAAGCTCGAACTCGGCATCCGGATTTGCCGCGCGCAAGGCCGCAAGGAAGGGCGGGATCCAGATGACTGCCATCGTGTCTGAAGCCCCGATACGCACGATTCCACGCAGCTCGCCTTTGCCGTAGCGTTTGAGGGCCTTGGCTTGGATTTCCAGTAGCTTCTCGGCGCTGCGAAGAAAGCTGCGGCCCTGCGGAGTGAGCGCAACCCGATGGCCCGAGCGATCGAAAAGACTGACGCCCAGCCGATCTTCGAGCGCCGCGATACGCGCTGAAATGGTTGGCTGTGTTGTGTTCAGTTGCTCCGCAGCCTTGGCAAAGGTCCCGAGCACCGCTACAAGATAGAAGCTTTTGATCTGGTCAAAGGTCATGCAGCTTTATCGGTCGGCGTCGGCGGTTCTGCAAGCGCCTTGGCGAGCCGGCCAGCCCCGTGATGGCACGCGGACCCTCGCGTGGGACTGATGATGCCGGTGGCAAACGACTACTACTCGGACCTAAACGACGAAAGGCGCCACTTCGATCTCGCCGACGCCTGCGCCGGCTACAGTGATCAGCTGGAGCTGCAAGCTGTTTCCCTCCTTGTCTTCCCGAATTCCGTCGCCGTTAGTACGCCGATATCCAACGGCATCGAAGCTGCCCGCGCACGCATTGAGCAAAAAATCAGAATGTTGGAGGAGCACATTCTCGGGTTCGCCACACAGGGATCCGTGCCGCCGTGATGACCGTACCCGGCATTGGCGTCTTGACGGCCAATCCGCTTCGTCACCGCGGTGGATGATTTAGCGCGCTTTGTTCGCTCATCGGGTGTTGGCGCCCATTTCGGCCTGACGCCGAGACGGTATCAATCGGGAAGTCGATCGTGACGGGTCGGTGTCAAAATGCGACGACACGCTCACAGGCACCTATCTATCTCTTCGAGCTGCGGGCACTCTGTTGGCACGGGTCGCCAGATGGTCTGCACTGAAAGCGTGGGCGCGCGTCTGGCGCGCCGGATTGGCAGCAAGAAAGCCCGAGTGGCCGTCGCCTGCAGAGTACCCATCCGGTGAAGTCCGCAGACGTGCGTATCTGGTGACCGTGAGGACCTGAGCACCGGAGTGCTGGGGTCAAGCTTTCGATGAGGAGACCCGATGATATTCTTCGAGGAGGAGTTTGACCTCCTCGATGCCTTCATCGGTGAAGGCCAAGATCCCGTCGTCATCGTTGGTGCCGTACACCCAGATGACGCCGTCCTCCGGCTCGAGACCGAGGGTCAGTTCGTGGATGAGCGCTTCGCTGACGCCGAGGTCGCTGGCGACACGGCCGACGGTGTAGACGTGATGCACCTTATTGCGCTGCATGATCAGGCGGCAGCTGGTTGGGTCCGCAGTTTTGCGGACCTCCAATTCCACGGCAGCAGATCATCGATCCGATGGGCCGGATAGGCGGGCAGTCGGGCGAGGACGTCGGCGAGCCAGGCCTGCGGGTCGATATCGTTCATCTTGGCGCTGACGATCAGGCTGTAGAGAACGGCAGCGCGCTGTCCGCCGCGATCGGAACCGCAGAACAGCCAGGACTTTCTGCCGAGAGCGATGCCGCGCAGGGCTCGCTCGGCTGCACTGTTCGATAGGCAGATCCGCCCATCGTCGAGGAACCGGGTGAAGGATGACCAGCGGCGCAGCATGTAGTTGAAGGCCTTGCTCAGGTCGTGTCCGCGCGAGAGCTTTGTCGCGCGTCTCGATCATCCAGCGCTCGAGCTCGGTGAGCAGCGGCGCGCTCCGCTCCTGGCGCACGGCGTGGCGTTGGGCTGGCGACAGGCCGTTGATCGCGCGTTCGATATCGAACAGGGCATCGATGCGCTTCACGGCTTCGACCGCCAGTGGATAGACCAGGTTGGGCTTCTCGCTGCGCGCCTTCTTGCGCGCCGCCGCTTCGATATCGGCCAGCTCGAACATTTTGCGCCGGCTGTGGGCCCAGCAGCTGGCTTCCATAACAGGCGCCGGCTGACGACCCGTCGCATAGAGATCGCCATAACCGCCAAAGGCATCGGCCTGCAGAATGCCGCTCCAGCCGGCGAGATGCGCCGCGGGATGTTCGCCTCGACGATCGCGGGAATAATAGAATACCGCCGCCGGCGGATCGGCGCCGCCGAACGGTCGGTCATCGCGCACATAGGTCCATAAACGGCCGGTATCGGTCTTGCCCTTGGCCAGGACCGGCACCGTTGTGTCGTCGCCGTGCAGACGTGAAGCGGCCAGCACATGGGCTTCGAGCTGCTTGAACAGCGGCATCAGCGCCGCGGCGCCGGCCCCGACCTGGTCGGCGAGCGTCGACAGGCTGAGCGGCACGCCTTCGCGCGCATAGCGTTCAGCCTGGCGGTTGAGCGGCTGATGCTGGCCGAACTTCTCGAACAGGATCATCGCCAGCAGGCCGGGACCGGCCCAGCCACGCGGGGTGGCGTGGAACGGCGCCGGAGCCCGGCTGATCGCCTCGGAGTCGCGGCAGGTGAACTTCTCCCGCACGTGCTGGATCACCTTCCATTGCCGCGGCACCACCTCCAGCGTCTCGGTGATATCCTCACCCAACTTGCGTAGCCGATGACCGCCGCAGCAGTGACAAGCAGTCGGCGCGGGCTCGACCATGCGTTCGCGCGGCAGATGCTCGGGAAATGGCTGGCGCGCGGGTCGCTTGCGCACATAAGGCGCCACCTCGGTGGTCCGGGCCGCAGCCTGTTCGGCGGCGATCTCGTCTTCCGTCGCGGTGCTCTGGAGTTCCTCGAAGATGAGTTCCATCTGGTCGTGCAGGCGGGCTGAGCGTTCAGAACTCTGACCATGCAGCGCCCGCTGCAGCTTCCGGATCGTCAGATCCTGATGTGCGATCAGCGCTGCATCATCCGATGCCTTGGCTCTGGCGACCGCCAGTTCGGCCTCGACCAGCGCAGCGCGCGCGGCCTTGTCTTCGGCTCTGGCCAGCGCCGCGATCAGCGCCGCTCTCAGCGCGCCAATATCGTCCGGCACAGCACCCTGGGCGGTGGCAACCATGCCTTGGAGTGAATCATAAAACGAGTCCGCTGACTCGCGGAAAATGGCGCAAACTCAAAGAAAAACTCAGCCCGCGCGCTGCGGTCGGAACGTGTGACGCGGGTTGCGCCAATCGATCCCGTCGAGCATGTAGGCAAGCTGCGCCCGTGATATCGAAACCGTGCCGTCCGCCGGCGACGCCCATAGAAACCGGCCCTTCTCGAGCCGTTTAGCATACAGCGACATGCCGAGCCCATCATGCCAGATAATCTTGATCAGGTTGCCGCTGCGGCCGCGGAAGACATAAAGATCGCCGGCATGCGGATCCCGGCCCAACGTCTCCTGAACTTGTAGAGCGAGACCCTGCATTCCGCGACGCATATCGGTCTGGCCGACTGCCAACCAGATACGCACCTGGCTCGGAACCGGGATCATGAAACCCCTAGCGCCTTCACCATCGCCGCCGCCAGTGTTGGCGGCGTGGTCAGCGGAATCCGCAGCCGCACCTTGCCGGCGACCTCCAGCTCGATCACCGCTGGGGATGCCGCCGGCCGCGAAACGGCGACAGGCTCATCGGGAGCCACGACAACTTCGGCAAAGCCCGTCTCGCGGGCTCTCACCGTGCGGCGCCACTTGTAGATCAGGCTGGTCGCGACATCGTACTGACGCGCCACCGCCGCCACTGTGGCCCCAGGCGCGAATGCCGCGGCCAGTATCCGGCACTGATCCGCTTCACTCCAACGGCGCCGCCGCTCCGGCCCGGTCAATAACGTCACATGGCTCATGTTGTGCTGCTAACCACGCTCGTAAGGACGACCTTAAGAGCGCAGCCTCGCTACCGTGCCATCTTCTCGCAAGGCGGCCTCCGCCGGAGGCGTACCCTGCAGACTGGCTGTGATCATGCATCGGATCTGGATCGACGTCAGCGAATTCCGCTGGTCGAAGGAGGAGGCGACCGCGATCACCAGCTAAGCATTAAGCAAGATCCGCCCTTTCGGCGGTGAATGTCCCTGCCGGGATGATGGCGTCGTGATCTCGTGGATGGGGAGGCAGCCCTAACTTAAGGTACTACTGCGTCGATTACATTGAGGCACCCACGTCTTGAACGCTAAATGCGGCGACCCAGTGTTAACCGCGAAGAGAACCACAGAGCCGGCAGGAACATGGATACGCCGACAGGAGCTTGCAATCAGCTCCACGATCAGAGAACCCCATCTAAATCCTAGATACCTGCGATATTGATTCTGTTCTTGCATTCCGTCTTTGCCCGCGACCATCATCTTCAACGCAAACGAAGGGAACCGCTGCATCACGCCAAGACATGGCCTAGGCTATGCGCGTTCGGTTTGAAATTGCGGTGCACTAGAATTTAAAGGGAGGACAGAATGAACGAGTGGCAGCTCAACCGCCGTGCCATGATGAAGGCTATGCTTGCGGGATCAACCGCGCCTTGGATCATGCACTCAAACGCGTTTGCCTCGTCGTGTGGTGATCATATCGTGCGCTTCGGCACAATGGGCACCCCGGACACGATGAACCCTTTTGCGAGTTATGGTTCCTTCTGGCCCCTGGTTTTCTCCTATGACTGCTTGGTGGGTATGGACGCGCAGCGCCACGAGGATCGGAAGGGGTTTGCGAAGGAGTGGTCCGTCGCTGACGACAAGCTCACCTGGACCTTTAAGATCTGGCCTGGCATGAAGTGGTCGGATGGTCAGCCTGCGACGGCCAGGGACGCTGCGTTCACCTATAATTATCTACGCGACTCCATTGGCAAGCCCGACGAACTAAATCGGGGTCTCAACAACACCGACGGCATGGACCAAATCGATCTCATAGAGGCTGTTGATGATGAGACTTTGCAAATAGTAACGAAGGCTCCTACGCGCTGGCCAATTGACAACTACCTTCTAATTGTCCCCGAGCACATTTGGAAGGATATCAGCTACGCCGATGCTCGCGGCACTTTCCGCAATAATCCCCCGCTGGTGGGAACTGGACCTATGATCGTTGCGGAGTTTAAACAAGGTCAGTTTGATCGCCTCACGCCAAATCCTTATTTCCGTACAGGACAGCCAAAAACTGCCGGCATGATATTGCAATACGTCACGACAATCGATTCAGTCGCGCAGGGTTTGAAGAGCGGCGACCTCGATTACGGCAGCGGTCTCACGGCCGCCCAATGGGCCGACCTCTCAAAGGATCCCAACATAAAGGTCGGTGAATCGCGCGTTGAGCAGCGTAATTATTTGGCCTTTAACACTCTCTCGGAGAAGGGGGCAGGCAGCACCAAGGCCCTGCAGGACCCGGCTTTTCGCGACGCGATCGGCTATGCGATCGACCAGAAGGCCATCGTCGACCGAGCTTACCGCGGGCACGCGGACCCTGGCGTGGGACTGGTAATGCCGGTGGCGGCCGATTACTATTCGGACCTAAACGACATCAGGCGCCACTTCGATTTCGCCGAGGCAGGCCGCCGACTCGATGCCGCCGGCTATCGCGACAAGAATGGAGACGGCGTCCGGGAGGACAAGGAGGGCAACAGCTTCCAGCTCGATCTGATTACCGGAAAGTTCTCGGGTGTCCTCGAGATGCCGATTGCGGTCGTGCAGCTTATCGCTGGCTGGCTGCAACAAGTCGGCATACCTTTATCGGTTACCCAACTCGACTCCGGCGCGCTCACTGCCCGCACGGCGGCGCCGGCGGATGGCGGCGGAGGCTGGGATTTGCTCGTAGCCAGCAACTGGCCATCTCCCACACCTCACGACCTGCTTAGGATGGGGAGCAGCAAGGCCATCGGCAACCCAAACATGTCATACTGGACCGATGACAACTTCGAAAAGCTCTTGTCCGAGGTCGACAGTACCGTCGACCCTAAGAAGAGCCAGGAACTGGTCGATGAGGCGGCGCGCCTCATTTATCGCGAAGCACCCTATATCATGCTATGCTATCCCCTCGTGCTCGACGCCCATCGCACAGATTGTTTCGAGGGCTGGGGGACACAGGACATGGTGTCGATGTGGACCTATTTTCCGTTCGATCGCTTGAGGTCAATCTGACATGGCTGCCAATGGTGGCCGGACCACGCGGCACATTGGGCATGCCCTTCTCAGAGCAGCCGTAACGCTTTCGATGGTAGTAATTCTGAACTTCATTTTATTCAGAGTCATTCCGGGCGACCCCGCTAAATTGCTATTGGGCGGGGCACGAGTTTCTGTGACCGCTGAGCAGTTGGAAGCGCAGCGGAAGAGTTGGGGCCTTGAGCGGCCGCTGGTGCCGGACCAGCTTGTCGACTACGTGTCAGCAACGCTTCATGGCGACCTCGGTTATAGTTTCAAGTTCAGGGGCAGGCGGGTCGCAGGCCTGCTCTTGGAGCGGCTGCCGGCCACTATTGCACTGGTCGGCATCGCTCAGCTCATCGCAATCGTTGTGGGGGTCACGCTCGGCATGTATGCGGGCTGGCGCAGGGGAGGAGTCGTCGATCATATCACGACGGGTGCCTCTCTCGCCCTCTATTCAACGCCATCGTTCTGGGTCGGCATGCTTCTGGTGGTCATCTTTAGCACGGCATTGGGCTGGCTACCTGGCTACGGTGGATATTCTCCGGGCGCGCTTAAGGGTTCTCTTGACTTATTGTTAGATTATCTGCGGCATCTCGTACTTCCCGTGTCCGCAGTGGCTCTTGGTCTGATCGGGCAATACGTTGTGGTTTCTCGTGCTGCTATGAGCGATGTTGTCGCCGAGGACTACATGGTAACTGCCCGGGCTAAGGGGCTGACTGACCTCCAAATGTTGATGCGTCACGCCTTTCGCAATGCAATGCTACCAGTCATGACCTTGGTGACGCTAAATCTTGGTTATGTAGTGGCGGGTGCTATTACCGTCGAATCTGTATTCGCATGGCCAGGCATAGGCAACTTAACTGTTGAGGCACTCAACGCGAGAGACTATCCAGTTCTGCAAGGGATATTCCTATTGCTTGGTGTGTCGATCGTTGTCGCGAACCTCGTCGCTGATCTTACTTACGGTCTTCTCGATCCAAGAGTTAGGCAATGAGTGAAAATACTGTTCAATATTCTAAGCGCAGCCGAGAGCGGGCTATCAAAGACTTTCTGCGTCAATTTCTTGGTCATGGCGGGGCTCAGCTGGGTATAGTATGCCTTATCTTCTTTTTTGTGCTGGCAGCGGTGCCGAATATTCTGGTGGGACCTCTGCAGACTGCGATCAATGCAACCGGCGACTTCCTCGCACCACCATCAAGCCAGCATCTGCTGGGGACGGATGAGGTGGGGCGAGACGTGCTCAATCTGGTCGTCCATGGTGCCCGGATATCACTCACGATCGCGCTGCTGGCGACTGTAATCAGCCTCATCGTCGGCACCACGGTCGGAATGACCTCGGGCTACTTTGGTGGCTGGGTGGATGTCTGGCTGATGCGCATCACAGATTTCTTTTTTGTTATGCCTTCATTCGTGCTCGCGCTGGTCATCACGCCTGTGGTCCTTGAGGTGATGGGGCGCGGTGGAGACATCCTTGGCTTCCGCCCTTCTCTTTTTGTGATCATTGTTGTCATCGGCATGACCAGCTGGGCGTTCGTTGCTCGTATCGTTCGCAGCCAGACACTCTCGCTTAAGGAGCGAACATTCGTTGATCGTGCCCGGGTGGTGGGAAGCAGCGATTTCAGCATCATGGTACAGCACATCCTGCCCAATCTCGTGCCGCAAATTGCAGCCAATGGCGCCTTGGTCGTCTCCGGCGCAATCTATATCGAGACTTCACTCTCGTTCCTTGGGCTTGGCGATCCCTTGCAGCCTTCATGGGGCACGTTGCTATCGCTCGCTCAGCGCGCCGGCGCCGCCAGTGCTGGAGCCTGGTGGTATCTTGGCGCCCCCGGGCTGTGCGCGCTTACGGTTGCGCTTAGCTTCGTCCTGATTGGCAATGCCCTCGACGATACGTTCAATCCACGCCGGAGGGTGATCCCATGACAGAACCCTCCCGGAGCACGGCGTTGCTTCTGAACGTCGACGGGCTCTCTGTTGACTACAAGCTCAAGGGCCTTTCATCGCGTGCAATCGATGGCGTAAGCTTTGCGCTTCGAGCCGGAGAGGCCGTTGCCCTCGTCGGTGAATCGGGCAGTGGAAAGACCACGACCGCAATGGCGATTGCGGGTCTGCTATCGCCCAACGCGCGGGTAAGCGAGGGCGAGGTACGCTATCGCGGAGAGCGACTGCCTATCAATGACGATGTCGCCATGCGGCCACACCGCTGGAGCGAGACGTCCGTCGTCTTTCAGGGCGCGATGAATGCGCTCAATCCCGTTCACCGCATCACCAAGCAGATCGCCGAGCCATGCATCCTGCGGCTCGGTTTGTCGCGCAGCGAGGCCACCGTGCGGGCAAGGGAGCTGCTCGAACTGGTCGGCATTCCGGCGGACCGCGGTGCAGCCTATCCTCACGAACTGTCGGGTGGGATGCGTCAAAGGGTGATGATTGCGATGGCACTCGCATGTCGCCCCTCGATTGTCATCGGCGACGAGCCCACCACGGCGCTCGATGTCATTACACAGGCTCAGATTCTCAAGCTCTTTGGGGACTTGCGATCGAAGCTTAACCTTGCCCTGATTTTGATTACCCACGACCTTTCTGTTGTTGCCGAGACTTGTGATCGCGTGATGATTATGTACGCTGGCCGCATCGTCGAGGATGGCACTGTCGCCGATGTCTTCGCGCAACCCAAGCATCCCTATACCCAGCTGCTGATCGAATCGATACCAAACCCAGCAAACGGCAAACGGATGATCCGGCCTATCCCCGGTGATCCTCCCAACTTGGTGAATCGACCCTCAGGCTGCGCCTTCCATTCACGTTGCCCGTCTGCAATGACGGTATGCGCGACCGAAGTCCCCAGCCTCGACGAAGTCCGGCGGGGCCGCGTCGCCTGTCACCTTCACCGGCCCTTGACGCAAGAGGACAAGGTCGCAATTCATGCCTGACACTGCCGACATCCTGCGTCTGGAAAGCCTGCAGGTCCACTTCCCGATCCGTGGCGGATTCTTCGACCGTGTTCTGGGCCGACCTGCCGGTGCAGTGCGTGCGGTGGACGGGATCGACTTGAACGTCGGACAGGGTGAAATCGTTGCCCTGGTCGGGGAATCGGGGAGCGGCAAGACGACAGTGGGCCGCGTCATCACCAAACTTGCTCAGCCGACAGGCGGCAGGTTGCTGTTCGAAGGCCGAGACATGACGTCGGAGCGAGGCTCCTCGACCCTGCGTCCTTACCGGCGTCGCGTGCAGATGATCTTCCAGGACGCCTATCAGGCGCTCAATCCGCGACACACCGTATTCGATATCGTGGCGGAGCCGTTGCGCTCCCTGCGGTTGGTCGAGAACCATTCCCAACTTACGGAGAGGGTCAGCGAAGCGCTTGCGGCAGCCGGGCTTAATCCTTCCGGCGATTTCTTTCCCCGCTTCCCGCACGAACTGTCCGGCGGGCAGCGACAGCGGGTCGTGATTGCCGGAGCGCTTGCCGTGAAGCCGGAACTCATCGTCGCCGATGAACCTGTGTCGATGCTCGATGTCTCGATACGCGCACAGATTCTTCAGGTCCTGGTGGATTTGCGTGACAAACACCACATGGCGCTGCTGTTCATCACCCACGACCTGCCGCTCGCGTGGTTGATCGCCGACCGGATTGCGGTGTTGTATCTTGGGCGACTGGTGGAAATCGGCACAGCGGATCAGATCACGTTCAACCCCCGCCATCCGTATACCGTCGCGCTGCGCAACGCCACGCCGCAGATTCGCGGCGACGCAGATCGCAGCAAGCTACCGGCCCTGCAGGGCGAGGTTCCAAGTGCCGCACGCGTGCCGAAGGGCTGTCGTTTCCATCCGCGCTGCCCGCTTGCCTTCGACCGCTGCAAGGAGGAGGAGCCGCCGGCCCTCGAAGTGGGACCACAGCATATGTCCGCGTGTTGGCTGACAAAGTGAAGGTCAGCCAATGCCGGTCAGTAAGGGCTCAGTGGTTGATACTCCAACCCCGTGCAAATCATCGACTGGTATGCTGTTTATGGGCGGGCTCCAGGCGGCGGTTGCGGGCGTTTGTCGCCTTGCTGGGTCGTTGCCGAGCCCATCGTCCCCCAAATACCTCCTCGAACTTCGCCCGCTTGTCGATCATCTCGTAGCTTCTCTTCCGAGAGACTTGATCTCTGGAGGAGGACATGCGGATGAAGATCCCACTGCGCATTCAACTGGATTTGTTCGCGCCCGCTGCGCCACCAACCGACATGTCCGACCGACGATCGGCTGAAGCGAGTGGCTCTGTTGCAATCGCTACTCATCGAAGCGGCGTCCGTGCCAGCCGACGGACAGTCGATCCGCGAACCTGAAGGAGGCGGGCAATGAGCAAGATCACCGCTGAGCACCTTTGCCGACCATCGTCTACATCCGGCAGTTGACAAGCTGCCAAGTCATGAACAACCGCGAAATCCAGCGGCGCCAATACGGCCTGGTCGAGCGAACTCGCCAGTTGGGCACAAGCTGCTGCTCGAGATAGTGCGGAGGCACTGGCCGTCAATCGGTCCGTTGAGAACACAGAGCCAGTCAGTTGCGTAAGGCGCCAACGTTTAACCTTCGCTCGCGGCCATGCGCGGTTCACAGGCGCTTGCTTTTCGGCCCCCACCTCGAGCGTACAACTGGCCATAACTTCGATTCGACGCGATCGACGTTGCCTGGCCGTGCACCGCACCGGCCTGTCCCCGCCGCCGGCGAGCATTGAGCATCTGGATTCGCGATAGCTGATAGCTTAATTCTATGCTTGTCAATTCCGGCATAAGCTTGAAGGTCTAATCAATAGCAAAGCAAGCGAGCTGCAGGGCCATCATCTAGGTAGCTGAAACGGTCGCCCGCGTGTTTATGACTATGTAACAGCGGATTTTTTGCAGTTCATGTTATTAATGATGGCTGAGAATAGCATGCACGTCGCTATTGTAAGCAAGTTCTGCGTCGTGCTGAACGCTATGCTGTCAAAATCGGAAAGAGAAAAACAATGAGGCATCTCATGGGTCATGATTTCTTGAGCGGTTTGCTCGCTAGTCGGGCGGGGGGCATTAGTGAAGAAACTATATTTTTGAGGGCTGCCGCGGCAATCCTTACTTTTGCTTCCACGTGAGGGAAGTGTGATGGGAGACAAACGCCTACAGCCGCCGCTTCCCCATTCCGAGCCGCGGATCAGGGTGCTTCATGACGACGTAACAATAGACCGGTATCGATGGCTTCAACACCGGGAGAATCCCGATGTCCGCGCTTATCTGGAAGCCGAGAACAGCTATGCGGAGCAAGCGACAGCTCACCTGAAGGGGCTCAAGGCGGAACTCATCGCCGAGATCGAAGGTCGTCAGACCTGCGAGGGCGTCGCCGCACCAGCGTTCCAGGTTGGACCTTTCGAGTACTTCCAAAGTCACGAGCGGGGCTTGTGTCATCCCGCATGGTGGCGCCGGCCGGTGACCGGAGGCTCGGCCGAGCTTGTTCTCGATCCGAACGCGATTGCTGGGGCCGAGGTCTTCTATCAGCTCGGTGTGTTCGAGCCGAGCGACGATGGGCGTTACGTGGCGTTCAGCTTTGATCTCATCGGCGACGAGCGCTACGAGTTGAGAGTGCGGGACATGGCCGCCGGCCGTGACATATGGCGCGACTCGGGTCGCGCCCGGCGCGTTGTCTGGGCCGCCGACAATCACACGCTCTTTCTTACACGGGAGCGGAGTGATCGGCGGCATGTCGATCAGATTGTCCGCTTGGACGTAGACGTCGGAAACTTCGAGGTGGTGTTCGAGGAGGCCAATGAGCGACTGGCGGTGCTGGTTCGGCGTTCTGATAGCGGCGCCTGGTTGTTCCTCGACGTAGTTACGACCTATTCCTTCAGCGTTCAGCAAGGCGCTGTAGAGGTGTGGTGTCTTCCGTCCGACGAGCCGCAGGGCAAGTGGCGCCGGATCGTGAAGCGTGAACTTGGGCACGAGATCTATGCCGAGCACTGGGGCGACAGGTTCCTGTTTCGGGTGGACGATGCTGGACCGTACTGGCGGCTCGTGTGTGCGCCGATTGACGACCCGTCGCCATCGCGCTGGGAAGAAGTCATACCACATCGGAACGGCGTGACCCTCGAGGAGGTCCACGTGCTCGAACAGCATCTGGTTGTCCTGGAACGAGAAGGTCTTCGTCCTCGCCTGATCTCGCGTAACGGAAGCGGGCGGGTTGGGGCCACGATCGTTCCCGACCAGCCGAGCTGCACTCTAATGGTCGGCCTGTCGGCAGGGGGGCACTGTTCGGTCGCACGGCATCCGTTCCGAAGCTCGAAGTTGACCTACTCGGTTAGCTCGTTTGTGACGCCGGACACCGTCATCGAGCATGATCTTGTCGACGACCGATCGGCAGTCCTGTACCAGGCCCGAATTCCGGGATATGACGCGGCTCAATATGTGGCGACGGTGGTCATGGCGGAGGCGGAAGACGGGGTGCAGGTCCCGATCTCCTTGGTCGCGCGGCGCGATCGAACAAGCCCGGGGCCGGTACTATTGAATGTGTACGGCTGTTACGGAATACCGAGATGGCCCTCGTTCTTCTCGTGGCCCTCATCCATAACAAAGCGCTTGAGCCTGCTCGATCGCGGAGTTGCTTTCGGCATCGTGCACGTACGAGGGGGCGGTGAGCTCGGACGTCCATGGCACGAGGCGGCTACCCGCGATCAAAAGCGCATTACCCACACAGACTTGATCGCCGCTGCAGAGGGGCTCGTTCAGCGGGGGATTGCCATCCGCGACGGCATCGTCATTGAGGGAAAGAGCGGTGGCGGGGGTACCGTGCTTGCCACGGCCGGCTTGCGGCCCGACTTGTTCCGCGCCGTGCTCGCCGAGGTTCCAGTCGCCGACATCCTAGATACCGAACTGGACTTCACGATGCCGTACGCGCTACATGAAACGGCGGAGTACGGAGATCCCCACATCGCCCACGAGTATCGGTACCTGCGCAGCTACGACCCGTACTACAACCTCAGCGCTGATCGCCCACTTCCGCCGACGTACATCGACGCCGCGCTCGACGACGGCCAGGTGCTCTATTACCAGCCCGCTCGCTACGTGGCGCAGCGTCGGTCCTGCGCGGCCGATCGCGATCCCGAGCTTGTCTTCCGCATGCGGATGGTGGGCGGCCACAGCGGCGCTTCACATGGGCCTGGTGTAGCCGAGGAAACAGCATTTCGCATTGCCTGGACGCTCGACCAGCTCCGACGAACAAGCAGCTGAACTGATGCTGTCACAAGTCCTCACGGATTGTGGTCAGACGGAAAGTTTGTCGTCGCCTATGATTATGTGGGCGCTCGGGCGGCCGACAAGTTAAGCAGCCGATTTGTGGACCCGCCTTCGTCCAGCTCTCGGCGCTTGCGTCGGCAATTTCGGGACAGGGACAACCGGCAGCCGAGCCTGAAGTGTACCTCGCATAAATCACCTTGGCTCGTCTGCGGGGCCGGGCCGGGTCCACGCCGCCGCAAAGCCCGCCGGGGCGTGGAGGGCGTAATTGCTGCCGTTGCTCTTTTGAACGAAAGATGTCATCGACGGCAGACGCGAGAGACTTTCGGACCTCGCCGTAGCGCCACATGAAGCGAATACCGATGTGCTCAGGTCACTGGGCATGTTGCTTTGCTGATCATATCGTCTGAGCACCGTGATGTCCTAGACGCCGCGAGATGGTTGCCGCCGCATTCATGACAAGAGGCGCCAGCTGGCGTTCACTTTGCTGGGTGAAATGAAAAACCGGCATCGTAACGGCAATTGCGGCCACAACTCTCCCCCTCCGATCGTGGATCACGGCCGCGATGGCGGCGGTTTCGGGAATGAACTCCCCCACATTCAGCGCGTATCCTCGTTCGCGCACGCAACGCAGCTCGCGTTCAAGCGCGTTCCCCTCGGTGATCGTGCGGTCCGTGTAGCGCTCTAGCCCGAGCGCCAAAACCTCTTCCAGGGTTGACCCAGGCATCTGCGACAGCATGGCTTTTCCAGTAGCCGTGCAATGCGCCGGATTGCGGCGCCCCGGTGCCGCGATGTGCTTGATCGACCCAGGACCAAGTACGTGCTCGATGTTGATGGCCTCCGTCTTGTTCCAAAGACTGAGCGAGGCCGTTTCCCTCGTGCTCTCGGCAAGTTCCTCCAGATAGCGTCGCGCCACCCGGACCACGTCAAGTTCAGCAAGAAGCCTGCTCGCCAGCGCGATGAGCTCAACTCCGAGCACAAACCGTCCAGTCTCTTCATCGCGCTCGACGAATCCGTTGTGCTCAAGCGTCGACAGTGTCCTGGAAACCGCGCTTGCATGCTGTTCTAGCCGCCGCGCGATCTCATTTACTCCGATCGGCCTTTCACTCGCGCCGACGATCCTCAGCAGATTCAATGCCCGTTGCACGGTTGTAACCTCACCACGGGCTCGGTCACGGGCGCTCGGGGGATGTTTGACAGAATTCATCGATGACTCCTCAGCTCCACTGGACAAGTGTTCACACCCCTGTCACGTTTCAAACCTAGTTGCAATACAGTTGCATTATCTGCAACACGGACGAGGTCTCGACGAGGTAAATTCGTGCTGAAGTCCGGTCATTCTCACGGGCCACACCTCCTCCTTGGATCCTCCTTGTTCTCAATTGGGGACTGAACAATGGCGATTTCACCAGCCGACCGCACAGTTCCATCGTTCTGGAGACCTGCGTGCCGTCGATCCGATCGCTATTGAGAGTGATGTCACGGGTACGCTTCGGCATTGGCAAACCGGGCAGGTTGGGAACGCAACTGCGACAGCCATCAATAGAGCAGTTGGTGAGTAAGGATCTGTCGAATGAGAATGAGCGAATATGCCGACCACGATGCTACCGATTTGGCCTCTCTCGTGAAGGCGGCCGAAGTGACGGCCATGACGAGGTCAATCGACGCATCAACGCCGTCATAGACTGTCGAGACAGTTGTCGTCTCGGACGAAGGCATCTTGGGCGGAGTACCTTTCCTTCGCAAGGATATTGGCGCTACCGCATCTCGGCGCCCTCAAGAACAGGGGAGCCGTCTCTTCAAAGGATATCGGCCCCGAACCGACAGCCATTATTATCGCCGCGCGCGAGACGCAGGGCTCCGTACCATGGGAGAACAACATGCCCGGAGTTGGGTACCTCAGGTATGAGTGAACTCAATGGCATTACCGCCAATCCATGGAATCTGGAACGATCTGCAGGGGGTCCTCATCGGCGCTGCCGCGACGGTCGCTGCCGACATCACCCCCTTGCACATGCCAGCGACGGCGGCGGGTCAATTCGCATTCCTGCATCCTGGTGCGGTCTTTTCGGGCTCATTCCGATCCCGCGGACGGATTTCAGGTCCAAGACGCTCATTTGGTCGCACTCGCGAATTTGTTTTCTGTCGAACGGTGCGCGACATGGCCGCCGCATTAGACGTCCTTTCGGACCCTCATCCTGGAGATCCGTTTATATCATGGTCTAGCTGGAATGACTTTGCACATGGCGACAACCGCGGGTTAGAAGTCATCGCGTCGGTCGGGCTGCCAGCCGTGTGCGAAGCGCTCTCTGCCAAGCTGTAGAATTGTGACGAGTTGCAGTGCACAGAATGCGCGAAATTACTTCCATAATGGAGATAGATCAATGACCGGAGCACCACACCTTACATTCGATCTCGAAGCGCCTGGCGTGAGCATAGGTTTCCTCGTTGTGCCCAAAGGCGCAGGCTGCGAGGCCCTTTCGTTCCGATTTTCTGCCTAAATAGGGGCCTGTTGCGCAGTAGCGGAGGGATGTTTGAAGGGATCGGATTGCAGGGGGTTTCGCTCGTATTCTTGAGCTCTGTCGCCTTGGGTGGGGGTTGGCGGCGGTGCGGCCTCTTGCGGCCGGATTGTAGGCGCACCTATCCCGTGATGGCGGTCCATCGGCGCATGTTGAATGCGATCGCCGCCATCGTTACCTGGGCGGTCGCCTTGGCCAGCCCGACATAGGGGATTGCGGTCAATCTCATACGGTTCTTGAGCGTGGCGAAGGTGGTCTCGACCGTCGCCCGGCGTCTGGCGATCAGGCGATTGTAGTGCTTGAGCCGCGGCGGCAACTGCGGATGATGCTTGTTGGGGCGGCGCGCAATGCGCACCTTCTTGCCCTCGGCCTTGAGCCGGGCGCGGCGGGCATGGGTGTCGTAAGCGGCGTCCGCCCACACCCTCTTCTCGTCGCCACGGATCAAATCATCGGCCATGGGGGACTGTCAGGAATTCCGTGTGCGGGTGGGCGGTTCAACATTGTGCCGCCATGGCTTTGATGAAGCGATTCGCCGAAGATGACGGCAAACTGGGCCTTGGCCATGGACCACTCACGTGGCGGCATTTTCCACTCTTTTCGGACCGGTTCAAGATCAGGTAGAGCAGCTTGGTGGCCGCGCCATCGCTGGGGAAGTGGCCCCTGGCCCTGACAGCCCGCCTGAGCTTCGAGTTCAGCGCCTCGATCGCGTTTGTGGTGTAGACGATCCGGCGGACTTCGTCAGGGAACGCAAAGAACGGGATGACCTCGCCCCAGGCACGCCGCCAGCTCTGGCCGATGGCGGGATAGCGCTGGCCCCATGGGCCGGCCTCGAACGCCGTCAGCGCCTTTTCGGCAGCATCGGCATAGACGGCGCGGTAGATGTCCTTGAGCGCTGTCGCAAGCCCTTTGCGGTCTTTCCAGGAGACGAAGTCCATGGAGTTGCGCAGCAGGTGGACGATGCAGGTCTGAACGATCGCCTCCGGGAAACGGCGGTGATCGCGTCGGGGAAGCCTTTCAGGCCATCGATGACGGCCAGCAGGATATCATCGACGCCGCGGTTCTTGAGCTCGTTCATCACCGGCAGCCAGAACTTGGCGCCTTCATTCTGCTCGAGCCAGGCCGAGTACCTCCTTGGCGCCAGCGGCGCGGACGCCCAACGCGATATGGATGGTTTTGTTGCGAACCATCCCTTCGTCCCGGGTCTTGACCCGGATCGGGTTCGAAGAAAATGAGCGGATAAACCGGATCGAGCGAGCGCTGTTGCCAAGTGGCGACTTCATCGAGCACGGCGTCCGTCACCGTGCTGATCAGATCCGGCGACACGTCGACGCCATACAGATCATGCAGGTGCCCGGTAATCTCCCGGGTGCTCATGCCGCGCGCATACATTGACACGATCTTTTCGTCGAAGCCGGGTAAGCGACGCTGATACTTGGCGATTAGTTGCGGATGGAAACTGGCGTGGCGATCACGCGGTATGTCCGGTTTCCGTCGTCACGGTCTTGCGGCCGTAGCAGTTACGCGTATTGCCAGCGCCTTCGCCGCTCGCCAGATGATGGTCCATCTCCGCGTTCAAGGCGCGCTCGGTCAGAGCCTTCTTGAGCGTATCCAGCAGGCCGCCCTGTTCGAAGGCTGCACTGGCTGCGCCTCCTGCCAGAAGCTGGTCGAGAAGATCATTTGGATCGCAGGCTCTTTAATCCTGGCGCAGAGCATTGGGGCTACAAGCTACGTAGTCGTGATTGTCTCAGCGACTTTAGCCAACTTTGATAGACGTTTAGAGCAAGCTGCCATGAGCATGGGGGCGGGTCCCGTCCAGACCTTCCGACGAGTAACTCTGCCTTTGATTCTGCCTGGTATCCTGGGAGGGGCCGTTTTTGCCTTCATTCATTCATTTGACGAAGTGGTGATAACCTCATTGGTACGCGGTTACTCAATCAAGACCTTACCGCTAAAGATGCGGGAGAACATTAGTCATTCGATTGATCCTACAATCGCCGCGGTTTCCTCTCTGTTAATGCTCCTGCCTGTCCTTTGGGTGGTCGCCATTTATTTTACGTGGTGGCGCTCAATGAAGGAAAAAACATCGTCTCATGCGGCGATTTAAGTGCCGGCAAGGCCCACAAAGAATACTCTGTTCTTCGCAGCGAGGCGGCAAAAGCGATAGTATGGTCAGGGCATTGCAATCGCTGCCGACGGCGGGATCCGGTTCTCTTGCAGGTCGGGCGCCAGTCAATTTAAGATCGCGAAGCGGTGTCATGTGCAATCGTTCCCCATGCCGCACTTTCATTCAAGGGAGCGCGTTCCGCCTAGATGGCAAGCATTCCGCGCGGCAAGCGAGATAGTAGGTTGTGTCTGTAAGTGTCGTGACCGAAGATGGAGCTGCAACAGGAACAGTGCACGTCGGAGCGGTGGCGCCGCAGGTGAAGCGGTTCACCGCGCACCTGGGGAGGTTGTGCGGGCAGAACGGCTTGCCCCACTATGCCGGGCGAACCTACGCACCACCGTGGAGCCTTTTTCGTCCGTCAAAAATTGGGGGAGCTTCAGGGTCTTAGGTCAGGGCCGTTGAGAGAAACCTTCTGCGGATTGGATGCATGGGTCCATGAGTGACTCCGCTTCCATGCTTCCAACCTCAGGCCCGCCGCCTGGAAGAAAGCGGTTCATTAGCGCCGCGCATCAAGCGTTGGTTCAAATCCGGTCGTGGCCTACCACCCGCTTGGCGAAGACATGGGAAGGGTGGCACCCGCAAAAGCAACCCAAAAGCACCGCAAGGGCAGCGGATGGGCCACGCCGAGGATTGTTCCTGGGGGAGCATCTCGCTTCTAGATCATGACATATGCAAACTGAATTTGACGCAACTTGAGATCGACAGTTAGAGGATCAATAGGCGACGTATGCACAGAGGCGAAACTTTCCGGCATCTGCAGAGCTTGGCGCCACAAAGGTCCTAACCTCGGATGTCGGCTGAACAACGCGCCATCCAAACATCCGGAGACTGCACACAACGCCAGAGGCTGAGTTGCCCTGATCTTTCGATCCGTTGAAATGGGGTACGCAGCCACAATCATCCAAGAGACATCGTGGCCTTCGTCAGTATCTCTCAATTGCTGACAATCCCATTCATAGAGGCAGACGATTCTACCCCTCTAGTTCCCCCGCGCTTTACGCTTTTCGGACACTTGGGCGCGTGCTGTTGCCCTAAATTACCCTACCGACGGACGGCCCCACACCAGGCAAGGAGTTAAAACCAATGGCGATGCCAAAAGGACCACAAGCGTTTCCCCGGGCTGAATATCTGCGACGGCTGTCCGTAGTTAAGGCGGAAATGGAAAAACGCGAGATCGATGCCTTATTGGTAAGCACTTCGGCGGATATCACCTATCTTTCCGGATACACTGCCAAATCTGGCTACATCCCGGAAGCGCTGATCGTTTCCTTGAAAGATGAGGAGCCGACCTTTGTGACGCGCCGTTGTGATGCGCCGGGCGCTGTTCATCAGATGTTCTTCGATAGCAATCGAGTTATTGGCTATCCAGAAGCGCTTATCGCAAACCCTGACAAAGATGGCTATGATGCAATAATTGATTTCCTGCATGAAGGTGGCCTTGCGGGGCGGGTGGGGATGGAAATTAAATCCCTCAGGCCGGAATCGGTAGAGAAATTCAGGACCCGGATGCCGGACGCCAAAATCGTAGATTTTAGCAAAGCAGTCGCTTGGATCCGGCTAATTAAATCCGACCTTGAAATCGCTATGATGCGGGAGGCAGCGGCGATCACTGATGCGGGAATGTTGCGAGCGGTAGAGGTAATCCGGCCCGGCGTTAGAGAAGCTGATGCTGCGGCAGAGATCATCTCGACGTTGATCCGAGGTGCGAATGGCAAGCCAAGCACGGATTTGTCGCACTTTCTTTTATGTGCTTCACCGCGTTCCTCCACGCCGCATATCAGGTGGGCAGAAGATGTTTTCCACGACGGTTCGCAGATCAACCTCGAGTTTAGCGGCGTGCGTCATGGGTATACCTCTGGGCTGATGCGAACTCTGTCAATCGGCAAATCGTCGGAGCAGTTGCGTCGAGTGCACGAGGGAGAGGTAGCAGGACTGGAAGCTGCGCTTGCCGCGGTCAAGCCAGGTGCCACTTGTGCCGAAGTCGCTATGGCTTTCAATAAAACGCTGAAAAAGCACGGTTTTGCGAAAGAAACCAGATGCGGCTACGCCCAAGGAATCGAGTGGCTGGAACCAACGGCGAGTCTCAAGGAAGATGACCTGACCGTGCTTCGGCCGAACATGACTTTTCACCTGATGCTCGGAAACTGGATAGACGAAGACTTCGGCTATGTGATCAGTGAAAGCTTCCGCGTGACCGAAAGCGGCGCCGAAACATTCTCTCGCTTGCCACGAACAATCTTCGAAATCTGATTACAGTTTGCCGCGCACCTCCCATCTTTGAAAAGAAGATCGGGCGGGCGGAGCGACACTACGCGGGACTCAGCGTTCACGCGAGCACGTAGCGGCGGATCACTTCCTTGATCGTCGCCAGCCGCCTGTCTGCTTCCTGGTCTTCCAGAATGCTCTTGCCGAATGACACTTCGACCGTATAGGCCGTGGCTACGCTGAACCAGCACTGGCTCGATAGGGAGATCCACAAATCAGCTGGATTGAGGTTCTTCCGAAACACGCCGGTCGCCTCGCCGCGGGCAATAATGCCACCCACGAGCGTCATGAGCTTGTCGATTGCCAATTCTGAGCGCGGCACTGAGCGCAAATTGTCGCCATGATGGAGATTCGCGATTCCAACCAGCACAAGGAACCCAGGATTTTTCCGATAGTAAGTGAGCGTGAACTCGCATAGCTGATCGAGCGCGACCATCGGGTCGGCGGAGATTGTGAGCACGGCTTCGGCCTCGCGCATTCGCCGATAGGCGTTGACGAGTACCCTCTGAAACAACAGTTCCTTGCGCTCAAAATGGCGATAAACTAACGCCTTGTTCACTCTGGCCGCCTTGGCGATACTTTCCATCTTCGTACCGCTCAGGCCATTCGCGACGAACTCCGCCTCGGCAGCGGCCAGAATGGCGGCGCGCGTGCGCGAGCTCTTTTCCGATATGCCATGACCTTCAGCGACTTGCGGCTGGCCTACGTTGGCACGTGCTACGATCATACGTTTGCCTTTCGAATCGGACGAAAACTTAGTTTGTTTCCTAAAAGAAAACTGCGAGGCCTGCCCATAATATGTCTTGCCAGACCATACAGCATTGCTTACGGTAACGGAAACGTTATCGTTACAAAGCGGTGAATGAGCAGGCGCATTCGTGTGCATCGGACGTCGGTGGCACATTCACCGACAGCATCGCATACGACGAGGCTACCCAGACCATAACGGTTTCCAAGGTGTCGACCACGCCTGTCAATCGTGCGCAGGGCACCGTGACCGGGCTGAAGCGGGCTCTTCTTCTGCAGGGCGGCACCGGGAGTGAGGTCGTTTACGTCGGCCATGGCATGACCACGGCGACGAACGCCGTCATTCAGCGCAAGGGAGCGCGCACGGCCTTCGTGACCAATCGCGGCTTCCGTGATATCCTTCTGATCGGCCGGCAGAATCGACCGACACTGTTCGACATTACAATCGTCCGCCCGAGCAACTGGTACCGCGGGACCTCTGCTTCACCGTCCGCGGTCGTCTGGCGCCGGGCGGCACGGAAATCGAGCCGCTCAACGAGGCGGATGTGCATGAGGTCGCCGCTGCGATCAAGGCGGCCAATGTAGAGGCTGTCGGCGTCCTGTTCCTGCACTCCTATGCCAATCCGACTCACGAGGAGCGCGTACGCAAGATCCTCGAAGAGTCGCTTCCTGGCGTCGCCATCTGCATCTCCACCGAGATCAATTCGGAATTCCGCGAGTACGAGCGGGCGTCGACGACGGTCCTGAACGCCTATCTCCGCCCCGTTATGCAGAAAATACCTGGAGTCGCTGCACGGTATGCTCGTAGATGCGCGGGAGGGGCTCGCGCTTTCCAGCGAAAAGCCAATGATGGTCATGGACGCGGCAGGCGGTCTCATGAGCCTCGACAGCGCGCGGATAAAGCCAGTGCACACAGTCCTGTCCGGGCCGGCCGGCGGCGTCGTCGCCAGTGCCCATGTGGCCCAACTCGCCGGGATTCCTGACATCATCACCATGGATATCGGCGGCACCTCGACCGACATCAGCCTCATCCGCAACGGGCGCCCGGAAATCACGCGTTCGGCGAGCCTGGAGACAGTGCCTATCCGGCTACCGGTCATCGATATCAATGCAATCGGCGCGGGCGGTGGCTCAATCGCCTGGATCGACGACGGCGGCGCGTTGCGCGTCGGTCCGATGAGTGCGGAAGCCGTGCCGTGGCCAGTCTGCTACGGCCGCGGCGGGATCCTGCCAACCGTTACCGACGCCAATCTCGTGCTCGGTCGCTTCGACGAGAAGTCGCGACTCGGTGGCGATCTCGGTCTCGATCTGGCGGCTGCGCGCAAGGTTATCGAGGAAAAGATCGCCAACCCGATCGACCATCATCCGCTCGCAGGTTGCTAAGGCGAACGCGCATCTCGACCATGACGGCGTGCGGCAGGAAAAGCGCGACATCGAGGTCAAGATCGACGTGCGCTACCTCGGCCAGAGCTACGACCTGCCGATCCTCGTCGACATAACCGATAAGCATTTCTGGGACAAGCTTCCGGACAACTTCCACGCCGCCCACGCTGCACGCTTCGGCCATGCGGATCCCTCGAACCCGATCGAAATCGTGGGTATCGGCGTGACCGGCATCGGCCGGATCGACACGCCGGTCTTGCCGAAGCTCGCCGAGGGAATGTCGCTACCGCCTCCAGCCGCACTCAAGGGATCGCGCAAGATCTATTTCGAGCCGTTCAATCAGCTCGAAAGGGGCGAATTCCAGGACGCGCCGATCTACGATCGCGCCGCGCTTCTGGCCGGCAACACGATTTGCGGTCCTGCGGTGGTTGAGGAAATCTCGGCGACGACCATTCTTTATCCCGGCGACCGATTGACCGTCCATGTGTCCGGCAACATGATCGTTGAGGTTGCGCAATGACCGGGTTTGATCCCCTCCGCCTCGAAGTCCTCAAAAACGGCCTTGAAGCGACGGCTCAGGAAATGGGTGTCGTCCTGAAGCTGACATCATTCTCGCCGAACATCAAGGAACGCATGGATGCCTCCTGCGCGATCTTCGATGCCAAGGCGCAACTCGTTGCGCAGGCTGAGCACGTGCCCGTCCATCTGGGCTCGATGCTGAGGGCGGTTGGTCCGACCCTCGCCCTCATTGAACCACTGGCACAGGGTGACGTCGTCATTCTCAACGACCCCTACGTCGGTGGCGCGCATCTGCCCGACATCACGCTAGTCGCTCCCGTGTTCGTCGAAGGCCGCTGCATCGCCTATGTCGCAACCCGCGCGCATCACTCCGACGTCGGCGGCATGGAGCCGGGCTCGATGCCGGGCCGCTCGACCGAGATTTTCCAGGAAGGCCTCATCATTCCGCCCGTTCGCCTCTATCGTCAGGGTACCGAGCAGACCGACATTATGGCAATGATCCTCGCCAACGTGCGGACGCCGGAAGAGCGTAAGGGCGACATCAACGCCCAGCTCGCAGCGCTCCGGATCGGCATTCGCCGCATTGACGAACTGGCCCATCGCATCGGCTCTCAAACGCTCGAAGACGGCTTCGCTGCCATTCTCGACTACACGGAACGTCGCGTGCTGAAGCGGCTAGCCGAACTTCCGAGCGGCAGCTGGACGTCGGAGGACTGCCTCGACGACGACGGCTCGAGCGACGATCCGGTCGTGATCAAACTGCGCGTGGATGTCATGCCTGATAAGATGGTGCTTGACTTCACCGGGTCTTCGCGCTTGCGGCGCGGTAACATCAACGCCGTCCAGGCGATGGTTCATTCATCGGTCTTCTACTCCATCAAGATCCTGATGGACCCGACGCTGCCGCCGAATTCCGGCGTCATGCGCCCGGTCACGATCCTGATTCCTGAGGGCTCGTTTCTCGACGCAAAGATGCCGGCCGCCGTTTGCGCCGCCAACACCGAGACGACGCAGCGTCTGGCCGACACGGTACTGAAGGCGTTCTCGCAATTCGCGCCGGACCGGATCGCCGCCGCGAGCCAAGGGACGATGAACCTCGTCGGCGTCGGCGGTCGACCCGCGCAACGGCAAACCGTACACTTACATTGAGACAATCTGCGGCGGCCAGGGCGGGCGGCCGATGGGCCCTGGCATGAGCGCGGTGCACGCCAACATGTCGAACACGCTCAACACGCCGATCGAGGCGCTAGAAATCAGCTACCCGATGAGGGTGGAACGCTACGAGCTGCGCGAAAACTCTGGGGGAGAAGGCGCCAATCGTGGCGGTGACGGCGTCATCCGCTCGCTGCGTGTCATCGGGCACGAAGCGCGTGTCTCGTTGCAGACCGATCGTCGCCGGTTCAACCCCTATGGCCTGCATGGTGGCATGGTGGGGGCGACAGAACGCAATTGGATAGAAAAAAAGGGAGAGCTCACGAGGGCGCCCAGCAAGGGAACGATGACCCTCGACGCTGGAGATGCGGTCATCCTGGAAACGCCTGGGGGAGGTGGTTGGGGAGCTCCGACCGGTAGAAGAGAACCGAAGGAATGAATTTGAAGGGCTTTGACATTGCCGCAGCGAAAATCCGGGCGCTGTCGTTCATGGCCGTTTCGCAAGCGTTCTCGGCTGCGGCTCACACACCGACCGGGTGGTGTTTGGCCACGAAACAGCCCGACAGCTCCGAGGGCAAGACACACAAAGTCTTCGCCGAACAGGTCGAGGAGTATTCCGGCGGCGATCTCATCGTCACTGTCCATCCGTCTGAGCAACTCCACAAGGAGAACGCAATCGGGCTCGAATGCGCTCGGTGCGACCGAGATTTTCCAGGAAGGCTCCGCTTGCCGTTCTTAAGCTCTACGACGGCGGCGTCCTGAACGAGGCGATCTGGGAGATTATCGGCTTCAACGTCCGCGTCCCAGGTATTGTCCTAGGCGATCTGAAAGGCACAAATGGCTGCCTGCACGGCCGGTCGCCGGTCCTTCATGGAGTTGCTCGGGCATTATGGCCTGACGGAAATCCTTGCCTACGCGGAGGAACTTCATAATTACGCCGAGCGGCTCACGCGCGCTTAGATCACCGAGCTACCCGATGGCGTTTACACATTCACCGATCACATCGACGGGCTCGGCAAAACGCCCGAGCCGATCATCATCAAGTTGGCGGTCACGATCAACGGCAATCGACTGTCGGTCGACTTCGCTGGATCGTCGAAGCCGGTCAAGGACGGCATCAACACCCCGCTCCCCTTTACCAAAGCAAGTGTCTATACCGCGCTGCGCTCGGTGATGAAGTCGGAAATACCGAACTGTCGCGGCTTCGAGCGCGCCATAGTCGTCGCCGCGCCGCTTGGCACCGCCGCAATTCCGTGCATCCCGCGCCCTGCGGCGCGCGCGGAATTACCGGCTACCGAATTATCGATGCGATGTTCGGGGCACTCGCGGCTCCGTTGCCCGATCGCTTCACCGCCGACGGGATGGGCGGATCGAGCGTCCCGACCTTCGGTGGCTGGCATAACGGCAAGCCCCTATGTCTTCACCGAGACGGTCATGGGCACCTGGGGCGCTGGTCAGTCGCATGATGGCCAGGTCGGGGTACCGCACATGGGCGCAACCAGGCGAATGTGCCGATCGAGATGATCGAGGCGAGTTACCCCTCCGCATCCGCAACTACGGCACGGTCTCCGACACCGGCGGTGCCGTCGCCAGCGCGGTGGCAACTCCTTCATTCGCGAATATGAATTCCTTGGCGAGGATGGCATTTTGTCGCTGCGGTCCGACAAGCTCGCCTTCCCGCCGCATGGTCTCTTCGGTGGTGAGGTCGGTGCCGGCCCGGACAGCACGTTGTCGCGCAAGGACGGCGCGAGCGGATCCGCCTGCCGGTGCTCGTGACCGAGCCCTATGAACTGCTGAAGGGCGATATCTTCCGTCACGTTTCGCCGTCGGGCGGTGGCTATGGCGATCCGCTCGATCGATCGCTCGACGACATCCGCTACGATCTGCTCGAAGGCTACAGCATGCGCGCTCACCTTGAGGCGAAATACGGCGTGATCTTCACCGACGGCGAGGTCGATGCCGCCAAAACGTCTGCCGCGCGTGCCCGCTTGCGCAGCGAGCGGGCAATAGCCCAGGCAAAGAGCACCCAGGGCGTCTCGGCTCGTGGCGCCGCCCCTAGGCGATCGGCCCGAAATACCGGCAGACGTGCTCACCCCCCGACTTAAGGCACCCCAAAATCTGTTCCGTGAACAATCTCGCTCCTAGATGACTACGATATACAAACTGCGTTTGACGCACGTTGTTGGCCGATTGATGGTCCTCTGTAACGAATGTGCGGCGGCCAACCCAGCCAGGACTTGATAGATGCAGAAGTTTGAAAATTTGAGAGAATTGCAATCTGAGGTCGCCGGGTGGCGACGTCATCTGCATCAATACCCAGAGCTCGATTATCGATTGCATAACACGGCCAACTTCGTTGCAGAGAAGCTGGCTTCTTTCGGTATCAATCACATCGAAACCGGGATTGCTGAGACTGGGGTCGTCGCACTGATCCAAGGCGAAGGCGGAGAGGGTCCGACTGTCGGCCTGAGGGCAGATATGGACGCCTTACCGATTGCAGAAGCATCAAACAAGCCGTGGTCCTCCCGGGTGCCCGGCAAGATGCATGCCTGCGGCCATGATGGCCATACAGCTATGCTTCTTGGGGCAGCAAAGCATCTTGCTAAAACGCGGAACTTCAAAGGCACGGTCGCCTTGATCTTCCAGCCAGCTGAAGAAGATGGGCGAGGCGGTCAGAAGATGGTGCAGGAAGGGATTATGGACCGCTTTGGCATCTCACAGGTCTTTGGCATGCACAACTCGCCGGGTCTCGACGTCGGGAAATTCGCCATCGCTGATGGGCCAATATTGGCTGCGCTCGATGAGTTCGATATTACGATAAGGGGTAGAGGGGGGCATGCGGCAATCCCACATCTTACAATCGATCCGGTCGTTATTGGAGCGCAGATCATTCTCGGGCTGCAGACCTTGGTGTCTCGCTACACAGATCCCACGGAATCGCTCGTCATTTCCGTCACAAAACTGAGCGCCGCGCAGGCCTACAACATCATCCCCGATACGGTCGAGTTGTCGGGCACTGTTAGGACGCTGCTGCCGAGCATGCGAGACTTCGTCGAGCATCAGATTCTGGCGTCCGCTCGAGGCATCGCGCAGGGGTTCGGCGCAGATGTTGAGCTGAAATACCGGCGCCTCGAACCGATGACCATCAATCATACCGAGCAGACTAGTCTGGCAGTCGCGGCTGCTCGAAACCTCGTCGGCTCGGGTGCCGTGAATGACAAGGTCAAGCCTCTAATGGGCTCAGAAGATTTCGCCTATATGCTCGAAGCGCGGCCTGGCGCGATGATATGGCTCGGGAACGGATCGACAGCAGCCGTACACAACCCGGCTTACGACTTCAACGACGAAGCCCTCCCTTACGGGATTGGCTACTGGATAAGCCTCGTCGAGACGACATTGAAGGCATGAACCCCTGTAGCTGACCACTGCCCAGAATTGATCGGAGCGGTAGTCAAGATCCAGAGCCATCGACCAAACTCTCGACAAAGATAACGTGGACCCGGATGGGTGTCTGGCAAACGGCTCGGAATGAGACCTTGGATGCATGGAAAGAGATGTCTGACGCATCTCCAAATGCGCGCTCGCTACTCTCAGGCCAAAGCAGCGGGTGGACGTGTCCATCTGAAAACGCGATAGTGCCGTCCCGGACTCTATATTGGCGAACTCTGCCCCAAGTAGCGCATACTTAGCGTTCAGCTGGTGTGTGCGCCCATCAATGGCTCTAAATGAATCGAGCGAAGTGAAGTGCAGATCAAAGACGTCCTTCTTGCGCCTGGCAACGGCGCGTTCTTTTATGACGATCAAGCTGCCATTAGGTCCGGCGCGACCCAGGACGGCTTCATCTATGTCGGCACACCGACTACGCCTGGGTTTGATCGAATTCGCATTCCGGCATCGTCGCTCAGTGTCGGGCTGGTTCTTACCGACGAAACCGTCGTTTGGGGCGACATGATGAACGTCCAGTACTCCGGTGCAGGTGGACGCGGCCTTGTGTTCGACACCAATCAAATCTCGGATCTTACCTCACGCGCTGTCGTACCGCGGCTTCTTGATGTCGATGCCACTCAGTTTCGTGATTCCTGCACGAACGCTTTTCAGCTCGTCGAACATCGGCGTCTACCTCTGGCTATAGAGTATGGCGTCAGCCAAGCTCTTCTTCGCGCAGCCGCCCATCTCCACCGTAAGACGATGGCAGAGATCATATGTAGTGAGTTCGGGCTGCAGTTACCCACGTCCCGAGTCCCAATTTACTGCCAGAGCGGTGACTCGCGAGAAATCAACGTCGACAAAATGGTTTTGAAAGCCGTGGATGTGCTTCCCCACGGTCTGATCAACTCACGGCAGAAATTCGGCATCGACGGGCAAGCCTTCATGGAGTTCGTGAAGTGGGTTGCAACGCGTACGCGCCAAATCGGCCGCCCGGGGTATCATCCGGTGCTGCATTTCGATGTGTATGGCTGGATCGGCCAGGAAATCGGCCTGGAGCCGCAAAGCATCGCCGACTTTATCTGCAAGGTTGCAGATACGGTCCCGGATTTCACGCTCAACATCGAGTCCCCGGCGGATTTTGGTTCGACGCAAGCTCAAATTGAGAACTACGCCAAGATCGTATCGATCTTGGACAACCGGGGCTCCAACGCACGCCTTGTCGTGGATGAGAGATGCAATACGCTTGAAGATATTCGGCTCTTCGCAGAAGCGAAAGCCACGCATCTTGTCCAGATCAAGACGCCCGATGTCGGTTCAATTGCCGACACAGCGCGGGCCGTTCTCCTCTGCAAGAAAAACAAGGTCGGAGCGTATGTCGGAGGAAGCTGTACCGAGACAGATCTCTCCGCCCAAGCTTCTGTCCACGTATCCGTGGCAACCCAGGCCGACATGATGCTTGCAAAGCCCGGAATGGGTGTCGACGAGGCATTCTCAATTGTCGGGAACGAACAAAGCCGGTTGCTTGCGATGCTGGACCGTCGCCGGTCTCAAGCCATAAACGTTGGATGAAAAGCACGGTGTCGCATGCAAAACGCTCTTGAGGGGATCACTGTCGTAGCCGTGGAGCAGGCCGTGGCCGCGCCTTATGCATCGTCTCGCCTTGCCGATGCCGGCGCCCGGGTGATCAAAGTCGAAAGGCCCGAAGGGGACTTCGCGCGCAACTACGACAAACTGGTGCGGGAACAGAGCGCTTACTTCGTCTGGCTCAACCGGGGTAAGGAGTCGGTCTGTCTGGACCTGAGGTCGGAGGCGGACCGCGCCGTCCTGGACACGCTCGTTGCCAGTGCTGACGTTTTTATCCAGAATCTGAAGCCGGGCAGCATCGAAAAACTGGGTTTCGGGTCTGCGGATCTCCGTCGTCGTTTTTCGCGGCTGATCACCTGCGACATCTCTGGTTTCGGGGAGAAAGGCCCGTATGCCCATTTGAAGGCTTATGATCTCATCGTCCAGGCTGAAACAGGTCTGTGCGCGATCACCGGCACCCAACAGGGACCGGCGCGTGTAGGGGTCTCGGTTTGCGACATCTCGGCGGGCATGACGGCGCATAGTGCCATTCTTCAGGCACTCTATTACCGCGAGGTTACCGGCAAAGGGACCAGCATTCAGGTGTCACTGTTCGATGCCGTCGCCGACTGGATGAACGTGCCGGTTCTGCAACATGACTATAGCGGCTACCACACGGCACGCGCTGGCGTGAAACACCCGTCGCTTGCGCCGTATGGCGCCTATCGTTGTGCCGATGGCAAAGACGTCATCTTTTCGGTTCAGAATGACCGCGAATGGGTAAATTTCTGCGAGAAATTCCTGAAGCAGCCGGCGCTCACGCGCGCACCTGGTTTTGCCGATAATATGGAGCGCCTCGGTCACGGGGCGCAACTTGATGAGATCATTGAACTGCGTTTTTCCGAACTATCCTGCCACGAAGCAATGCAGGAGCTTGAGGCAGCCGGTTTGGCATATGGCCGACTGAACGAAGTGGCGGATCTTTCAAAGCATCCCCATCTTCGCAGGGTCGAGGTCGTCACACCCGAAGGAACTGTCGAGACGATAGCGCCTGCGGCGATCTTCAACTCGGAGCGCCCCTCGCTGCGCCCAGTGCCGGGTCTTGGCGCGCATACAGAGACTATCCGGGAAGAGGTTCTGGGGCGTTTGCGCGATACGGGCCACGTTTCTGGCAGCTCTGCGGTCTCGGCCATGCGGGAAAATACCAAGCGTTGCGCGGCCGAGGGGCTAGCGAAGGAAGTCGGGCGGCTCGGGGCCCAGCCCTTAACCATGAGATCATCACCTGGAGACCCAGAGGACCTTCTCCGGCCGCCGGTGTCATATATTTCCCTCCTCGCTGTACCACCATGAACCAACTTACGAGACGGCGCTGAGCGTCGTTCGCGCGGCGCGGGAGAGTGTTTCATTCAGGACGACCTTGCGAGCGGCGAAGCAGCGCGGTTTCCTAGGGACGGGCCATCTGCAAACGCGATGATATCGTCCAGAATTTTATATTGGCGAACTGAACACCACGTCGCGCATACTCGCAGCTAGCGGGACAAACGCCCGCCCGCAGAGATATGCTCCGGCGCCTGCAATAAGCGAAATGCCACATCTTACCTTCGATCTCGATGTGACTGGCGTGAGCATGGGTCCTGCTGGTGAATGAGGAAGCCTCGCTTGGTCCTTTGGTTGCAGACCCAGACCGCTGAAGCACCGGAAAAACCTGCTCTCGCTGCCGGGGAAGCCCGCATGAGTGGATCGAGCGATCTGGCATGATGAGAAGTCCTGAGGACCGGCTTTTACGTTTGGCATGAGAGAGGTGCCGCGCACTGACCAAGGTAATTCGGCAACAGTGAAGCATGTATGCGCTGTTAAATGCCATATACAAAGTTTATATGGAAAATAGTACCTATAAATGTGCAAACGTTCAATTTGTCCAAGTAAAATTCGAGACATAGTTGCATAAAAGCAACGTCTAATTTATATAGCTCTGAAAGATAAACTTTGCCCTTGCGCAAATGGGAGCCATGGGTAGCTTCGCGCTGCGAAGAATGCACTGCGATGTGCGTCCGTTTCGGTCGTCGGGGCAAAGATGGTCGTCAATCGACGTTCTTCCCCTTTTTGTTGAGAGGCACCAGGTTGAGGCCGCGAGACGGCTGCTAGTTCGCATGCGTGCGAAAACGCAATACATCGCAGTTCTCCAAACTTCATGTCTTCAACGCTCTTTCGGCGGCCTGTTGAGGGAATCCTATTGGGAAAGCCACCTATGTCCGGACCGAGTGATCTTGCGGATGAAAAACGCCAGAGCGAGCTTTCAAGCTTTGTCTTGAAGGAGGTGCAGCGCATTCTTGCCCAATGCGATGAGGCAAAGCAGGGCGACAAGGCTGCTGGCGCGCTTTCGGGTTCTCCTTCCGACAACTCGACCGCCGTGGTCGCCGAATTTCTTGGCAGACTCGAGGCCGAAGCAGCGCGACGGCTGGATGCTCAGGCGTGTGAGATCGCTTCGCGACCGCGGCCCGCCGATCATCCCCTTGGGCATCCGCTTCTGAAAGATCATCCCAGAGAAGGCGCCCGCATTGCTGAGTGGGCCGGTCCAGTTGCGGGGTCGACGCATCTCGAGAGACGTTTTGGAATACCGCGGTCAACGCTACATTGGTGGCAGCGGCACAATGATGTGGTTGCCTTTCGCAGAGGCTCCCGCAAGCATGTATTTCCCCTGGCTCAGTTCATCGACGGCAGGCCTATGCCCGGAATCCGGGAGGTCCTTTCCTCGATCTCCGATCCCAGACTGGCTTGGCTGTGGCTGATCAGCCCGTCGCCTCTGCTCAAGGGTCGTGTTCCTGTCGAATTGCTCAGGGAAGGCATGAACACAGAAGCTGTTGCGTCGGCCGCCCAGGCTATTTCTCTGATTGGATCTATCTGACGATTCGTCGGCGTCGTTGGCTGTTCGCGCACGCTCGATGTGGCCGCAAGCAGTGAATGTGCCAATTGTGCGGTTTGTACAAATGTATAGTTGTTCAATTTGTGCAAGTAATAACGGCTATTTAGTGATAAAAATACAACTAATACTGGTACATATTGCAGTGGAACGGAATTTGAACTTGCGCTATTCCGCCCGGTGAATAGCGTTCGAACCGGGAAGGATGCATCGCGATGCGCATCTTTTTCGATCGTGGGGATAGGGAACGGTTCGTCTATCGACGTCCTCGCCCTTTTCAAATCATTCAAGGAGATCAAGTATGAACATCAAGAGCCTACTTCTCGGCTCCGCTGCGGCCCTGATCGCAGTTTCCGGTGCGCGCGCCGCCGACGCCGTCGTCGTCGCCGAGCCGGAACCGGCTGAATACGTCAAGATCTGCGACGTCTACGGCGCTGGCTACTTCTACATCCCCGGCACCGAAACCTGCCTGCGCATTGGCGGCTATGTCCGTTACGACATCAGCGCTGGCGATGTCGGCAGCTTCGATGGCGCACGTTCGACAGACGTTCTCAACGGCAAGGACCAGGGCACCTGGCACAAGAACGCCCGCTTCGCGCTGAAGACCTGGACCGGCCAGGAAACTGAGCTCGGCACGTTGAAGACCTACACCCAGACGAAATTCAACTTCGGCAACAGCGCCTACTACGCTGGCGAAGACGGCAATCAGGCCCACAACAAGGGCGTTACGATGGATTTTGCCTGGATCCAGCTTGGTGGGCTCCGGGTCGGTTTGGATGATTCGGCCTTTGACTCGTTCATCGGCTATGCCGGCAACGTTCTCAACGACACCATCGTTCCTTATGGTGATTTCTCCACGAACCTCATCCAGTACAACTTTGATGCCGGCAACGGCTTCTCGGCCGTGATCTCGCTCGAAGAAGGTTCGGTCGACGTCAATAATGTCTTCTACGTGGGCACGATCGACAGCTATGTTCCGCATGTCGTCGGCGGTGTGAAGTACACGCAGGGCTGGGGTGCCATCGCCGGCGTCGTCGCCTATGACAGCAACTACGAAGAATGGGCCGGCAAGGTTCGAGCTGACTTCAACGTGACCAGCGAGCTGTCGCTGTTCGCCATGTTCGGCTACGGCACCGACAAGAATTCGCTCGATTTCGCAAGCGGTCGCGACTTCTACAAGCAGTGGGGCGGTCACTGGGCCTGGTGGGCCGGCGGTACCTACAAGTTCAATCCCAAGACGTCGTTCAACCTGCAGGTTTCGGGTGACCAGGACAAGAACTATGGCGTGGCGGCTAACGTCGCTTACGACGTCGTCCCCGGTCTCACGGTCACCGCGGAAGTTGACTACGATCACTACGGTCACTTCAACGACGGCACGCCGTTCGGCAACTGGACCGCTGCCGACAAGAAGAACAGCATCGGCGGCCTCCTCCGCTTCCAGCGCTCGTTCTGAGGATTGAAGGGCCGTTCGCCGCGTTCGAAGCGGTAACTGCGAGCCTTCAATTTGTGGCTGAACCATTGTGGTGAGGCTTGAAGAAATTGTCGGGGAAGTGCTTGATCACGGACCTCCAATCCGAGCATTTCGTCGATGAGAAGGGGCGCCCTGTTCCCGGGCGCCCTTTTTTTGCGGGTCGTCATCAGACTCGCGTGAGCGAGACAGATCGGCAGCATCCGGCCGCAAGCCGGTAGCGCATCGCATTGATCACCTCACCCTCGAGCGGACGGCTCAACGCTCAGATCAGTTCCCATGCCTGGTCCGTCAGATTTGGACGAGTGGCACTGGTTTTCTCGGCGATCTTTGCCATCTGGCCGAGCTTGCGACCTCATAAACCACCGCGCCGAAGGGACATTTGCAACTAGCCGGCATAGGGGCGCCCGCGCGCCTTGTGGCGCGCGCCGGGTGCTCGTGAACCGAGCCCGCTTGTCTTCGGCAAGCTCAGGCGGTCTCGGCCCTGCGGCTTCGCCCCCTGGCGAGAGGCAGCCTTTCGGCTGCTGACGGTCGCCGGCCTCTCGGCCGGCGTGGTTTTTTGTGCTGGCCTTCCCCGGTGGCGCGGGGTGGGCGGCACTCCCTTCTAGGCCCGCCGCGGCATCCCGCAACCCTTCGCTTGCCGCTCCGGGTCCTCCTCTTCGTTCCGGTCCTTCGGATGCGGTTCGCCTTTGACGTCGGGCCTTTCCGGTCGCTTTCGCCGCCCACCCCGCTTCCGGGGAGGGCGCGGAATTGAAGAGCGGAGGACCAGACGATGCGTGCAAACAGCAAGCGTTCCGGCAGCCGAAAGGCTGGCGCGGGCAGCGGCGGGCGCACGGGTGCCAGCCTTTATCAGGAAATCACCGACCGCATCATCGCCGAACTGGAGCGCGGCACCGTGCCATGGGTCAAGCCATGGGGCAGCGCAAAGGCCGGCCTCGGCCTGCCGAAGAACGCGGCCAGCGGGCGCGCCTATTCCGGCATCAATATCCTGATCCTTTGGGGCGCGGTCATCGAGCGCGGTTTCTGTAGCCAGAACTGGCTCACCTTCCGCCAGGCGCTTGCGCTTGGCGGCAATGTCAGGAAGGGCGAACACGGCACCACCATCGTCCATGCCGACCGCTTTGTTCCCAAGGACGAGAAGGAACGCGCCAAGGCCGATGGTGACGAGCCGCAGGCGGTGCCTTATCTGAAGCGCTTCACCGTCTTCAATGTCGCGCAGTGCGACAACCTGCCCGACCACCTCTATGCCGCCGCCCAACCGCTGCCAGAACGCGAGATGATCCCGCAGGCCGAGGCGCTGATTCATGCAACCGGCGCTGACTTTCGCATCGGCTGCGATCGCGCTTTCTACATGCCGGGCAGCGACTTCATTCAGGTGCCGCCGCAGCCCGCTTTCTTCCACCAGATCGACTATTACCGCAGCTGCTTCCACGAGCTTGGCCACTGGACCGGACACCCGACGCGGCTTGCGCGCGATCTTTCCGGTTCGTTCGGCTGCAAGGCCTATGCGCGCGAGGAACTGGTCGCCGAAATCGCCGCCGCCTTTGTCTGTACCACGCTCGGCATCGAGCCGACCGTGCGCCATGCCGACTACATCGGCTCATGGCTGACGGTGCTGCGCGAGGACAACCGCGCCATCTTCCGCGCCGCCAGCTACGCCTCGAAAGCCGCCGATTTCCTGCTCGGCGCTAACGCCGATGCCCAAGGCAGCGATCAGCAGGAGATCGCGGCATGAGTGCGCGCAATCCCCAAACGCTGCCGACCGAGACGACGCCGGAAGGCGACGAGACCCTCATTCCGGTGAGCGGCCCGTCAACACGCGCGACCGATTTTGCCTTCTCACGAACGCGCCGATGCGCCCGCGCGCGGAGCAGAAATCACCCGATCTCGGCCTCTTGGACGAGTGCATACGCAACCAAACCGACCTGTTCTGACAAGGAACTTTGCCATGATCCTGATCACCGACGACCTTTGCGCCCAACTGCTCGCCAATGGCGCGGCCGACAAGGAAAACGACCATGTTCCGGTGCTGAAACTGTTCGATCCGACCGGGCCGGCGACCTGGCTTCTGACCGAACTCGATATGGACGGCGACACACTGTTCGGGCTTTGCGACCTCGGATTCGGCTTTCCGGAACTCGGCAACGTCAGCCTTGCCGAACTTGAAAGCGTCAAGGGCCGGCTTGGGCTCGGCATCGAGCGCGACCTCTATTTTCAGGGGCGGTTTCCGCTCTCTGTCTATGCCGAAGCCGCGCGCCACGCCGGCCACATCACCGAGGAGGAGCGTCTGCTGCAACAGGCAGCAGACGGGCTTGCAAAACCCCATTCCGAGCTTCCGCCGGATACGGCGGAACAGACGCGCCGCTAGGTGCGAAAACCGTCCCGCCCGCGCCGGCCTCGTGGCCTTTGCGGCGGGGAAACCTCAACCAAACCGAAGGAGACAAATCATGCAGCTTGCCCATATCCCAATTGATCGGTTGAACATTTCCGCACTCAACATGCGCCACGGCAAACGCGCGCCGGATATCTCCGATATCCTGCCGTCCGTTCGCGCGCGCGGCGTCCTCGTGCCGCTTCTGGTGCGGCCCAACGGTTCGCCCGAAACCTTCGAGATCGTCGCCGGACGGCGACGCTATTTCGCCGCCAAATCGCTCGCCGACGAGCGCGGCGAAAGCGATGCCTTGCCCTGCGCCATCATGGAGGATGGCGACGACGCCGATGCGCTCGAAGCCTCGCTCATCGAAAACATCGCCCGCCTCGATCCCGACGAAGTCTCGCAATGGGAAACCTTCTCCCGTCTGATCCGCGAAGGCCGCGCCATTGCCGACATCGCAGCCACCTTCGGCCTCACCGAGCTTCAGGTGAAACGCGTTCTGGCGCTCGGCGAGCTTCTGCCCAAAATTCGCGAAGCCTACCGCCGCGAGGAAATTGACGCCGAGACGGCGCGCTATCTCACCATGGCGTCCAAAGCGCAGCAGAAGGACTGGCTGGCGCTTTATGCCGATCCCGAACAATACGCGCCGCGCGGCTTCCAGTTGAAGCAATGGCTGTTCGGCGGCCAGTCGATCTCCACCAAGGTGGCGCTGTTCGCCATAGAGGACTATCCCGGCCTCATCGTCTCCGACCTGTTCGGCGAGGACAGCTATTTTGCCGATGCCGACCTGTTCTGGCTAAAGCAGAACGAGGCGATTGCCGCCCGACGCGACGCCTATCTTGAGGCCGGATGGGCGCAAGTGAACGTGCTCGAACCCGGCCAGTATTTCCACTCATGGGACCACGAAAAGACGCCGAAGAAAAAGGGCGGCAAGGTCGTCATTACCGTCTCGCATCGCGGCGAGGTCGAGTGTCACGAGGGCTGGCTGTCGCGCAAGGAAGCGCGCCGCGCCCGCGCCAATGAAGGGGGCGGCGAGCAGGAAGAACAGGTCGCAAAGCCGTCACGACCTGAACTCACCGGACCGATGCAGAACTATGTCGACCTGCACCGTCATGCCGCCGTGCGCACCGCGTTGCTCGACCATCCCGCCATTGCCCTGCGCCTCATGGTGGCGCATGCGATTGCCGGTTCAAGCCTGTGGCAGGTGCGCTGCGAGCCGCAGCGCGCCGCCAACGAGACGGTCGGCGCCAGCGTGGCGGCCTGCAAGGCCGAAGCCGCCTTTGCCGAAAAGCGGCGCGAGGTTTTGGCGCTGCTCGGGCAACCGGACGAGGACGGCGCGGTCGCAGGCGGCAATGGCGACGCCTTCGCCCTCGCCAGCGTCTTAGCAAAGCTGGTGGCGCTCTCCGACGACGATGTCTTGCGCGTTCTCGCCATCGTCATGGCCGAGACGCTCGAAGCCGGTAGCGCCGTCATCGAGGCGCTCGGCAATCATCTGAATGTCGACATGTCCGCTTGCTGGCAGGCCGACGACGCGTTTTTCGAGTTGTTGCGCGACAGGGAAATCGCCAATCTGATGCTCGCCGATATCGGCGGCAAGCCTGTCGCCGACGGCAATGTTTCGGAGAAGGTGAAGACGCAAAAGAAGATCATCCGCGACTTTCTCGCGGGCGAGAACGGCAGGGAAAAAGTCGACGCCTGGCTGCCGCGCTGGATGAAATTCCCTGCCCAAAGCTACACCAATCGCGGCGGCTTCCGCACCGCCGACCAGTGGGCCAAGGTACGGCACCTGTTCGTGTCGGAATAATCGACCAAGCCCCAGGCGGCGGCACTTCGAGAGCCGCCGCTTGGGGCACCTTCTCGGGCGGTACCGGCCGCACTTTTGGGACTTTTCGGTGCGCACCGTACGCGCAATCTCGACGTCAGTTCGATGCATCTCGCCAGCCCTGCGCCACGTGGGAATGCTCGCAGAGGCGCATCTCGGATAAGCACGTCCCCGCTGGCTGCGGTGTCTGAAGCCGTGCCAAGCTCGGTACCCGCCGCGCCGCCTGCTTGCCGTGTCAGCCGATCGCGCAACTGTCTCCCAAGCGTGTTTTAGGACCATTTCCCTGCGGCTGGCTTGTCGACCTATGGGCGATCCGGCCCGCCCGAAACCCTCGGCCGGCGGCTTTTTTCCCCGCCGCCTGCGGCGGCTCCTCGCGCCGCTTCGCTTCAAAAAAGCCGCCCGCTCGGGTCCTTCGCTGCCGCTGCGGCCCTATCGGGTTCAGGCGGGCCGGATGCGCCCATCACGGTCCGCCATCGCAGGGGAATGGTCCCCGGCGACAGCAAAACAGGAGACCAACATGACCGCGATCGGATACGTCACCAAGCAGGACAATGGCGGCTACAAGGGCCAGCTCAAGACGCTCAGCGTCCGCGCCGACATCGACATCGTGCCCAACCAGGCCAAGAGCGCCGACACCCATCCCGACTTCCGGGTGCTGACCCAAGGCGTCGAAGTCGGCGCCGGCTGGATCCGCATCGGCGAGGCTTCCGGCAAGGACTATGTGAGCCTCTCCATCGCCGCCCCGGAGTTCGGCCCGCGCAAGCTCTACGCCAATCTCGGCCGCGCCGCCGGCCAGGACGATGACGACACCTACGCCATTATCTGGAATCCCGTCGACTGAACGGCGGACACTGGAGCCTCGCGCCGCAGCCGGCGCGGGGCTCACCTCAAAAAAAGCGGCGAAAACTCGCCCCCGACTCTTCGCCCGTCCCCGACGCGATCCCGCTCGCCCATCCTCGCCGTCGCTTCTCCTTGAAGACACGAGGATCATCATGGACGACGAAAACGAACGCGCCGCCCGCGCCAAGAAGGGCAGCCCGTTTCTGAACACAGCGCAAGCCGCCTTCTATATCGGGCTCTCCCAACGCACGCTCGAAAAGATGCGGCTCAAGGGCGGCGGCCCGAAATTCCGCAAGCACGGCCGCTATGTCCGCTATCACATCGACGAGCTCGACGAATGGTCGAAAGGCCATCCCCAGGACGCTACTTCCGAGCACGGTTCCGCGCCGTCCGACGAGGGAGGCCAGTCGTGAACCGGAGCCCTTCCATCCGTCTGATCGGCAGCGCCTTGCGGCGCGTTCGCGCCCGCAAGACGATCGCCATTGCCGCGATTGGCCTCGGCCTTCTGGGCTTCACCACGCTCGCAAAACCCACGCCCTTGCTGGTCTGGAACGCCTCCGCCAGTGCGCCGGTCGGGCTTTATCGAGTCGCTGCCGGAGCCCCCGCGCGCGACGATCTCGTGCTCGTCCGCACGCCCGATTTCGTGGCCTATCTCGCCGACCAACGCGGCTATCTGCCCCGCAGTATACCGCTGGTTAAACGCCTTGCCGCGCTGCCCGGCGAGCATGTCTGCGCCTTCCACGACGCGATCATCATCGGCGGCGACATCGTCGCGCGCCGGCTCAAGGTCGACGCCAAGGGCCGAACTTTGCCCCTGGTGGAATGGCTGCCGGGCGCTCGGCCATAACGAGGTGTTCCTGCTCGGCAGTGAGACAAATCACTCCTTCGATAGTCGCTATTTCGGGCCGGTGTCGGCCGAAAATGTCATCGGGAGGCTCGTGCCGCTATGGACCGAGTGACCCTCCTGCTGTTCGGCGTGCTCGCTATCGCGCCATGCGCCTGTTCCGCCTCGACCGGCGCCGAGCCGGTCGCCATCTCCCAAACTCCGCAGCTGCGAAACTGGCAGGAGTTCGTGGCGGAAGCGAGCCGGCGTTTTCGTCTTCCCAAGGCCTGGATCTACGCCGTCATGGATGCCGAAAGCGGCGGCAACACGATGCGCGATGGCCACCCCATCACCTCGAGCGCCGGCGCGGTCGGCCTCATGCAGGTGATGCCCGGCACCTATGCGGAGATGCGGGTCGAACACGGCCTTGGGCCTGATCCGCACGATCCGCGCGACAATATTCTCGCCGGAACAGCCTATCTGCGCGCCATGTATGACCGCTTCGGATTTCCAGGCCTGTTTGCCGCCTACAACGCAGGCCCCGCGCGCTACGACGACCATTTGCAGCATGGAAAACTCCTGCCAAGGGAGACCGTCGACTATCTCAAACAGCTCAAGGCGGCCGGAGTTTCAGGCGACGACATCGACAAGTCCAACGGCAAATCTGTCGCTCCAAAGGCGCAAAACGCTCCCTCCGGACGGTCGCTGTTCTTCCTCCAGGATGGTATTCGCGCCCGCGCGCGAAACGCGGATCTCTTCGTCCCGCTCGGCAAGGAAGGCGGGCTGCCGAAAGAGCCGGATCACTAGCGGTGGCGGGCGGGGCGCGTCCAGAGGGGGCGGGGCGCGTAAGGCAAGATAAAGGCACCGCCTCCACGAGCCGGCCAAGTCGTTGTCTGCACATCGTTTTTACTGGAGGCTCCCTCCTGCGTCAGGAGAGCAGGGACCCGCAAGTGGCTGATTCGACTCTGTTGCGGCCGGAGGCTGGGCATGAAGGATGACGAGTTCCGACCGAAGCTCGGCAAGATAGGCGCCCGCGGCTCCAAGGCCGGCAAACGCTATGCCGGCCAGCTCCGTGCGGCGATCAACAGGGCCGGCGGCCGGCCGCAGCACGGCGGACGCTTCACCGGAAGCCGGGCAGGGCGCGGCGGGGCCGCCGCGGCGCTGCTTAAATCGCGCGATCGTTATGCCGCCTTCCGGCAGCGGCGGGTCGTCGTCAAGGCGCGGATCGTCAAGCTCGCCGGCAAGGGCGCGGACGGGGCGCGTGCGCACCTGCGCTATCTGCAGCGCGACGGCGTCACCCGCGAGGGCGAACCTGGCGAGCTCTATGGCGCCGACAGCGACCGCGTCGACGGCAAGGCGTTCCTCGATCGCGCAAACGGCGACCGGCATCAGTTCCGCTTTATCGTGGCACCCGAGGACGGCATCGAGTACGAGGACCTCAAGCCGCTCACCCGGCGCCTTATGGCGCAGATGCAAGAAGACCTCGGCACGAAGCTCGACTGGGTGGCCGTCGACCATTTCAACACCGGCCATCCGCACAGCCATATCATCGTTCGCGGCAAGGACGACCGCGGCGACAATCTCGTCATCGCGCGTGAGTATATTTCGAGCGGCATCCGCGAGCGCGCCGCCGAGCTGGTCAGCCTCGATCTTGGTCCACGCACCGATCGCGAGATCGAGCAGCGCCTGCGCCAGGAAATCGAGCAGGAACGCTTTACCAGCATCGACCGTCGGCTGCTCAGCATTCGGGATGATGACGGCCTGGTCTCGCCGGCGAGCGGCGACGCCTTTCGGCAGACGCTGCACCAAGGCCGCCTGCGCAAGCTCGAGCGCATGGGGCTGGCCGAGGAAGTCGGCGCTGGCGCCTGGCGTCTCGGTGATGAGCTCGAAACGACGCTGCGCCGTATTGGCGAGCGCGGCGACATCATCAAGACCATGCACCGCGAGCTGAGCGGCAAGGGGCTCGCCCGCAGTGCCGCCGATTGGGCAATCCACGATCGATCCGGCGAGCCGATCCAACTTCTCGTCGGTCGCGTCGTCGCGCGCGGGCTGGCCGACGAAATCAATGACCGGCATTACCTGATCGTCGAGGGCGTCGACGGCAAGAGCCATTGGATCGACATCGGCAGAGGCGAGGCGATAGAACCGATGCCTGATGGCTGCATCGTGCGTGTCGCGCCGAGGAACACCGAGCCGAGGCGGGTTGACCGCACCGTCGCCGAAGTCGCCGGCGCGCATGGCGGTCGCTACAACGTCGATATCCATCTGAGGCATGATACATCCGCCACCGAGAGCTTTGCGCAAACGCATGTACGGCGGCTGGAGGCGATCCGCCGCGCGACCGGCGGCGTCGAGCGAGAGCCGAACGGCACCTGGCTCGTCTCGCCAGACCATCTCGATCGTGTCACGGAATACGAGCGCCAGCGGGCCAGGGCCGAGCCTGTCGTTGTCGACAAGCTCTCATCAATGCCGCTGGAGCGCCAAGTTACCTTCGACGGCGCCACCTGGCTCGACCGGGAGCTGGGTGCGGAGAGACCGGAGGCGTTGCGCGACTCTGGGTTCGGGCGTGAGGTTCGCGAGGCGCAAGCCCGCCGGCGGCAGTGGCTGATCGCGCAAGGCCTCGCGCATGAAGAGCAGGATCGGATCGTCTATCGCGCCAACATGCTTTCGATGTTACGGCAGCGCGAACTGAACCGTGTTGCCGGGCAGCTGTCGGAGGAGCTTGGACTGTCTTATGTCGAAGCCCGGTCTGGAGACGAGTGGAGGGTAGGCTCCGTCGCTCCGTCGAGCTTGCCAGCGGAAAATAATGCCGTCCTTGAAAAGTCGCGAGAGTTCACGCTGGTGCCATGGCGGCCGGTGCTCGAGCGGCACATCGGCAAGGAGGTTTCCGGGATCGTGAGCGGGGAGGGGATTTCATGGACCATCGGCCGGCAGAGGAGCGGGCCTACTGTATCGTGACATGGCTGCACGGAATCGTCGCCGGCGCGCCCGAAGTGACGGGCGCGGCGGACTGGAATAAGCTGGACAAGGGATGAGCGATAAAGAGCGGGACGGCATAGTGGAGAAAGCGGCGAAGTCGGATCGGGTATCGTTGAACATTCTCGTCCGAGGAGCCGAAAAGACATTCGACAACGCGGAACGCCTTTTTGTCGAGGCGGAGCTCTTGGCGAAAGCAGGCGCTGTGGCACGGGCGCTGTGTCTGCATCAGATATCGCTCGAGGAATGCTCGAAGGTCGACAGCCTCGGTGCCTGGGCAGTCAGCCTGGTTGTCGGTTTTGACGTCGATCAGAAGAAGGTCCTGTCCGCCTTCGCGCGTCATGCGTCGAAGAACAAGTCCAATGCGTATATGCTCAAGGCATCCGAGGCGGAGAGTGAGGCCAGATTGCGTGGTGACTGGGACGGCGCGATGGCGGCATTCAAGGACAGCCAGGAGGCGTTTCACGAGAGATCAAATCAAGCCAAGAACGCCTCACTTTACGTCGACTGGATCGACGGTGAGTTTGCCGCCCCGAGTGAACGCATCAGCAAGGAGATGCTGGCCGAGATCACTGAAAGGAACGCAGAGTTTCTCGGTAACAGCCACAATTCGCTGAAGATGCTGAGACGTTTGGAAGAATCGCCAGACAAGATGCGAGGCCTGCTTTCGGGGTTCGTTGAGCAGGTCGAAAAGCTCCGCGAGGAAAAGCAGGACAACCCAATGGAAGCGATGGAGGCATTGCTGTCGAGCTTCCTTGAAGCCGGCATGCGCGAACTGAAGGGCTAGGGCGTCGCTTAGTGAAAATCCCGGCTCCTCACCTATTTGCAACGTGGGGTCAACGAGGTCACGTGGTCTGAAGCCCCTGGGTAAGCTCCGCGGATCGACTCCCGGTCCCCTGTGACGAGCTTCGTCGCCTCGCCCATGCGGAAGGGGAAACGGCGTCTCGCGGTTGCCCACACTGGCAAGGTCCCCCGAAAGGTCGATGAGTTGGTGTGCAACGAGATGGACCACTTCGCCCTCACGCTGAATCTTGCCGCGAACGCTGAGCATAGAGGAGGAGAGCAGCACGCGGCGATACTTCTCGAAAACCTTGACCCAGACGACGACATTGGCAGAGCCGGTCTCGTCTTCCATCGTCAGGAACATCACGCCCTTGGCCGAGCCGGGCCGCTGACGGACAAGAACAAGGCCGGCCGCCTCCAGCCAGCGTCCGTCGCGCGCCTGCATCGCTTCCCTGCAGGTGACGATGGCGCGCCGGGCAAGGTCACTGCGCAGGAACGAGAGCGGATGGTTGCGCAGGGTGAGACCGACATGCCGTAATCCTCGACCACTTCCCGACCGGCCGTCATCGGCCGAAGCGACAAAGCGGGCTCATGGATTTCCGAGACTGTCTTCTGTTCGCGCGCCGAGGCGGCGGCAAAGAGGGGCAGGGGTTCGTCGCGCAACCCCTTGAGTGCCCATAGAGCTTCGCGGCGCGCGAGACCGAGGCTGGAACGGAAGGCATCCGCCTCGGCCAGTTGGACCAGAGCTGCCGACGGCATGCCAGCGCGATGCCAGAGATCGTCGATGGATGCGAAGGGCTCGTCAGTCCGGGCTGCTACGATCGCCGCCGCGTCCGCATTGGCTAGCCCTTTGACGAGGCGCAGGCCGAGGCGGACGGCGAAGCGTCCGTCCTCGCCAATCGGCTCCAGCGTGCAATCCCACCGGCTCGCATTGATGCAGACCGGCCGGATCTCAACCCCGTGGGCCTGGGCATCGCGCACGATCTGGGCCGGCAGGTAAAAGCCCATTGGCTGGGAATTGAGCAGCGCACAGCAGAAGACCTCGGGATGGTGGCATTTCATCCAGCTCGAGGCATAGGCGATGAGCGCGAAGCTGGCAGCATGGCTTTCGGGAAAGCCGTAGCTGCCAAAGCCTTCGAGCTGCTTGAAGGTGGTCGCGGCGAATTCCGGCGTATAGCCGTTGGCGATCATGCCGCCGATCAGCTTGTCGCGAAATCTGCTTACGCCGCCAGTGTGCTTGAAGGTCGCCATGGCGCGGCGCAGCTGGTCGGCCTCGCCGGCACTGAAGCCGGCGCAGACCATGGCGACCTGCATGGCCTGCTCCTGGAACAGAGGGACGCCCAAGGTCTTGCCGAGCACGCGCTCGAGCTCGGGGGTCGGGAACTCGACCGGCTCCTTGCCCTCCCGGCGGCGCAGATAGGGGTGGACCATGTCGCCCTGAATCGGACCGGGGCGGACGATGGCGACCTCGACCACCAGGTCATAGAAGGTGCGCGGCTTGATGCGGGGCAGCATCGACATCTGGGCGCGGCTCTCGATCTGGAAGACCCCGATCGTGTCCGCCTTGCGGATCATGGCGTAGGTCGCCGGATCTTCGGCCGGGATGGTGGCCAAGTCGAGGGTCATGCCCTTGTGCTCGGCCAGCAGATCGAAGCTGCGTTTCATACAGGTGAGCATGCCAAGCGCCAGGACGTCGACCTTCATGAATTTGAGAATGTCGATGTCGTCCTTGTCCCACTCGATGACCTGGCGATCGGCCATGCGGGCGGGCTCGATCGGCACCAAGTCGTCGAGCCGGTCATTGGTCAGAACGAAGCCGCCGGGATGCTGTGACAGATGCGGGGGCGTGCCCTCGAGCTGTTGCGCCAGTTCGAGCGTCAGCCGCAGCCTCCGATCGGCCACGTTGAAATTGAGCTCTCGAGCGCGCGTCTCGTCGATGCCTTCGCCGTGGCCCCAGACCTGGGGCGAGAGCAACTTGGTGACGTCCTCGGGCAGGCCGAGAGCCTTGCCAATGTCGCGGACCGCACCTTTGGTGTGATAGCGCACCACGGTCGAGCAGAGGGCACTGTGGTCGCGGCCATAGGTCTCATAGACCCACTGCATGACGATTTCGCGCCGCTCATGCTCGAAAACGACATCGATATCCGGGGGCTCGTTGCGCTCCTGCGAGACAAAGCGCTCGAAAAGGAGATTGTTGCGCTCGGGATCGATGCTGGTGATGCCAAGCACGTAGCACACGGCGGAGTTCGCTGCCGACCCTCTGCCCTGGCACAGGATGTCCCTGCTGCGCGCGAACTGCACGATGGCGTTCACGGTCAGGAAGTATGGGGCGTATTGCAGGATCTCGATCAGGCGCAGTTCATGCTTGATGACAGCCACCACCTTGTCGGGGACGCCCTCGGGATAGCGGCGCTCCGCGCCTTCCCAGGTGAGCTTTTCGAGCGCCTGCTGCGCCGTCAGCCCGGGCAGCATCTTTTCCTCGGGATACTGGTAGGCGAGTTCGTCGAGCGAGAAGCGGCACTGCCGGGCAATCTCGACCGTACGCGCAAGCGCCTCCGGATAGCGCGAAAACAGGCGTTCCATCTCCTCGGGCGGCTTGAGATAGCGGTCGGCGTGGCGCTCGCGCCGAAACCCCAACTCGTCGATGGTGATGTTGTGGCGAATGGCGGTCACTACGTCCTGGAGGATGCGCCGGCCGGGCTCGTGAAACAGAGCGTCGTTCGTCACCACCGTCGGCACCCTCATTTGGACGGCAAGGTTTGCGAGTTCGTGCAGCCGGACCTGGTCATTGGGTCGGCGACGCAAGGTGAGGGCCAGATAGGCGCGATCGCTGAAGGTCTCCCGCAGGCGACGCAGTTGCATCGCGCAGTTGTCGTCAGCCCGATCGGGAACGAGAACGGCGATCAGGCCCTCGGCATAGTCGGCCAGGTCGCTCCATTCGAGATGGCATTGGGCCTTGCCGCCGCGTTTCTTGCCGAGGGTCAGCAGCCGGCACAGACGCGAATAGGCGGCCCGATCGGTGGGATAGACGAGCAGGGACATGCCGTCGACGAGATCGAGGCGACAGCCGACGACGAGCCTGACGCCGGTGTCCTTGGCGGCCTGATGTGCCCGCACAATGCCGGCTAGAGAATTTCGGTCGACTACAGCCAAGGCCTCAATGCCGAGCGCCGCCGCCTGCGCGAACAGCTCAACGCAAGAGCTGGCGCCGCGCAGGAACGAGAAATGGCTGGTCACCTGCAATTCGGCATAGCGCGGGGTGGTCATGCGAAGACCCCGTGCAGGAACCATTTGTGCGAGCCGGTCTCGCGATCCTCGCCGTCACCGGCGCGGTAGATCCAGAAGCGCTCGCCGGACTCGTCCTCCACCTGGAAATAGTCGCGCACGGCGATTAGTTCGGCGTCGCGCTGCCACCATTCACCGAAAACGCGTTCGGGACCGTCTGCCCGCGCGACGCGATGCCGGATGCCGCGCCAACTGAACCAGACCGGCGGATGGTCGGGTAGCAGCGCCATGGTCTCAATGGGTTCGGGGTGGGTCAGCAGACGCGCCGGGCGAGGCCAGTCACTGGGCGAACTCGTCCCGTCGTCCGGCGCATTCGGTGCGATGCGGCGGACTGAGCGTTCGGGCACGTCACTCTCGACCGGGGCAAAGCGGTAGAGCCGCTGCTCGCCGATACGGTTGGCAAGCACGTCGATGAGATCGGTAATGTCGGGCTCCGGCTCCTCGACCAGTGAGGAGATGATCTGCTTGGCTCCGAAGGGCTCGGCGAGCGTTGCGGCCAGGGTCATCACCTCGATGCCGAAACCGGGATCGACGCTCTCGATCCGGTCGGTAAGGAGACGGGTCAGCCGTTTGACATCGCGCACTGGCACGGCGGTGCCGACGCGAATGGCCTCGATGCGGTTGTCGACACGATGAAACAGGAGGTCTAGCCGGCGTGGCCGAGCCCCTTGGCCTCGAGCGCTTCGCAAAGCGCCGCGACGAGCTTGCCGATATAGCGGGCTATGGTCTCGGCGGCGCCGATAGGCTCGCCGAAGGCCCGGCGAACCTCGATGAGTTCGGGAGAGCGGGCGGGCTCGAAGGGTTCGCTTCGCCGCCCCATGGCCTGGTCCAGGCGACGGCCGAGTTCGGGCCCGAAGCGCAGGGTGAGAGAGGCGCGCGCCTCGATACCGGAGGACGCCATGCGCGAGACGAGTCCCTCGAGCATGGCGTCCTCACCGCCATGCAGATGGTCGGTGCCCGTGGTGTCGATGATCAGGCCATCGGGCGGATCGGCGGCGACGATTGGCGCATAGCGCAGCGACCAGAGCGCCATTCTATCGAGTGCCGCGTTATCGCCGGCGGCATCCAGGTCGAAGCTCTGCACGTTGGGCACCAGCACCTGGGCCTTGCTCGCCGGCATGCCGACGCGCAGGCCGGCCGCGCGCGCCCCCGCATCGGTGGCCAGCACGAGCCGCCGGTTTCCCTGCCGGCCGAGCATGATGACCGGGGTTTCAACCGAGGGCGCGGATTGGCCCATGGCGCGCCGCAGGCGATCGGTCGGCCAGGTCGGAAAATAGAGCGAGACGACCCTTGTCATCGCAGGCTTCCACTTCAAAATCGGCGCTTTCTCCAGCCCGCACCCGGATCAGCTCGAGCTGCCAGCGAGCGCGGCCGATACCGGGGACCGGCAGGGGGCGGGAGGGGAGCGCGGTGACCCGCCAGCGGGTGACCGCAGCGGTTGGTTGTCCAAAATCGGTCGCCTCGGTCTGTCGGCGCCAACGGCGGATGGCGATGCCGATGGCGCCGGAGGTTTCGGCGGCAAGTTGCAGTCGGCGGGAGGCGGTCATTGAGAGCCGAGCCAGTTCGGCAACGACGGCCCCGAGCCCGCCATGGCGAAGCCCTTCCTCGAAACAGGCGAGCACGGAAGCTTCGTCGCCGGCCTCGACATAGACGACGCGGCCTGGGAGCAGACCGGCCTGGGCGAGGGCGGGCGCAAAGAGATCCTGCCGCGTAACGCACCACAGCACCTTGCCCTTGGTTCGAGCGGTAATGCCGGCGGCAAAAAGCGCCGCCGCGGCGCCATCGATCGCTCCGTTTCGGCCGCCGGCGATCTCGTGCAGCGCGCCGAGCGCCAGCCCGCCTCCCGGCAGGACCTTGTCGATGGCGGGAACGCCGAAGGGAAGCGACGCACGGTTACGCGTCGGCCCGCCCTCGAGGCGCGCGATTCGCTCGCGAAGCGCGGCGATAGCAGGGCTGGCGGCCGGCTGACCCATGGACGAACCACTCTCAAACTGTCTTCCCAACGAATTTCGGGGCTGATATGTTCCTTATTTGTTCTCTTGGGGCTGATGAGTCGATCGGGGTCGTTGCGTCGCTTCGAAAGTTGGATCGCAGACTGCACTCCATCGCGTTGCGGTCTATTTTCATATGCGGCAGGCGATGCGGGAAAGGGCGTTATGGGCGAGCGAATTGACAACGGCCAAGAAGCTGATGCGCCGAAGGCGAAAGGCATGGCCATTCTTCGCAAGATCATCCATGTCGATATGGATGCCTTCTTCGCCTCGGTCGAGCAGCGCGACAAACCGGACCTGCGTGGCAAGCCTGTGGCGGTTGGTGGCTCGGCGGCGCGGGGGGGCGTGGCCGCCGCCAGCTATGAGGCCAGAAAGTTCGGGGTGCGATCGGCCATGCCCTCGATCACCGCGAAGCGCAAATGTCCCGAACTGATCTTCGTGCCGCCGCGGTTTGACGCCTACCGGGCCGTCTCACAGCAGATACACGCGATCTTCGCCGAGCACACGCCACTGATCGAGCCGCTTTCGCTCGACGAAGCCTATCTGGACGTCACCGACAATCTTCAGGGCATCCCGGTCGCCACGACGATCGCGGAGATGATCCGCACGAAGATCAAGTCCGAGACCGGTCTGACAGCGTCAGCCGGCGTCAGCTACAACAAGTTCCTGGCCAAGCTCGCCTCTGGCCAGAACAAGCCAGATGGGCTGTTCGTCATCACTCCGAAAATGGGGCCGGCTTTTGTCGAGGCATTGCCCGTGCGGAAGTTTCATGGCGTTGGCCCGGCGACCGCCGACAAGATGGCCCGGCTCGGCATCGAGACAGGCGCTGACCTGCGTGCGCAGAGCCTGGTGTTCCTGGAGGAGAAGTTCGGGAAGGCAGGCCCGTACTATTACTGGATAGCCCGCGGCATCGACGAGCGTCCGGTGCGGGCCGATCGCGAGCGCAAGTCGGTGGGGGCCGAGGACACCTTCGTGAACGATTTGTTTGACCTCGAAAGTGCTCGCAGGGAACTGGCGCCATTGGTCCGAAAGGTCTGGCGCTATTGTGCGGAGCGATCGATCCATGGCCGGACCGTGACGCTCAAGGTGAAGTTCGCCGACTTTCAGCAGATCACACGCAGCCGAACGATCGGTGGCGTCATCGAGACGGAGACGGACCTGGCGACCGTCAGCGGCACACTCCTCGAACAGGTGTTTCCCGTCACCAAGGGGATACGCCTGCTTGGGGTGACGCTTTCGAACTTGAGCGGAACGCGAGCAGAGGCAGACGGCCAGATGTCGCTGACCATCTAGGACTGGCTGCTGTTACCGGACTGCTTTTCGGATCCGCTCGGTCAGGGTTTGTTCGACGTCGAAATAGCCTTCCCACGCGTCGTCGGACTGCCGAGCTCGCGCAGCGGACGCGTAGACGTCAAAGGCGCTGGCGCTTTTGAAGGCCGGCAATTCATCCCAGGTGACGGGTACGGCACAGGACGCTCCAGACCGGGCTCGGGTCGACCAGGGACATATTGCCGTGGCACCCTGGCCATTGCGCAGATAATCGAGGAACATACGGCCCTTGCGCCTCGCCTTGCTCATGTTCGCGACGAAGCGGGCCGGATCCGTGCGGGCCAGCAATTCGGCGAAGTCCTGGCAGAAGCTCTTGACCTCTTCCCAGTCGGCTTCGGGAACGAGTGGAACGACCACGTGAACGCCTTTGCCTCCGGACAGCAGCGGCCAGGATTGAAGGCCGAGCGCTTCCAGAACGCCCCGGATGTCGAGGGCTGCCTGCTTGACGTCGTTGAAACCAAGGCCCTCGTCGGGATCGATATCGAAGATCATGCGATGCGGCAGTTTCGGCTGCTGGCGCAGGCTGCCCCACACGTGGAATTCCAGCACGTTCATTTGGACGCCGGCGATCAGCCCCGCCAGATCGTCGACCCAAAGGATGCGTCTTTCCTTGCCGGACATCTTCTCCAAATGGCCGTCGTGGATGGCCTTGGGCATGCCTGGCAGCTTGTGCTTCTGAAAAAAGGTCTGCCGCAGATCGCCATCAGTGTCGCGCACCAGTGACAGCGGCCGATCCTGGATATGCGGCAACATCTTCTCAACGACCGCGGCGTAGTAGGCGGCGAGCGTAGCCTTTGTAACCTTGGTGCCGGGATACCTAACCTTGTCCGGATGCGTCAGCTTGACGCCGACCGCGACGGCGACCTCCTTGCCGATCGCCGGATCGAGATTGGCGGCGCCAGGCGTCGCCGGTGTCTTCGGCATTTCCATCGCCACCTGATCGGCTCGCTTGTCTTCGCGCATGCCCTGAAAGCTTGGATGTCGCAGGCTGCCATCTGGTGTGACCTCCGAATACGCAACCTCGGCAACAAGCTCGGGCTTGACCCATCTGGCTCGGCGCGCGATGTCCCGCGGTACGGAGGCGAAGGCCGGCTTATCGAGGCGACGCTTCTCAAGTTGCTCGAGGATGTTCTTGCGCATCGGCTGGGTGAAGCCAGTGCCGACGCGGCCACGATAGATCAGCTTGCCGTTCTCATAGGTACCCAAGATCAGCGATGCCATGCCGCGTCCGGTGTCGCTTGGGCGGTAACCGCCGACCACGAACTCCTGTCGTCTTGTGCACTTGATCTTGAGCCAGGTGGGGGCGCGGTCGCCGACATACCGGCTGTCCGCGCGCTTGGCGATGACACCTTCGTGGCCGCCGGCGCACATGGTGTCGAAGACTTTCTTCCCATTGTCGGCGATATGACTGGAGAATTGCAGGCTGTCGCCGGGCTCCCGCTTGCCCAGAAGGACCTCAAGTCTTTCCTTGCGGTCGAGGAGTGGACGGTTCGACAGATCGTCGCCGTTCAATTCGAGCAGATCGAAGGCATAGAACTTGAGCGGCATGCCCGCGGCGATGCCGGTTTTCAGCATGGAGAAATTGCTGCGACCCTGGCTGTCGATGGCCACGATCTCGCCATCGATAAGCGCGGAGCCCTTGGTCAGCGACCTCAGCGGCGGCACGATCACCTTGAACTGGCGGGTCCAGTCGTGGCCGTTGCGGGTATAGACCACGACCTCCGAGCCGGAGATCGCGGCCTGCGCGCGATAGCCATCGAACTTCATTTCGAAGAGCCAGTCGGCGCCCACCGGTATGTCGTCTGTCAGCGTGCAGAGCTGGAATGGGCGAAACTTGGGAAGCGCGTATGGAGGGATAGATTCCGAGTCCTTGCGCCGTGCGCGCTTCTTGCTGAGAGCGGCCTCTACGGCCGACATAGGGAACTCGCATACATTGTGCGATTCAATACTCTGACCTGAGATTCAGTTCCACTCCGCGCGTCTATCGATTGAACCGGAAGAGCCCGACCGCGTTGTTGGGAACTGCACGCAACCCCTTGGAGGAAGAAATGGCCACTACTCAAACAACTCGCGGACGTAGCCAGGACCGCGCGAAAGTCGCTGGTGGGCAGGATCATGAGGTGAAATACGAGGCGGGCAAGACTGGGGCCACCAAGGCTGGTGTCAAGTCGGCTGTGAAATCGGTCGGCAACAGTCGCAAGAAGGTCGAGGAAAAACTGGGCAAGAAGTGAGCCTCGGCCGCGAGGACAGATGGTCCGCATCGCCACCTTCAATGTGAACGGCGTCAATGGCCGGCTGCCCGTGCTCCTCAAATGGCTCAGGGCAAGGGACTACGACATCGTCTGCCTGCAGGAACTGAAAACGTCGGACGAGAAGTTTCCAGCCGACGCGATCCGCGAGGCGGGATACGGCGCGGTCTGGCATGGCCAGAAATCCTACAATGGAGTGGCCATTCTATCTCGGGGAATGGACCCGGTGGAACGCCGGCGCGGTCTGCCGGGCGATCCTGATGATACGCACAGCCGCTACATCGAGGCCGACGTGGACGGGCTTGTTGTCGGCTGCCTTTACCTGCCGAATGGGAATCCAGCGCCTGGTCCCAAGTTCGACTATAAGCTACGCTGGTTCGACCGTCTGATCAGCCACGGCCAAGTCCTGCTCAAAGAGGGAGCACCAACTGTGCTGTGCGGAGACTACAATGTCGTTCCAACCCCAATTGACGCTGTGGTGCCGCGACGATGGCTAGGCGATGCGGTTTACTTCCCCGAGAGCCGGCGAGCCTATGCCGAGATGCTTGAGAATGGGTGGATCGATGCGGTTCGACGCATTCATCCGGAGAAGGGCGTCTACACCTACTGGAATTTCTCCTACGGCGGTGGCTACGATAGGAGCTCTGGCTTCCGAATGGACCATCTGCTCATTAATCCCTCAGTTTCCGACAGGCTCCGCAACTCCGGTGTGGATGTCGAGTTGCGTGGTGAGGAAAAGCCGAGTGACCATGCGCCGGCTTGGATCGAACTTATCTAGCCCACGAGGCTGCGCGGGGTGCAAATAGCGCATTCCAGGCACCCCGAAGCTAACACCGGCTGAACTCATTAGTTGTTGTATGCTTGCACACGCCCAGGCAGGCATGAGGCCGCTTCATTGACAACGAGCGAAAGTAAAGAACTCCATTTCGACGATGTGGATAACAGACTCTACGGTAAGCTGCATGCTGCACGCCACGACTTGGCTGCTGCTCACAGCTACGGGCTGTTTATCTTAAAGAAGGGGTGGAATGGTCACCCGTATGGGCGCGCGTTCGGAGGGAGCAGGGGGTGGCCACAATTTCCCAAGGAGCTTCTGGATACCTACGACACAGCAGAAGCTGCGCTGCACATGAATGTCATTCGCCTGCGTCACCAAGTTTACGCTCATTCTGACTCCCAGAGCTACTATGTTCGACCCTGGCGATCCGACTACCATAGCGATATCGAGCAGGTGCCGATCTTGGAGTTCGATGCGGCGAGTACCCAAACGCTGGTTACGATGTCCCAGAAGATGATGGCGGCCATTGGCACGGCGATGCATCAGATAAAGGCTCGGTATCCTTAGATCGGTCACTGCGATGCAACCCCACGTCCGACATCCTTGCTGTCGACCCCAGTTGTAATCCTGCACCGATCCATCTGATTCGCGGCTCATTTCGCCTGTCGCCTTCCATGGCGAGATACTGGTATAGAATTTCTATTCGCGGGTTGGGGGGAGGGAGCGTGTTCTTTACAGTATTGCCTGTCGGCGGGCGGCCGCCGAGCAAGGCTCGATCGCGAGCATTTCTAATCAGCGACAACTGGGACGATTGGTTCGCATTCTCGACCATGTATTTCCTGACCTACATCGATGCCGATGGTGAGAGTCGGGACATCGGGTCCGTGAAAATCGGCCAAGTCGGGATGGAGAAACCTCAGCGGCGTCCCGACATTCCAGAGCGCTTCGAGGCCTTGGAGGAGCAATTTTTCTCTTTGGGCCAGGACGATACCTATTATGCCGCGCTGAACGAAATCGGGCCCGAGCTACGCGACCGAATCCTCGAAGGCCTCAGGGACCTCGCTTTCGATTCGGATCTTTTTGAGCGCGCGCTGCAGGAGCGTGTCACGGGACTATCGCTGCTTCGTTCCGTGTCGACGCAGGCGGTGCGTGGGCAGTACCGCCGCATGGCACGTGGTGGGGCTCGCGTCACACCCTTCGAATTCTCATACAGGATGCCTCGCGATCGCAGGTCGATTACGCAGCGGGTGGAATTGACGTTTGGGGTGTTTCCCGAAGTTCAGCCACCGACCAACATCCATGTCATCACGGGGCGGAACGGTGTGGGCAAGACCTACCTGCTAAACTCGATGACAGAAGCGTTCTTGGATGACAACGATCGCGCAAAGGGGCGCTTCGTCGTCAGTCACGACGACGAAGACGCCGGCTCATTTACAGGGCTCGTGTCGGTCAGCTTCAGCGCGTTTGACGATTTCACTCCAATCAGCGTTCCGAGGGACAAGTCCTCTGGTCCGCAATACTCAACCCACTCCCCTGTCGTGTTGCAGGAGGTGCCAATGAGTTGCGTCTGGAAGATTCGACGCAACGGACGCACTGTCGTCGCCGAACGTCCAGAAATTGAGACCTTTGGTGAGAACGTGGAAATTCTGACCCGCGAGGTCTTCGGCTTGGAGGTAACAGGGTCCGGCTTCCATAGGATGCTGCGAGATCAGGTGGCGGCGGGTGGCGACTTCGATGAGATCGTCGAACACTTCGTCGGTCAACTTGGCCTCGAAGGCCAGGCGATCGTTCGAGGCCTTATCGCTGCACGCGACGCGAATGGCGATGACTGATGTGGAAATTGCCAAAGCCCGAACAAACGGCCGAAGATGTGTTCACCACGACGATCAGCAAGGTGGCAAATGAGGACCTCAAACAGCGCCTTGTGAGCGTAACCGCTGCAATCGTTGGCGCCTCGATCGAGTTCGATGACGCGGCCTCCAACAATGAGATCCACACCATTGCACCGAGTGCGAACATCGACGGTATTGTAACAGTCAAGGAAATGTCGAGGGTCTACACTGGCAGATTGGCCGCGAAGGGGGCCCCTGGCCGGACCGTCTATGATGAACTAATGGCCGCTCCGAAGCACGGCCGATGCCCGCTCTGTGGCCAACACGTGGTCTCAACCCTCGATCACTATTTACCGAAAACTCAGTTTCCTGCGCTCGCGGTAGCCCCGTGGAACCTGATTCCGGCCTGTCATGACTGTAACAAGGCCAAGTCGGATGTCCGGCCATTGACGGCGAGCGAAGAGACTATCCATCCCTACTATGACGATATCGAAGGCGAGCCCTGGCTTGTCGCTGAAGTCGTCGAAGGTACGCCTGCGGCTCTGCGGTTCCTCGTTTCCCCACCAGCCGGCTGGAGCGAAATCTTGACCTCCCGGGTCCAGCGCCAGTTTAAGATGCTCAATCTGGCGAGCCGATATGCGGCAAAGGCCGCACAGGAACTTACCGAACTAAGCGATCTGATGAACACAAACTATGCAGATGGCGGCGCGGACGATGTGCGCTCACTTCTGCAGAGCACGGCGAACAGCTGTCGGCTGGTAAATGTGAATGGTTGGCGGACGGCCTCCTACCAGGCGTTGGCCGACAGTGACTGGTATTGCCGAGGCGGCTTCGCGGCGGGTGTAGCATGAGGAGGATTATAAACGGGGTCGTGTACGATACCGAAACCTCCGAGCGATTAGCCCGAGGCGACCACGGCGACGACAGGTCGGATGCCTCCTGGACGCTTTACCGGACACCAAGCGGCGTGTTCTTTGAGCTGCTGGCAGGTCATGATGGTGTGTTGGAGGGGTTCTTCCCCCTGACGGACCTGGAGGCGCGAAAGTTCCTAGAGCGCCATGCCAATGATCGGGTCGAGCAGTATTTCGGGCCCGCTCGCGAGGCGACGCGCTCGCTGTTTTCGCGCCGGACGATTATTGCGGCGGCTGACGTTCTGGAGAACCTGACGCAGGCTGAAATCAGTGCGCTGCTCACCGACTTTGGGCCCAGCGTTTACGAGAATATCGGAGGTGGTAGCGCAAAAGCACGGATGGTTGAACTGAAGCAGTTCATCGATAGAAATCCGAGACATCCCGTTGACGATGGACTACTTGAAAACGCGCTGGTTGAACGCGCGGCTGCGCGTCTTCCCGCCGTCAAGCCAGTATATGAATGGTCGAAGCCGACCGTTGAGAAGCCCGAGTTTCAAAGGCTCCGCTACGGACTGGAGCAAGACGGGTTCACAGTATCGGATGGCATTCTCCGGCGCAGCCTTCCCACGGACATTGGGCTCCCGCAAACCGATTCCGAGTTGCTGTTGCTTCTAAAGCAGCATCGGTTTGAGGTGTCGCGTGGTCACCTTGTTCAGGCACGGGATGCTCACGCCCGGGGAAATTGGGCGTCCGCAAACGCTGCTGTCGAATTGTGTAAGTTCGTTTGTGCTTGGGGGCCAAACGGGAAGCGATGCATACCCAAACTGAAGCAACCGCTGTCCTGTGCCGGTTTTGCGTACGGCGTCCGCCACAGCCGGCCAAACGAAGTGCGCCTTGGGCGCCGCAAAGGCGCTGACGGAAATGATGTAGTCAAAAGAATGCATGCCGCGACAGCGACTACATTGTTGTAGCCTTTTCAACAGCGTAGGAATCCGACGGTATTTGGAACGGTATTATCGAACTCATTGATAGAAATTATATAATAAATTCAATTCGTTGATGCTCCAGTTGATCATCGAGTGGGAATGATTCAGTCCTACCTGGACGCCGTCGAAACTACGCCAACATACGCCGCAACCAACTGAAAACAAAAATAGATCCATCCATGGACAATCGGCAACTATCGGTGCGCACAGATTGGCAATGGCGGACCGCCTGACGGGCCCAGGACGGAATTCGCATATTCGGACAGCGCGATGCGTACATCTTCATTCCAAGAAAATATTAGTCAGCGCTAGCCAATTTCCTATCCTGGGAGGACACGGGTTCAAGCGGGCGGTTCCTGTGCCTTCGGAGCGATAGTTAGCCTGATCCGAGTCACCTGCAAAATATGCATTCTTTCTAAAAAACGATTGTCTAAAGTTGTCGCCTGGAGGCGCCTAAGGGCGAAAGACTCAAGATGAAAGGATAATTTCAGCGATAACCTCGTATATCCACATAAAAACCTTTCAACCAAGGACGCCGTTACTATTTCCGAAAAATTCCCCTCTTGACATCACGAATCCGCGTAGCTGTATTTGCGGTATTGGTGCGGGGAAGAAACGTGATGTCGATTTGGCAGTCACTGTCTGGGGCTTGCTCTAACTTTACTATATTCCAAGAATCTAAAATAGCATTGCGTAACGTCGCCCGGTCTTTGGTTCCGGAGTGAGACGGTGACGTGGGACAAATCTGTCTTTTGGGGCGTTTTGTTGAGCGGTGTATTGATGCCGCCCGCACTCGCGCAGGATGCGGGCTCATTGCTGCGCGAGCAGCAGCGGCAACAGGAGTTGCGGCGGCTTGAACGCCCGCCGGATATGGGCGAGGATCAGCAACGTCAGCCCCCCACACACCCCCCCGAACGGGGGGAAGTCATTATCGTCAAGGACCTGCGCTTTGTCGGTAGGGTGGAACTGCTGTCAGCAAGCGAGCGCGAACGGCTGACAGCATCGGCCACAGGCAAGCGGCTAGGCATCAGGGGCCTCTACGCGCTGGCGGATGAGGTGACGGCGCAGTTGCAGGCGCAAGGCCGCTTGCTTGCCCGCGCGATCCTGCCACCGCAGGACGTGACTGAGGGCATCATCACCATCAAGATCGTGGAAGGAACGCTCGAGAAGATGGAGTTCGAGCGGCGCGATGGCGTTCGTGTCCGGGAAACACTCTTGAGAGACATAGGCCAGCGCCACATCCGGACCGATGCGATTACCAAGCAGGACCTGGAAGCAGCGCTGCTGCGCATGAACGATCTTCCCGGAGTTTCGGCCAGGGCGCGGCTTGCGCCGGGTCAAGCTCCGAACACCTCCAGCCTGATCGTCGGAGTTGAACAGGAGCCGATTTTCTCGGCGTCGGTCTGGGGCGACAATTTCGGCAACTCTTCGACAGGCCGGGCACAAGCCAATGCCCAGGCCACGATGACAGACGTTACGGGCTATGGCGACCTCACCAGCCTTTCCGGCAACCTCTCCGACGGGCAGCAATTCGGCTCCTTCTCTGCAAGTGCGCCGCTTTGCGCGAGCGGCCTGACAGCCAACGCTACCTACAGCTACCTTCACTATCGCAATATCGATGACGTCGGTAAGGCACTGGAACTGGATGGCTATGCTCATTTCCTCAGTGGCGGGCTCGACTATAGTCTTATGCGTTCGCGCGACGCGAATGTGCGCATCGGGGTAGCCCTGAACTGGAAGGCCCTCGTCGACGACAGCTTGGCCGGGCACCTGCAGGACAAGCGGTCGCTCTCGGGGACCCTGACGCTTTCCGGTGATATGCGCGATGTGGTTTTCGGCGGAGGTCTAACAAGTTGGTCCCTGGGGTGGACCTATGGCGACCTCGATCTGTCGCGTGAACCGTCGGCCTTGGCCGCCGATCAGGCGGGGCTCCAGACGCAAGGCAACTTCCATCGTCTCAATGTCAGCCTGGCACGACTTCAGGACCTGCCGCGTGATTTCTCGCTGTTCGGCCGGGTTTACGGTCAGTGGGCGGACAGGAACCTCGATTCGTCCGAGGACTTCGCGCTTGGAGGCCCCTACGGCGTGCGTGGTTATCCCGTAAGCGAGGGGCAAGGCGATATGGGCCTGCTGGGCACGTTTGAGCTGCGTTATGACGCAGCCGTCCCCGCCGAATTCGGCAACCTGCAACTGGCCGGCTTCCTCGATGCGGGGCATGTCTGGGTCAACAAGAACCAGAACGGCATCCCGGCGCTCAACGCCTGCGGCTGCAACGACTATGGCCTTGCCAGCGGGGGACTGTCGGCCCGCTGGACGCGCGAGAACCTGAACTTCGCCGTCTCTTGGGCACACACGCTCGGCAGCAATCCCGGTCGCGACGCTGCCACCGGCAACAATGCCCACGGGCATTCCAACGACAATCAATTCTGGCTGACCGGCGCAATTCGCTTCTGAGGATTCGGAAATGAACAGGGTCTACAAGCATATCTGGTCGAAGACGCTTGGCTGCATCATCGTCGTGCCCGAATGCGCACGCGGCGCGCAGGGGAAGAAAAGCGGTAAACGCCGATTTGCCGCCGCACTTGCGGCCACCACGATGCTGACGACGTCGGCCTGGGCGCAGGAATTGCCGGCGGGCGGACGGATCGTTTCAGGTTCGGGAACCATCAGCCAGTCCGGCAATACCATGACGATCAATCAGTCCACGGGGAGGATGATCGCCAATTGGGGGAGCTTCTCTATCGGAGCCGGCAATTCGGTCACCTTCAATCAGCCGGGCGCATCGTCCGTGGCGCTCAACCGGGTCGTCGGCCAGAACCCCAGCCGGATCCTTGGGAACCTCAACGCCAATGGGCAGGTCTTCCTCGTCAATCCGAATGGCATCGCCATCGGTGCCACGGGCCGGGTGCGGACAGGCGGATTCGTCGCCTCGACGCTCGGCATTTCCAATGCGGATTTTCTGGCGGGGAACTATAATTTAAAGGGCTCCGGCGGCTCGATCAGCAATCAGGGCAGCATCTCCGGCAATGTCGTCGCGCTGATTTCGCCCACCGTCACCAATGCTGGCACGATCACCGGCGACACGGCCCTGGCGGCGGGCACCGACGTGCTCCTTGACTTCGACGGTGACGGACTTCTCTCCGTCGAAGTCAAGGCTTCGACCGTGAAGACGCTGGTCGAGAACAAGGGGCTGATCAAGGCTGACGGGGGAACGGCGCTCCTCACCGCAAAGGGGGCGAGCGAGGCCATGAAAGGCGTCGTCAACAATTCCGGTACCGTGCAAGCCAAGACCCTTGCCAGGAAGAACGGGCGCATCCTGCTGCTTGGTGATATGAAGAACGGCGAGGTCAAGGTCACGGGCAAGCTCGACGCGTCGGCGCCGAAAGGCGGTGATGGCGGATTCATCGAGACTTCGGCGAAGAAGGTTACGGTCACGGAAGGGGCGGTCATCACCACCAACGCCGTCGACGGCGCCACCGGCACCTGGCTAATCGATCCCAACGACTACACCATTGCCGCGACCGGCGGCGACATCACGGGCGCGGCGCTTTCCAGCCTGCTGGCCAGCACCAACATCACCATAGAAAGCGCCAATGGCGCGACGCCGGGCAATGGCGACATCTTCGTCAACGACACAGTCGCGTGGTCCGCCAACAGGCTCACGCTCTCCGCCGACCGCGATATCGAGATCAACGCAGCCATGCGTGCCTCCGGAACGGCCGGGCTCGCTCTCGAATACGGCCAAGGCGCAGCGGCCTCCGGCAACACGGCTACTTACAGCGTCAAAGCTCCCGTCAGCCTCGCCTCCACTGGCAGCTTCTCCACCAAGCTGGGATCGGATGGGGCGACAATCGATTACACGATCATCACCTCCCTGGGCGCGGCGGGAGAACCCGGCACGACCAGCCTGCAAGGCATCAAGAACAACCTCTCCGGCAACTATGTGCTGGGCGCCGATATCGACGCCAGCGACACCAGCACCTGGCACAGCGGCGCGGGCTTCGAGCCGATCGGCGCCGGTCTCATCAATCTGTTCAGCGGTACCTTCGATGGCCTGGGGCATACCATCTCCAACCTCTATATCAATCGTCCGGGTGTTCAGTATGTCGGCCTGTTCGGCGTCATGGGAGAGTCGGCTGCCATCCGCAACGCGAGCCTTACGGGCGCTTCCATCACCGGGGGCGAGCGAACCGGAGCCCTGGTCGGCCTTAACTGGGGTGGCGTGATCAGCAACAGCTATGCCGCCGCCGATGTGAACGGCGGCCCCCGTGTCGGCGGACTGGTGGGCAGCAATATTGGCGTGATCAAGGGCAGCCATGCTGACGGCAATGTAAGCGGAACCTCCAGTGTCGGCGGACTGGCGGGCTCCAATACGGCCCTGATCGAGGACAGCTACGCCGGCAGCGAGGTGAGCGGCACATCCGATGTCGGCGGACTGGTGGGTGGCCACAGCGGTACCATTCGCAACAGTCATGCCACCGGCAACGCGAGCGGCATCAGCAGAATCGGTGGACTGGTGGGGAGCAGCAGTCAGGCCACCATCGAGACAAGCCATGCCTCCGGCAACGTGACCGATACGGACGGCAACTTCAGCTTTGCCGGCGGATTGGTCGGACGCAGCTCTCAGACCACCATCCGCAACAGCTATGCAACAGGCAATGTGGAAGGGAATGGGGGTGCCTATGTTGGCGGGCTGGTAGGTGTCAATTCTTATGCAACAATCGAGCAGGCATACGCGACAGGCACAGTATCGGGCAACGACTGGGTCGGCGGACTGGCTGGCCAGAATGATACCAGCACTATTGCCAATTCCTATGCCACAGGTGACGTGCAAGGCCACGCGGTTGTGGGCGGGCTTGTGGGCGATAACATTTTTGGCGGCACGATCAGAAACAGCTATGCCACAGGCAATGTTGTTGCAAGTGTCGCGGATGTTGTGGGCGGACTGGTGGGCAGCAACGGCGCGACAGTCGAAAACAGCTTCTGGGATACCGATACCACGTATCAATTCAGCGCTTGCGGCACTGGCAGCGCCCACACGTGCGGCGCCACCGGCCTGACCACGACGCAGGCGCTGACACAGGCCAGTTACGGCGCTTTCGATTTCTCCGCCGACTGGTTCATGGTGGATGGCTACACCCGCCCCTTCGGACGATGGGAATATTCCACTACCATCACCAATACCCATCAATTGCAGCTGATGGCCATGGATCTCGGCGCGGATTACGTGCTGACCAACGACATTGATTTCGGGACGGTGTTCACTGATGGCACGCGCTCCGACATGTGGGCGACCATGCGGGCGACCAACGGCTCTCCCGTGAGAGGCTTCGTGCCGATCGGCGGGGCCTTGTCCACCTTCGTCGGGACATTCGATGGGGATGGCCACACGATTGCCGGTCTGGTCATCGACCGGCCGGGTGCGCAGACGTCGGACGATCACATTGGTCTGTTCGGCTGGGTCGGTGAGGGCGGCGCGGTACGTAACGTGGGGCTTCAAGGCGGCTCCGTCAAAGGCAACCACCATGTGGGCGCGCTGGTGGGCACACTCTCCGGCACCCTGGAAAACAGCTTTGCCAGCACCAGTGTTCAAGGTGACTCCAGCGTAGGTGGTCTGGTGGGGACCATCACCACCGGCACGGTCCGCAACAGCTTCGCCACGGGCAGCGTCAGCGGCGCCGATGACATTGGTGGCTTGGCGGGGACCAACGAGTCCTCTGGCACGATTGCGACCAGCTATGCGGCAGGCAACGTCGACGGAACATCGAACACCGGCGGTCTGGTGGGCCGGAACGCGGGCACGGTAACCGCCAGTTTCTATAGCCTGTCGGGCACTGGGCAATCCGACGCAGGCAAGGGCGTGGGCCTGATCGCGGGCGGGATGAACAACCCCTTCACCTTCATCGACGCGGGTTGGAATTTCTCGGAAATTTGGGGGACCCCCCGCAGCGGCGGCGCTCCGCTCCTGCGCGGGCTCACCGATACGTCGCTCTACGACTACTATGTCCGCCTGACGGGTGATCTTTCCCGCACCTATGGCGATGCCGATCCAAACCTTGGCGGTCTTGCGCTGGACGGCATCGGCGTCGGTAACGTTGCTCTGAACTGGGGCGGCGCGATCACCGCCGCGACCGGTGTGGGCACCTACGGCTGGTCGGGTGCCGACATGATTTCGCTCGCCTATTCGACGGGTTCGGCGGGGGATTATTATGTCGATTATGGCACCGGCGGGCTCACTATCGTGCAGCGTGTAATCTCGCTTTCCGGCGGACGCACCTACGATGGAACAACGGATGTCGCAGCAGCGACCTTCACCCTCGACAATCTCGCCAATGGCGAGGTGCTGACGCTTTACGGCGCAGGCAGCCTGTCGGACAAGAATGCCGGGGCGGACAAGGTCGTATCGCTGGGGACGCTTACGCTGGGCGACGGCACGGGCCTCGCTTCCAACTATACGCTTGCCGGCGGCACGTACAGCGTGGATATCGCCAGGGCGATCATCACGTCCGTCACCGGTATCGCCGCCGCGAGCAAGACCTATGACAGCACGACTGCCGCCGAGCTTGACACGTCCGGCGCCGGCTTCACCGGCATGGTCTCCGGCGACACCCTGACGGTCGCGACCGCCATCGGCGCCTTCACCGACAAAAACGCCGGGGCGGGTAAAACGGTCAATGTCACCGGCCTGACGCTCGGCAGCGCCGACGCTCGAAACTACACGCTGGCCGACGCGACGGCGAAAACGACCGCCGACATCGGGCGGGCCGTCATTACCGGGGTTATCGGGATCGCCGCCGCGAGCAAGATCTACGACGGATCGACCGCCGCCGTGCTCGACACGTCCGGCGCGGGCTTTGTTGGCATGATCGCTGGAGATCGGCTTACGGTCGCGTCGGCCGAGGGCGCGTTCGATACCGCCGCAGTTGGTAGGAGCAAGACCGTGACCATTTCCAGCCTCTCGCTGGGTGGGGTTGATGCTGGTAACTACGTTCTCCTCAACGACACGGCTTTCACCGAGGCGGACATTGCTGCAAGCCCTAATTCTGTCCTTTTGCCCGACCAACTCGAGCGATCTCGGAACTACGGGTTCGACGGCCCCACGTCCCTGCTGCTCAATCCCGCTCCTGTGCTGGTTGAAGTCTCCTCGAATCTGTATCCCGGAAGCTGCTCTCGACGAGACGTGAATGCCTTCCTGGCTGGGGTCTCGCGAATAGCCAAGCCTGCCGCAGTCTCAAGGGGTGACCCGCCTTCTTCATCGAGCCTCGGGGCGAACTTCACAATGCCTTGCCTATGACTGTGGTGCCTGGAACCGATCTCCCCTGCCTTGGGGCCTTCACCGCCCCGTACCAAGCCGCGGCGAGGAGCGCGATCCGCTCGATTGCGCGGGCGAAGATCGGCGAACTGGCGCCGCGCCCGCAGGGGCGGCGCCGCGCCTCCAAAGCCGACCAGGCCGCGGATGATCCGGCCGGGCGTCGACATCGACCAACAATATTCGAAGAAGGTGCCGGTAAGCTGGAAAGATGCGCGGATCGTTTCGCGCCGCTATGCGGTCGAAATGCGTGCGCGATAGGCTGTCGGAAGCGAGCCCCTTCAGCTTGACGATCGCCGCGAAGTCGGACTGCGGCAAACGGATCTCGTGATTCTCTACGCCGAAATAGTCGCAGATCCCTGCGGATCAGCGGCGGCCGCGGCGTCGAGCAGCCGGAGAGATACCGGTTCAGCTGGCTGCGATTGGCTAACCTTGAGGGTTCGACAGCCCACATCACGGCATTGGTACCGAAAATCGGGTATGCCTAGGCAGCCGAACTTGCGAAAGAGATCCTGTCCGCGGACAGGTACCGATACCGACCACGGCTTGATCGGCGAGGCATGGAGCAGCCCTTTGCGTGTTGCTTTCCGTCTGACGAGACGAGCGAGACCTCTATCGGAGTCCTTGCGAGCGAGGCGGTGCTCTCTGCCCATGAGGTTCTCGGTGACCACGATGTTGGTATTCTTGACTGCCGCGCGCCCTTTCTAGGATCTACCTTGGCAGGCGACCTCGACCAACTTCGATTTGTTCAGCCAGGGCTTCGACTTCGCACGGGTGAAACGCCCGGGCAGCTGGAAGTCACGCATGCCTGCCAGGGCCTCCCGACAATTGAGGTTCGGGGGCTCCGGCGAATGGACCTCCGCCGGAGCACGCACATTCCCGAACATGTCGACCAAGAGCGCGGGGACCATGACTTGACAATCTGGCGAGCCACATGGTTTATTTGGATGGACAGATAAAAAATAGCTTAGGGGAATACCGATGCTAATCCCGCGATTGTGGGGCTTTTCGCTCGTCATCGCCGTTGCCATGACCTTCTCCGCGGCGGCCCAGGAAAGGGTGGTCAACATCTACAACTGGTCGGACTACATCGATCCGAAGGTTCTGGACCAGTTTACGGCTGAGACAGGCATCAAGGTCGTCTATGACGTCTATGACGACAACAAGATCCTGGAGACCAAGCTCCTGGCTGGAAGGACCGGCTACGATATCGTCGTTCCCTCGGCCTATTTCCTTCAGCGCCAAATCCTGGCCGGCGTCTATCAGCCGCTGGACAGGTCGAAGCTCGCGAATGAGAAAAACCTGTGGCCCGCGCTTATGAAGCGGATGGAGATTTACGATCCGGGCAACCGCTACGCCATCAACCTGATGTGGGGCACCACTGGCATCGGCGTGAACGTCGACAAGGTCAAGGCCGCGCTCGGAAGCGTTCCCGACAGCTGGAGCCTGGTATTCGATCCCGCCAACATGGCCAAGCTTCAGGGCTGCGGCGTCACGATGCTCGACGCGCCCGACGATGTGCTGCCGGCGGCATTGAACTATCTCGGCCTCGATCCGAACTCGAAGAATGTCGATGATCTGCAGAAGGCCGCCGACGTCGTCGCCAAGGTCCGTCCCTATATCCGCAACTTCACCTCGTCGGCCTATATTGAGGGTCTGGCGACAGGAGACATCTGCATCGCGATCGGCTGGTCCGGCGACATCCTGCAGGCGCGCGACCGTGCGCTCGAAGCGGCCAAGGGCCTCGACACCAAGCCGATCAACGTTGCCTACATACTACCCAGGGAAGGCGGGCAAATCTGGTTCGACAGCGTTGCCATCCCGGCAGATGCGCCTCACCCCGACGAGGCGCACCAGTTCCTGAACTTCATCATGCGCCCTGAGATCGCGGCCCAGATCAGCAACTACGTTCGTTATGCCAGCGGCAACCTTGCGGCTAAGGACAGGATCGATCCGGCCATGGTCAACGATCCGACCGTCTATCCAGGGGATCAGGTCATGAACCGGCTCTACACGATCACCATGTACGACAATGCAGTGACCCGCGCGATGACCCGCATGTGGACGCGCATTGCCACCCAGCAATGAGCGGCGTGTCGGTTGTCGAGCGGCTCGATCTGCGGCCGCTGCGTGAGCTTTTCGATGAATTCATGCGAAACCCCGGCGGCCCGTACTGTCCCGAACTGGCGCGCCTGCTGAAGGTGATGCGGTCGCGAACGACAATGCCATGGGTGGCGGCGATCGAGTGTCCGGCAGGCTACCGCCTGGTGGGATTGTCGGGCAGGGGACGACCGCTGGAGTTCCTCAGCGACGAGAGCTTCGCGTCGCTCCACGAGGCCGAAACGGCAGCCTTCGCTATCCGCTGGCGACAATTATTTGGACAAGTGCCGCCGGACGCGGGCTCATGCCAGGGGACTATGCATCAAGCATGAAACGTCTTCTGGGCTATGCCAGCCAATGGTCGCTCAGACCCGGCGATACCGTCGATTTTTTCCTGTCCAGCGAGCCGGAAGAGACCGTCTCGCTAGACATTGTGCGTGTCATCAACGGAGCGCCGGCAGCGCTTGACCTGCGACCGATTCCCGGCGCAACGCTGGGGTCGCGGCCGGTAGCCAATCAGCCGATCCGGACCGGATCCTACCTGACCTTGACCATGCAGGACGGATTCGCCCAACGTGGCGTGACCGTGGCTTTCAGCGTCAAGCCGACACGCGATGCGCTGGCCTGCATCTTGGATACGGGCACTTTGCGTTTGTGGCGCGATGCGGGTGGCAGCTTGGCGCTCGAAGGCGCGAGGGGGCCAAATCGGGTGGCCTGCCAGCGAATGGGGCGCGGTAAATGGCACTCCGTTCGCATCGTGCTGGATGCGATCGAGCAGTCGGCTGTCGTCACGGTGGAAACAGCGTCTGCCGGGCCGGCCAGCACGATTTCCATACCCCTGCCGCTTGGCTGGCAAGGCATCCAAAGCCTGTCGCTTGGCGCAAAGACCGACGGCAGTTCGGCACTCGACGGGGTCGTCTCGGGATTCCGGCTGTGGGGCGCCGATGAGTCGAGTCCGGATATTGCCCTCGACTTCCGCGATCGCCTCGACTGCGACCAACTCACCAACCGGGGTACCGCGAAGGTCGACGCAAGGTTGGTCAACGCACCGACGCGCGGCGTGCCCGGTCCCAACTGGGCGGGACAGGCGTTCTCGCCGGCGGAAGACCAGGCTCTCTATGACGCCGTTCATTTCCACAGCGACGACCTCGAGGATGCCCGATGGGAAGCCAGCGCGAGTTGGGTCATCCCGCCGGGTTTCGAGAGCGGCTCCTACGCGCTGCGCGCAAGAGGATCGACCGAGACGACCTACGTTCCGTTCTTCGTGAACCCTGCTCGGGCGGCGCCATGCAGGCCAGTCGCCTTGCTCGCCTCAACTTTCACCTATCATGCCTATGCCAATCACCGGATCGCCCTTGAAAGCCCGGAATACGAAATCTCGGAGCTGAGCGCCCTGCCGGTCCTCGACGAGGAACTGCAGACCCTGCAGCATATGCCGGAACTCGGGGCGTCACACTATGACCGGCATGTCGACGGTCATCCAATTTATGTGACGACGCGCCGGCGGCCGATCCTCAACATGACGCCCGACACCAGCAACTGGTCCTATAATGCCGATACCAGCATCACGGCCTTCCTGCACGCTCGCGAAATCGACCACGATATCGTGACCGACGACCTGCTTCACAATGAGGGGGTGTCGGCGCTGGACGGTTGTCGTGTCCTCATCACCGGGACCCATCCGGAATACCTCTCCACGTGCGAATGGGACGCCCTGGTCGCTTTCCTCGACCGTGGCGGCCGCCTCATCTATCTCGGCGGCAATGGGTTTTACTGGCGCGTGGCTATCGCGCAGGACCGTCCCTGGCTGATGGAGCTTCGCCGGGCGGAATCGGGCGCGCGCTACAACGAGGCCGAACCGGCCGAATATCACATGCAGTTCAACGGCGAACGCGGCGGCCTCTGGCGCCGGCTCGGCAGGCCGCCGCAAGGTCTGGTCGGGGTCGGCATGGTCGCCGACGGCTGGGACCGTGGAGCAGGCTACAGGCTTACCGACGCAGCGCGCGACCCGCGCGTGGCCTTCGCCTTTGAAGGCGTTCACGGCGACGTCCTCGGCGCCCCCTGCGACGCGCATCCGGGAGCGGCCGGGCAGGAGGTCGATGCCGCCGACCCGGAGTTGGGCACGCCCGATCATGCTCTCGTGGTCGCATCGTCCACCATGCTGGGAGCCGGCTACTACCTTGCGCCGGAGGAAGTGGTATTCCTGCATTCGGCGACCACGGGCGACGTGAACGCCAGGGTCAGGGCAGACCTGACCTTCTTCGAAACACCGGCCGGGGGTGCGGTCTTCTCCACGGGCTCGATCGCCTGGGGAGCGGCGATGGCCGCTGAGCAGGGACGGACCGATGTCGGTCGGTTAACTGAAAACGCTATCCGGCGCTTTGGTGATCCGAGGCCGTTCGCTTTCCCCCCGGCTTCAGGTCCGGGAGGAGACGGGTGAGCCCCTTGGTCATCCGCAGCCTGGCGGCCTGAACTGACAAGGCGCCCTGGCCAAGATGCATCTCCAACCAAAGAGAGTCGCACAAGCCGCTGATCAGGCTTGCGTCGGTTGCGGCGTCGGATGCGGCATGCCCGGTTGCCTGCCGCAGCGCCTCGGTCAGGGCAGCGAGATATTCTCGTTCCAATTCGAGGCTTATCTCGCGGTAGCGCCGACGCGGCCCGGCCTCTCCCCAAAAGGCAAACCAGACCGACAGCTTGCTGCGCGAGCAGATCGCCTTGTCCAATGGAGCCAACGCCAGCGCCTTCACGCGCTCCACCGTGCCGGCTTTTGAATGCTGCAAGGCAAGCTGCCAGGCCGCGCGAAACTCTGCGGCCAGCATGTCGATCACGCACTCGAACAGGCTTTCCTTGCTGTCGAAATGGAAGTTGACCAGACCATGGGAGAGGCCGGCGTGCCGGGCGATGTCGTAAACGGTGCAGGCCGCAAATCCACGCTCTGCGATTGCTTCCAGGGCGGCTTCGATCAATTGTCGGCGGCGCTCGGCGCGCTTTTCCTCGCGCCGAGGCGTGTCTGGGACGGCACGGACGCGATGCGCTGGTCGCCGCCCTTCCTTGGAATCTTCCGTCTTTGACATGGAAGTGGATTAGGCAAGCGAAACGACAGCGTCAAGCGAGCTCGGTATCTGGCTCCCAGCGATGTCGACGGAAGCGCGGCCACCTGCTGCACCTCGAATGTCCTGCGGCCTGGCCGACGTTTAACATCGTAATTATGCGGCAGTGCCGATAGTTTGCTCAAGCACACCGTTTACCCTGCACTCTTTTGCGTCACAGTTGCAGTCGAGCGATCAGCCCAAGGCCTGACCTATCCGATAGCGCGTCGGCGTTTCTGAAAGTGTAGGCTCCGCCCAATGCCAGCAGGCTCACAAAGTCTATCTGGACAGGTGTTGTGACCGGATGGGGAATCTCGATCATGGTTTCGGCAGGGCACTTTGTCTGCGAAGTCTTTCGGGAGGACCCTCTTTATGGGCCGCGGGAGAGGCGGACGCAACCAGGAACTGGCTCTTCGGTTTGCCCTTCTCAATGAACGAGAACCGATCCCGCGTCCCTGGGTCTTTCTCAGCGGCGGCACCGACGGTCGGGACGGACCGACGGACGCGTCAGGCGCCCTTGTCGATTCCGGATCAACAGAACGGATGCGCCGGCGTGGCTGCAAGCCGGAAGCCCATCTGGGCAACAACGATTCCTACGCTGCATTGGCGACTTCAGGCGATTTGCTCCTGACGGGGGCTACGGGAACAAATGTCGCTGACCTGCAGATACCGCTAATGCAGTAGCCTCGGCCTCGAGGCGCTCAGGCGTCGCTTCTCGCCAATTATCCTGCGTTGTATCTCCAGCAGAAAATATTTACTGTTGGTAAAATGAATCAGCGAACGGCAGTGAACATGGCAACGGCTAAGGCGGGTAAAAGGCAGGCGGTAAAGGCGGAAAAAAAGGGCGGCAACGTGCTAACCTCCGTCAAAGTGGTGGGACCGGCAATCGTCAGCCCGCCGCCACCGCCGCGTGGCAAGCCTCTCAGTCAGGACCCCCATGCGGTTCGCGACACCCGCGAGAACGTGCTCGAGGTCGCGATTGGCCACGAGGTTCGCGCCTTTCGCAAGAAACTAGGCATAACCGTTGCCGATATCGCGAGCACCACGGGCCTTTCGATCGGGATGCTGTCCAAGATCGAGAATGGCATCACCTCGCCATCCTTGACCACGCTGCAGGCGCTATCGCGCGCGCTAGGCGTGCCGGTGACCGCATTTTTTCGCCGCTTTGAAGAAGAGCGGAAGGCCGTCTTCGTTAAGGCGGGATCGGGCGTCGACGTCGAACGGCGCGGCACGCGTGCCGGGCACCAGTATACGTTGCTAGGTCATATCGGTTCGGATTCGAGCGGTGTTGTCGTCGAACCCTATCTCATAACGCTGACCGAAGACTCCGACGTCTTCCCGACCTTCCAGCACGACGGCATGGAGTTCCTCTACATGCTGGAAGGCGAGGTCGTGTATCGCCATGGAAACAATCTTTACCGGATGACGCCAGGTGACAGTTTGTTTTTCGATGCCGACGCGCCGCACGGTCCTGAAGAATTGACGCATTTGCCCATACGATATTTGTCAATCATCTCCTATCCCCACGGGCGCGGAAACGGCTGACGCAATCGGCCATTATTGCAATACCGGCTATTTATGAACGCGCGGGCCGCGCAGGCACCGTCGCGCGTCCAGTGTCCGCGTCAAACTACGCGCCTCGGTACCGCTCACTGCCTTGACCGCGCTTGCGGCAGACTTCGCGCATCTCCGCCAGACCGGTGACATTCAACATGAGGGTCTCGGATCGTGGCCGGCTTCAGCGAGGCTGTGTTTTTCTAGAGGAAAAAAAAATTCATGACAGTTGAATTGCAATAGGGAACCTGCTAGGCATTGCGATAGGTAGCAATCAATCGAGGTGACCGGGATGTGTGGGATTGTTGGACTCTTTCTGAAAGACAAATCACTTGAGCCGCGACTGGGCGCCCTTCTGTCGGAAATGCTGGTCTCATTGACCGACCGCGGTCCCGACAGCGCCGGCATAGCCATTTATGACGGCGCAGCAGGAAAGGGGCGTGCCAAGATCACCATCCAGTCTGCGGCTCCCGCAGCGGATTTCCCGGGTCTCGAAGCCGAGCTTGGCAAGAAGATCGGAACCACGGTTTCGTCGACGGTGAAGTCGACCCACGCCGTCCTCGACATCCCCACCGGCAAGCTCGACGAAGCCCGCGCCGCGATCGCCGAACTGCGCCCGAATGTGCGTGTCATGGGTGCCGGCGAGGCGATAGAAATCTACAAGGAAGTCGGCTTGCCGGCCGATGTGGTCAAGCGGTTCGACTTGACGAAGATGGCCGGCAGCCACGGCATCGGCCACACGCGCATGGCGACCGAATCCGCCGTGACCACACTGGGCGCGCATCCCTTCTCGACCGGCCCGGACCAGTGCCTGGTGCACAACGGCTCGCTTTCGAACCATAACAATCTTCGCCGTGAGCTGATCCGCGACGGCATGCGCTTCGAGACCGAGAACGACACCGAAGTCGCCGCCGCCTATCTCTCGTCCAAAATCGCTCATGGACAGAACCTCGGCGAGGCGCTGCAGAGCAGCCTCGACGACCTCGACGGCTTCTTCACCTTCGTGGTCGGCACCAAGAACGGCTTCGGTGTGGTGCGCGATCCGATCTCCTGCAAGCCCGCCGTGATGGCCGAGACCGACCAGTATGTCGCCTTCGGGTCCGAATACCGCGCGCTCGCCAACTTGCCCGGCATTGACAATGCGAGGGTTTGGGAACCGGAGCCGTCCACCGTATACTTCTGGGAGCACTGAGGATCATGAATATTTCGAATGTTGCCACGGCGCCATCGCGTGAAATGGACTTCGCGCGGCGTGTCTTCGACCTCGGCGAAAATTCGCTGCGCGAACTCAATCAGGCGCTGCACAATCTTGGCTCTGGCTCGAACGAGACCTCCTGGGAAGTGCTCAATCCGAAAGGCAATCATTCCGTCGCCGTCGGTGTCGACCAGCCTGTCACCATCGATGTGCGCGGCAGCGTCGGCTACTATTGCGGCGGCATGAATGCCGGCGGCTTGATCACCGTGCACGGGTCCGTGGGCCCGGGCGTCGGCGAGAACATGATGTCGGGCTCGATCGTGGTCAAAGGCGATGCCAGCCAATATGCCGGCGCCACCGGCCGCGGCGGTCTGCTGGTCATCGAAGGCAACGCATCGTCGCGCTGCGGCATCTCGATGAAGGGCATCGATATCGTCGTCCGCGGCAACATCGGCCATATGTCGGCCTTCATGGCCCAGTCGGGTAACCTGGTGGTGCTCGGCGATGCCGGCGATGCGCTCGGCGACTCGATCTATGAGGCACGGTTGTTCGTCCGTGGCAAGGTCAAGAGCCTGGGCGCGGATTGCATCAAAAAGGAGATGCGTCCCGAGCACATCGCGCTCCTGCAGGATCTGCTGGACCGTGCCGGCATCAAGGATGCCAAGCCGGAAGAGTTCACTCGCTACGGCTCGGCTCGTACGCTCTATAATTTCAACATCGACAACGCTGACGCATACTGAGGGCGAACATGACCTACCACAATCCTCCGACGACGCCGCGCAAGTCAGCGACCTTCGACGATTACGCGATGTCGGAAATCCGCCGCGCCGCGGCAACCGGCATCTACGACATCCGTGGCTCCGGCGCCAAGCGCAAGGTCCCGCATTTCGACGACCTGCTGTTCCTCGGCGCCTCGATCTCGCGCTATCCGCTGGAAGGCTATCGCGAGCGCTGCGATACCTCAGTTGTGCTGGGCTCGCGCCACGCCAAGAAGCCGATCGAACTGAAGATCCCGATCACCATTGCCGGCATGAGCTTCGGCTCGCTTTCCGGTCCGGCCAAGGAAGCGCTCGGCCGCGGCGCAACCATCGCCGGCACCTCGACCACCACCGGCGACGGCGGCATGACCGAGGAAGAGCGCGGCCATTCCAGGCAACTGGTCTATCAATACCTGCCGTCGCGCTACGGTATGAACCCGCGTGACCTGCGCCGCGCCGACGCCATTGAGATCGTCGTTGGCCAGGGCGCCAAGCCCGGCGGTGGCGGCATGCTGCTTGGCCAGAAGATCTCCGATCGCGTCGCGGAAATGCGCACCCTGCCCAAGGGCATTGACCAGCGCTCAGCCTGCCGTCATCCCGACTGGACCGGCCCTGACGACCTTGAGATCAAGATACTCGAAATCCGCGAGATCACCGACTGGGAAAAGCCGATCTACGTCAAGGTCGGCGGCGCTCGCCCCTACTACGACACCGCGCTTGCGGTGAAGGCCGGCGCCGACGTCGTGGTGCTCGATGGCATGCAAGGTGGCACCGCCGCCACCCAGGAAGTGTTCATCGAACATGTCGGCCAGCCGACGCTTGCCTGCATCAGACCCGCTGTGAAGGCGCTGCAGGACCTCGGCATGCATCGCAAGGTCCAGCTCATCGTCTCCGGTGGCATCCGCAACGGGGCCGATGTCGCCAAGGCGCTCGCGCTTGGCGCCGATGCCGTTTCGATTGGCACCGCGGCGTTGATCGCGCTCGGCGACAACGATCCACACTGGGAGGACGAATACCAAAAACTTGGCACGACCGCCGGCGCCTACGACGACTGGCATGAGGGCAAGGATCCGGCGGGCATCACCACGCAGGATCCCGAGTTGATGAAGCGGGTCGACCCGGTCGTCGCCGGACGGAGGCTGGCGAACTACCTGAAGGTGATGACGCTCGAGGCGCAGACGATTGCCCGCGCCTGCGGCAAAAATCACCTGCACAATCTCGAGCCCGAGGATCTCTGCGCGCTTTCGATCGAAGCAGCGGCCATGGCCGGCGTGCCGCTCGCGGGGACGAATTGGGTGCCAGGGCAGGGTGGCTTCTAAAACCAGAAGAATGGGAGCAGTAGACAATGAATAAGGCCTTTGAAGCCAAAATCGATCAGCCTGAGGGGGCTGATCTCCAAGAGTTCGCAAGGGTTCGCAACGTCAAGTATTTCATGGTCTCGTATACGGATCTGTTCGGCGGCCAGCGCGCGAAGCTGGTGCCGGCGCAGGCCATCGGGGACATGCAGAAGGAGGGCGCCGGCTTCGCCGGCTTCGCCACCTGGCTTGACCTGACGCCAGCGCACCCCGACATGCTGGCGGTGCCGGATGCCTCGTCGGTGATACAGTTACCGTGGAAGCCGGAAGTCGCCTGGCTCGCTTCGGACTGCCTGATGGAGGGCAAGGGCGTCGCTCAGGCGCCGCGCAATACCCTGAAGCGGCTCGTTGCCGAAGCCGCCAAGGAAGGCATGCGCGTGAAGACTGGCGTCGAGCCGGAATTCTTCCTTGTCACGCCCGACGGTAAGCAGATCAGCGACGAGTACGATACGGCCTCGAAATCCTGCTACGACCAGCAGGCGGTGATGCGTCGCTATGACGTTATCGCCGAAATCTGCGACGCCATGCTCGACCTTGGCTGGCAGCCCTATCAGAACGACCATGAGGATGCGAACGGCCAGTTCGAGATGAATTGGCAATTCGACGATGTGCTGGCCACAGCCGACAAGCACTCCTTCTTCAAATTCATGGTCAAGTCGATCGCCGAAAAGCACGGCCTGCGCGCGACCTTCATGCCGAAGCCCTTCCAGGGCCTCACGGGTAGTGGTTGCCATGCCCATATCTCGGTATGGGATCTCGGCGGCAAGACCAATGCTTTCGCAGACAAGGACATGGAGTTGGGTCTGTCGGAAAAGGGCAGACACTTCCTGGGCGGCATTATGAAGCACGCCTCTGCGCTGGCGGCGATCACCAACCCGACGGTCAATTCCTACAAGCGCATCAACGCGCCGCGCACCGTTTCCGGCGCGACCTGGGCGCCGAACACGGTGACCTGGACCGGCAACAACCGCACCCATATGGTGCGCGTGCCCGGACCCGGCCGCTTCGAACTGCGCCTTCCTGACGGTGCTGCCAATCCCTACCTGATGCAGGCGGCTATCATCGCCGCCGGGCTCAGCGGCATCCGCACCAAGGCTGATCCGGGCCAACGCAGCGACATCGACATGTACAAGGACGGACACACCGTCACGCACGGCGCCAAGCTGCCGCTCAATCTGCTCGACGCGCTTCGCGCCTATGACGATGACGCCGAGTTGAAGGCTGCTATGGGCGAGGAATTTTCCGCCGCCTACATCAAGCTCAAGACCCAGGAGTGGAACGCCTACGCCTCGCACTTCACCCAGTGGGAGCGCGACAACACGCTGGACGTCTAAGCTGTTTTCCAAGGCTCGGCGCCCGATCTTCGGATTGGGCGCTGGCCGGACCAACCGACATTTCGCCGGAACACACGCGATGAAATACTCGATCTTTTCGCTCGCCAAGGCAGCACTGTCCGGACACAAGGGATGGACGCGTGCTTGGCGCGATCCGGCACCCAAGAGCCGCTATGACGTGGTCATTATCGGCGGCGGCGGCCACGGACTGGCGACGGCCTACTTCCTCGCTCACGAATACGGCATCCGCAATGTCGCAGTGCTGGAAAAGGGCTGGATCGGCTCCGGCAATGCCGGCCGCAACACCACCATCATCCGCTCAAACTATGGCCTTCCCGGCAACACCGGCTTCTACGAATTGTCGATGAAGCTGTGGGAGCGCATGGAGCAGGATCTCAACTACAACACGATGGTCAGCCAGCGCGGCATCATCAACCTTTATCACTCCGATGCCCAGCGCGATGCCTTCGCGCGGCGCGGCAACACGATGCGCATCAACGGCATCGATGCCGAGTTGCTCGACGCCGAGCAGATACGCAAGGAACTGCCGTTCCTGAACTACAACAATGCCCGCTTCCCGATCATGGGCGGTCTCTTGCAGCGGCGCGCAGGTACCGCCCGCCATGATGCCGTCGTGTGGGGTTATGCGCGCGCCGCCAGTGAAGGCGGCGTCGACATCATTCAGAATTGCGAGGTCACCGGTTTCGTGCGCGACGCCAACGGCAAGGTGACCGGCGTCGAGACCTCGCGCGGCAGGATCGGCGCCGGCAAGGTCGGCATGGCGGTCGCCGGCTCTTCGTCGCGGGTCGCCGCGATGGCCGGCATGAAGCTGCCGATCGAAAGCCACGTGCTGCAGGCCTTTGTCTCCGAGGCTATCAAGCCGCTCATCCCGGGTGTCATCACTTTCGGCGCCGGCCACTTCTATGTCAGCCAGTCGGATAAAGGCGGGCTGGTCTTCGGCGGCGACCTCGACGGCTACAATTCCTACGCGCAGCGCGGCAATATGCCGGTCATGGAGGATGTCTGCGAGGGCGGCATGGCCATCATGCCGATGATCGGCCGCGTGCGCATGCTGCGGCAGTGGGGCGGCATCATGGATATGTCGATGGACGGCACGCCGATCATCGACAAGACACCGGTCGACGGCCTCTATCTCAACGCCGGCTGGTGCTACGGCGGCTTCAAGGCAACGCCGGCATCGGGACTCGTGTTCGCCCATCTTCTGGCGCGCGACGAACCGCATTCGGAGGCCGCGCTGTTCCGCCTAGACCGGTTCCGCCGTGGCGCGATGATCGATGAAAAGGGCCAGGGCGCCCAGCCGAACCTTCACTGAAAGAGAGACCGGTGGAATGCGTATTGCATGTCCTTTCTGCGGCGAGCGCGAGAACGGCGAGTTCACCTATCTTGGCGATGCCTCGCCCAAGCGGCCCAACTTCGCCGTCGACGGCGGGGAGAGCCCCGATCGTGTCGAGGATGCCTTCCACGATTACGTCTACCTGCGTGACAATCTGGCGGGTGTGATGCGCGAATATTGGTACCACGGCGGCGGCTGCCGTTCCTGGCTCGTGGCCGAGCGCAACACCGTCACCCATGAATTTGTTTCCGTGACGGCGGCCCCGGGCGCGGGCGCTGCCTTGGCGGCGCGGGCAGGAGAATGACCATGTCGGGCTATTCGCAATCCGAGCCACTCGCCAGAACAGCGCCGGTGGAGGCCAACATCCGCACGGCTGTCACGTCTGCCAGCCAGTCACACCGGCTGCCCAGCGACGGCATCATTGATCGCCGGTCGCCGCTCCAGTTTTCATTCGACGGCAAGGCCATGACCGGGTTTGCCGGCGACACGCTGGCTTCGGCACTCGTCGCCAACGGCGTCAAGCTCGTGGCGCGTTCGTTCAAGTATCACCGCCCGCGCGGCATCATCACCGCCGGCTCGGAGGAGCCGAGCGCGCTCGTCGAGATGCGCACCGGCGCCCGGCGCGAGCCGAACACGCGGGCGACCACGCAGGAACTCTATGACGGGTTGATCGCGAACAGCCAGAACCGCTGGCCGTCGCTGCGTCGCGACTTGATGTCGATCAACCAGTTGTTCGCCCCGATTTTCGTCGCCGGCTTCTACTACAAGACCTTCATGTGGCCGGCGAAGTTCTGGGAGTCCATCTACGAGCCGATGATCCGCCGCGCCGCCGGTCTCGGCAAGAGCGCCGAATTGCCGGATCCGGACCACTACGACAAGGCCTGGGCCCATTGCGACGTGCTCGTCGTCGGTGCGGGTCCCGCCGGCCTGTCTGCGGCGCTTGCCGCTGGCCGCGCCGGGTCGCGCGTCATTCTCGTTGAAGAAGATTCCCTGCTCGGCGGTCGCCTGCTCGGCGATGGCGCCGAGATCGATGGCATGGATGCCAGAGAATGGCTGCGTAGCACGACCCGCGAACTCGTTTCTTTGCCCAATGTCCGTATCATGACCCGGACGGCCTTGTTCGGCGTCTATGACGGTGGCACCTACGCCGCGCTCGAGCGCGTCAGCGACAACGTCCCGGTGCCGGATCGTCATCAGGTGCGACAGCGGATCTGGCGCATCGTTGCCAAGCGTTCGGTGGTGACCGCCGGCGCGATTGAACGGCCGATCGTCTTTCCTGGCAATGATCGGCCAGGCGTCATGATGGCCTCCGCTGTCCGCACCTACGTCAATCGCTTCGCGGCTCTGCCAGGCAAGCATGTGGCGGTGTTTACCAACAATGACGATGGCTGGCGCACGGTCGAGACCATCCAGCGGGCTGGCGCCTATATCGTGGCGGTGATCGACCCCCGCGGTGAGATACCGAGGCAATACCAGAGGCTTGTCGATACTTACGATCTGCGCGTGCTTGCTGGCGTCGTGTCCGATGTAAAGGGCGGCGTTGACGGCGTCCGCAGCATCGTCGTGACCAACAACAGGAACGGTCAAGCGCAACGGATCGAGGCCGATTGCCTTGCCGTCTCGGGCGGCTGGAATCCGAATGTCGGCTTATCTTGCTTCCATCGCGGCAAGCCGATCTGGCGCGAGGACATTGCGGCCTTCGTGCCGGGCGGTGCGCCAAAGGGGATGGCCACGGCTGGTGCTGCCAATGGCGAGCTCTCACTCGGCGCTTGCCTTCGCAACGGGCATAGCGCGGGTGCCAAGGCGGCCGCCGAATGCGGTGCCGCCGGAAAGCCGGGGGAGGCATCGAAAGCCGACGAAGAGGGCTACGGAATCGCGCCGCTCTGGCATGTCAAAGGCAAGGGCAAGGCGTTCGTCGACTTCCAGCACGACGTTACCGCATCCGACGTGACGCTGGCGCAGCGCGAAGGCTTCGAGAGCGTCGAGCATTTGAAGCGTTACACCACGCTCGGAATGGCGACCGACCAGGGCAAGACGTCCAACATCAACGGCCTCGCAATCATGGCGGAAGCGACCGGCCGCACGATCCCGGAAACCGGCACGACGATCTACCGGCCGCCCTACGCACCCGTCGCCATAGGCGCCTTCGCCGGCCATCATCGCGACGAGAACTTCCATGCCTGGCGGTTGACACCGTCGCATCATTGGGCCGCCAAGCAAGGCGCGGTGTTCGTCGACACCGGGCTGTGGAAGCGTGCGCAATGGTACCCGCGTGCCGGCGAGAAGGATTGGCTGGAGTCGGTAAACCGCGAAGTGCTGGCCGTGCGCAACGGCGTCGGCTTCTGCGACGTCTCCACGCTCGGCAAAGTTGACGTCCGCGGCGCGGATGCAGGTGTCTTCCTCGATCGCGTCTATATCAACGCCTTTTCCTCTCTCGCCGTGGGCAAGGCGCGCTATGGCCTGATGCTGCGTGAAGATGGCATCGTCTATGACGACGGCACGACCTCGCGGCTCGCCGAGGATCACTATTTTCTCACCACCACCACTGCCAAGGCCGGTCTGGTGATGCAGCATCTGGAATTCTCCCGGCAGGTATTGTTCCCGGACCTAGATGTTCAACTGACCAGTGCCACCGACCAGTGGGCGCAGTTCTCTATCGCTGGGCCGAACGCCCGCAAGCTGCTGCAGGATCTGGTCGACCCGTCGGAAGATCTCACCAACGAGGGCTTCCCATTCATGGGCGCCCGTGAAGTCAAGCTGCGCGGTGGCGTGATTGCTCGGCTGTTCCGCATCTCGTTCTCCGGCGAAATGGCCTTCGAGATTTCGGTGCCGGCGCGCTACGGTGCGGCGATGGCAGAGAACCTGATGATCGCTGGCAAGCCCTATGGCGTAACGCCTTACGGCACCGAAGCGCTCGGCGTCATGCGCATCGAAAAGGGGCATGTCGCCGGGCCCGAGCTCAATGGCACGACCACCGCTGACGACCTTGGCCTTGGCAAGATGATGTCCAAGAAGAAGGACTTTATCGGCCGCGTCATGGCCGGGCGCGAAGCGCTGGTTGCGCCGAACCGGCAGGTGATCGTTGGCGTCAAGCCCACGGACAAGGCGCGGCGCCTGCGTTCCGGCGCGCACGTTGTCCCCAGGGGCGAGATCCCTGGCCCGAAAACGGATCAAGGCTATGTCACCTCGGTCTGCTTCTCGCCGGTACTTGACCAGTGGATCGGTCTTGGTCTGGTCGAGCGCGGGCGCGAGCGCATCGGCGAGATCGTTCGCATCCATGATCCGCTGCGGAGCGAGGACTACGAGGCCGAGATCTGCAGCCCGGTCTTCTACGATCCCGAAGGAGTGCGTCAGCGTGGCTGATTTTTCCTGGAACACCCAATCGGCGCTGGAGAAGGCGCTCGTCCCCGGTCGTCACGGCGTGGCCGGCACGCAGGCAGGTGTCACGCTGGAGGAGGTGAGCGACATCAGCCTGGTTCAGGTGATGGCGCGGCGCGGCAGAGCGGCCGAGACCGCAAAGGCCGCCAAGAAGCTATTTGGCATTGAGCCGCCCCGCGCTCCCGGCGCTGCAGTGGCCCGGAATGCTACGCTGATCTGGTCGGGCCCGGACCAGTTCATTGTCTTCTCTGCACGACAGCCAGATGGACAATTTGCCAAAGTGTCAAAGGCGTTTGCCGGCATCGCGTCGCTCTCCGATCAGTCGGACGGACGATGCCTCATCCGGATTGGCGGACCCCGCGCCCGCCAGGCGCTTGCGAAGTTCTGCTCGTTGGACCTGGATGACAAGGCGTTTCCGCTGGGCGCCGCGGCGACAACCTCGATCGACCATACGGCGATGAATATCTGGCGCGGGGCTGATGGCACGGACGGACACGCCGTCTTCAACATGCTCGTCTTCACCAGCTTCGCCGACAGCCTTTGGCATACGGTCCTGGACTCTTCCCTTGAATATGGGGTTCAGGCATCCTCGGCTCACGCCGCATAGTCCTGCTGAGCCGATTGCACCTCGGCTGAGACAAACCCATTTCGACGCGGCTGTTCGCCGTTGCGCATTGACCGCGCAGCGGTGGTTTCGCTGTTGTTGTGTTGATCTGACTTAGAGCAAAGAAAAGTGTGAGAGCAAAGAAAAGTGTGAGAGCAAAGAAAAGTGTGAGCGGTTTTCCGTCCGGAATTGCGTAAAAGCAAGGAGATAGGCCGTTTCGCCGTTTCCGTGAAACGGTGAAACGCACTGGCCGACATCCTGGCAACCACTCCAAAAAGAAAGTCTTGGCACGATGTGCCAAGACTTGAAGGGCGCTTCGTGGTCTAGCGCCTTGGGGAGAGCGCGGATTTCCCTAGAGCAATTCCAGGAAAAGTGTGAGCGGTTTTCCGTCCGGAATTGCGTAAAAACAAGGAGATAGGGCGTTTCGCCGTTTCCGTGAAACGGTGAAACGCACTAGAACAGGCCTTCGATCTGACCCTGCTCGTTGAGGAAGATCTTTTCCGAGGAGGGCGCCTTGGGCAGGCCGGGCATGGTCATGATCTCGCCGCAGATGATGACGACGAAGCCGGCGCCGGCCGAAAGCCTGACCTCGCGCACCGGCACGGTATGCCCGGTCGGCGCGCCGCGCAGGTTCG
>NZ_RZOZ02000179.1:0-319 GCF_003999155.2 Mesorhizobium sp. M1D.F.Ca.ET.231.01.1.1
CCGGCTCAGCAAGGTGATGAACTGCAACTGGAAAATCTTCTGGGAGAACTTCAACGAATGCCTGCACTGCCCGGGCGTGCACAGGGACCTGTCGCGGCTGGTGCCGATCTATGGCCGCGGCCTGATGGCAAGGCATGACGATCCGGAATGGGCGCGCCATGCCGACAATGACGCGCCGGAGTTTTCCGGCGGCCTGCGCGCCGGCGCCGAGACGTGGTCGCGCGACGGGCGTGTCCATGGCCCGGTCTTTGCCGGCCTGAAGCCGGCCGAGCGCGCCGCCGGCCAGACCTACGCCACCTCGCTGCCCTCGATGTTCATC
>NZ_RZOZ02000180.1:0-318 GCF_003999155.2 Mesorhizobium sp. M1D.F.Ca.ET.231.01.1.1
GACGGTTCCGCGACGGCCGAGGCGCTGATCCGGTTCTCGCTGCTCTCGGCGCTCTCCACCCACAACGATATTCCCGAAAAAGCGTCAAAACCCTTCTCCAAGGACCGTGACGGCTTCGTACTCGCCGAAGGCTCCGGCGCGCTGGTGCTGGAATCGCTTGAAGCGGCCCTTGCCCGCGGCGCGACGGTCCTCGGTATCATGCGCGGTTGTGGCGAAAAGGCCGACGACTTCCATCGCACCCGCTCCAAGCCCGACGGCTCTCCGGCTATCGCCGCCGTGCGCGCCGCGCTTGCCGATGCAGGCTTGGGCGAAGACGAG
>NZ_RZOZ02000181.1:0-318 GCF_003999155.2 Mesorhizobium sp. M1D.F.Ca.ET.231.01.1.1
GCGCGCTGGAGCGCAGCTTGGCTGACACGCCTTTCCTGGTCGGCGATAGGCTCACCATCGCCGACATCGCCGTCTATGCCTACAGCCATCGTGCCGAGGATTGCGGCTTTGAGCTAGCCGATTATCCGGCGATCAGCGCCTGGGTGGAGCGGGTCGGCGAGGCGATCGGGCCGGGCTATCCGGTATATCCTTACAGCATCGATCCGCATTCGGGCGGGTGAGCCGCCGGAACAGAGCGGCGGGGGGGGCGTTTTCCAATGGCGGCATATCGGAGTCGCCTCAACCGGGCGCCCGCCGCAGCGTCCCAAGCAGAACCAC
>NZ_RZOZ02000182.1:0-317 GCF_003999155.2 Mesorhizobium sp. M1D.F.Ca.ET.231.01.1.1
CGAGGCCGTCGAAGGCGCCATCGAGGCCATCCGCAAGGCGGCGCAAACAGGCCGCATCGGCGATGGAAAAATCTTCGTCTCAAACATAGAGGAAGTCGTGCGCATCCGCACCGGCGAGACCGGCATCGACGCCATCTGACGTCCCCCATCTTTCTGCAACGTCATCAATCAAAACACGTCATCAAACAGGGATACATGACATGACGACAGCCAAAGACATCATGAAGCAGATCAAGGACAACGACGTGAAATTCGTCGACCTGCGCTTCACCGATCCGCGGGGCAAGCTGCAACATGTGACGATGGACGTCGTCGAG
>NZ_RZOZ02000183.1:0-317 GCF_003999155.2 Mesorhizobium sp. M1D.F.Ca.ET.231.01.1.1
CGGATCGTCGACGGGGATGTATTTCTCAAATTCGCTGAGAAGCTGGGGAAGCTTGTCCGGTGGCGCCGGGACGTTGGTTGCATTGCCTGGCCGGCTTCCTCCGATCCAGTTCTGGCTGCGGCGCACGTCTCCGGGCTGCTTGTTCGAACCACGCACGTCGCGCATCAACCGTTTGTGCGCCTCGTTCAGGAGCCGCATGGAAATCGGCAGCCCCTGCTTCGACGCAAGCTGGTCGCGGGCATAGGCGAGCGCGTCGAGATAGTTCGTGACCTCTTCCACATCGGCATTGGGTGCCGGCCCCTCTTCGGCCTCGAAAG
>NZ_RZOZ02000184.1:0-317 GCF_003999155.2 Mesorhizobium sp. M1D.F.Ca.ET.231.01.1.1
ATGGCGAAGTCGATGTCGTCCAGCACCACCAGCGCGCCGAAGCGCTTGTGTATGCCGGCGGCATTGAGGATCGCACCGTTGGGCAGAGCGTTCACGATGCGGTCCCCCGACAGATCAGCCGTTATACGGCTGGAGCTTGGCTTCGACCGGAACCTTCGGGTCGGTGGCGTTCTCGGTCACGACATAGTCGAGCGGGAATTTCGAGCCCTCCTTGGCCGCGACCCATTGCGTGCCGATGATCGGGCCGGGCGAGACATTGGCCACCGGGCCGCTGGTGAAGTCGACCTTGCCGATCATGGTCTCGGTCTTCAGCGTGC
>NZ_RZOZ02000185.1:0-316 GCF_003999155.2 Mesorhizobium sp. M1D.F.Ca.ET.231.01.1.1
GCGCACGGCGATGCCGGCCTCAGTCTCGGTGCCCTTGACGTCGCCGTGCGCCTGGAGGACACCGCGCTGCGCGACAAGCTGAACGCGGCCATCGATGCCATCGTTGCCGACGGCACCTACAAGAAGATCCAGGCGAAATATTTCGACTTCGATATTTATTGAGGTTGAAGCTGCCAATCTCCCCCCTTGTGGGGGAGATCACGCTTTCACCTCAAAGCGCCTTCACGGCCACTTTCACCGGCTTTTCGATCTCCAGCGGATTGCGCAGCGGCAGGCCGAAATCCTTGGCCTCGATCTCGAACACGTCGCCGGCCTC
>NZ_RZOZ02000186.1:0-316 GCF_003999155.2 Mesorhizobium sp. M1D.F.Ca.ET.231.01.1.1
ATCGAGGCCGGTCAGCGCGAGCGCTTATCGAAAAACGTGGCAAGCGGCCACTTTAATGGAACGGGGAACTTTAATCGGAGTTTAGCGGCAGACAACGCGATGGAGAAATCCAACATGGAATACACTGCCGAAAATCTTTGTCCTGAAATCGCCGAACGCGAACGATGCGCGGCCCTCGCCGAGGCGCAAGCGAGGGAGTTCGAACGCATCAAGATGTATCCGGTCGCACGCGCAATGCGTGCCCTGGCATGTCGCATCAAAGAGTCCAGCCTGACACAGGAATTCGACACGCGAACTGCATCTGGCAATATCGAGC
>NZ_RZOZ02000187.1:0-316 GCF_003999155.2 Mesorhizobium sp. M1D.F.Ca.ET.231.01.1.1
CCCGCTGTTTGCCTGCGACCTCGCCTTCGCCGCCGACGAGGCGCATTTCGCGCTCTCGGAGATCAACTGGGGCATCCTGCCCGGCGGCGGCGCGACCAAGGTGGTCGTCGAGCTGCTCTCGATGCGCGACGCCATGTACCATGCGCTGACCGGCGAACTGATCGACGGCAAGAAGGCGGCGGCATGGAAGCTCGTCAATGAGAGCCTGCCCGCGGCAGACCTGAAGGCGCGCGTGAGCGCGGTGGCAAAAATGCTGCTGAACAAGAATCCGGTCGCGCTCAAGGCCACCAAGGACGCCATCCGCCGCGTCGCCGAG
>NZ_RZOZ02000188.1:0-315 GCF_003999155.2 Mesorhizobium sp. M1D.F.Ca.ET.231.01.1.1
GACGGAGATCGTCCCGAACAAGCACCAGCCCAATGCGGCGATAACCAAAGGCTGCGGGACCGCACCGACGATCGGCAGCTCGGTAATATGAGCCTGCAATTGAATCAGGACCGGCAGAAAGGCGATCAGGGTCATGATCGACTGGACGAAGGTCGAGCCGAGATCTTCCATGATCTGCGAGAAGCGCATCGTGTCTTCCTGGATACGCTGTGAAGCGCCTTCGATGTGGCGCAGCCGGCCCCAGTTCGCCATGAAGTAATCGTTCATCGCGGTGCGCCAGCGGAAGATCCAGTGACTGACGATGAAGGCATTGAC
>NZ_RZOZ02000018.1:0-77352 GCF_003999155.2 Mesorhizobium sp. M1D.F.Ca.ET.231.01.1.1
TGGAGGGCGTGCCCGAAGCGCTGACGGCCATCGCCGACACCATCGCCGACAACAACGGACAGCGCCAGTCGATCGCCAACCAACTCGCCAATCTCAAATGCCCGGTGCTCCTGATCTGGGGCGACCACGACCAGATCGTGCCCGTGCCCCAGGCCGCAGACCTGCCCGCCAACGCAAAGCTCACCGTCATCCAGGACGCCGGCCATATGCCGCAGATGGAGGCAGCTTCAACCGTCAATATCCACATCACTCAAAACATCAAGGGTGAGTGAGGATGCCTCGACGCCCTATTCGATTATTTTTGAGGCAAACATGTAAACGTTAACATTTAGCGCACCGGCTGAAGAGGAGCGGCTTCCGCTTTGGGCATCCATCGACTGGGCTGCCGCTCGCAAAGTGAACTGAAACAAGCGAACCGGAAGGCGCCCGATACGCGCCATGCGACCTCGCCAACAGGAGTAGGAGGCCGCAAGTGTCTTTGAACGGATCAGGAGACGATCAATGTCCGAACGTATGGCTGGAAAGCGTGCTCTTGTGACCGGGGGGGTCGCCAACATCGGCCTCGCCATTGTCGAGGCGTTCGTCGCCGAGGGCGCGATCGTCTCGGTCGTCGATATCGACGCGGCGAGAGGTGTCGATCTCGAGCGACGCTTCGGCGGGAAAGTCAAATTCGTGCAAGCCGATCTTTCTAAAGAGCAGGACATCAAGGATGCGATCGCCACGGCTGCAAAATGGATGAACGGCATCGACACCTTGTGCCTAAACGCCGGCATCCAGCTTTCGGGCAGAGCCGAGACTTTCTCGACTGCGGATTGGGACAAGGTATTTGCAATCAACGTGAGAGCGAATTTCGTCTTTGTGCGTGAATCCCTGAGTTTTCTCAGGCAGGGCGGAAAGTCGTCAGTTGTCATGATGTCCTCGCTTGCCGGCAAGCGCGGAGCACCAGGTCTAACGTGCTATTCGTCCTCGAAGGCCGCGGTCATCGGTCTGGCGACTACCCTTGCGCTTGAGCTGGCATCGGAGGGCATTCGCGTCAATGCCGTGTGCCCCGGATGGATCGACACACCGTTCAACCAGCCCGTCATCAACTTTATGGGGGGCCGCGAGAAGCAGGAAGCGGCTGCCAAGGCCGTCATCCCGCTCGGCCGGCAGGCGACCGCGCAGGAAGTCGCGCCGCTGTTTGTCTATCTCGCTTCCGATGAATCCTCCTACGTGACCGCGCAGGCGATCAACGTTGACGGTGGCATCTACAACTAACCTGCATCTCGGCACCAACCAGGGCAAGCAACCATCATGACCAAAGCTATTACGCATGAATCCGCATTCAAGGCTCTCCAGGCCGGCGCGGCAAAGGCAAGAGAGATGTCGGAGCCGTCGTCCCTGGCGATCGTCGACCAAGGCGGCAATTTGCTGGCCTTCATGCGAGTGGACGATGCCGCCCTCTCAACGGTGGAGATCGCCCAGAGCAAGGCCTACACGGCGCTCGCTTTGCGTTCCCCGTCCGGAAACTGGCTCGAGGCCGTTCAGCCGGGTGCCCCGCTCTATGGTCTCGAAGCCTGCGGCGGCAGGCGGCAGTTCGTGGTTTTCGGCGGAGGCTTACCGGTGCGCGACGGCAAGACCGTCATCGGTGGCGTCGGCGTGTCCGGCGGCCCTGCCGAGACCGACGTGGCAATCGCCGAAGTCATGATCGCCAGTCTTCAGCTGGCATGAGTGCCGTAGACCCATCCAAGAAAGGTTATCCAAGATGTCAAAACACAAGGTTCGTCTGGAATGGACTGCCACGCCACATCCTCAGCAGCCGACATACGACCGCGACCATAAAGCAATCATCAGCCCGCAAGTGACGATCCCCGTGTCGGCGGCCGCGGAATTCCTTGGCAACGCCGCACTGGCTGACCCGGAACAGCTGCTGGTGAACGCGTTGGCAAGCTGCCACATGTTGTACTTCCTGGCGATCTGCGAAGGCAGCGGCTACAAGGTTACAAGTTATGTCGACGAGGCGGTCGGCGAGGTTTCCAAAAACCCGGAAGGCGCCCAGGCCGTCACGTCGATCACACTGCACCCTGTCGTGACCTTTGGCTCCGACAAGCGGCCGGACCGCCAGGCGCTGGAGCGTCTTCATCATCGTGCTCACAAGGGCTGCTTCATAGCCAATTCGATCAAGTCGAATGTGACCATCGACTTGGGTTGATCTTTGGCGGGTCAACGTCAGGTCCCTGCCGACGATCAACGCAATCCGGAAGCAGTCGATGTCGATGTCTCCAAGTAACCCTCGGGTGTGCCCGGCCGCTCTTGCCTCTTTTTTGGGAGATTAGGAAATGAACGTGGGAACGAACCTCAAAGACATGGAAGTCGGCTTCGACGTGCCGGCCCTTCCTGGAATGAGCGTCGACGAAATCCAGACCCCTTGCCTGATCCTCGATCTTGATGCGCTCGAGGCCAACATCCGCAAAATGGGTGATTATGCCAAGGCCCACAAAATGCGCCATCGGGCCCATGGCAAGATGCACAAGTCCGTGGATGTCCTGCGCCTGCAGCAGGAACTGGGCGGTGCCGTCGGCGTCTGTTGTCAAAAAGTATCCGAAGCGGAGGTGTTTGTTCGCGCAGGGGTCAAGGATGTGCTGGTGTCGAACCAGGTTCGTGATCCGGTAAAGATCGATCGTCTGGCGCGCCTGCCGCTGCTTGGGGCGCGGATTATCGTCTGCGTCGATGATCTCCAGAACGTGGGCGAGTTGTCGGCTGCGGCCCAGAAGCACAATACCTTGATCGAATGCTTCGTCGAAATCGACTGCGGTGCCGGACGCTGCGGCGTCACCACGAGCGCGGCCGTGGTCGAGCTTGCCAAGGCCATCAATGCCGCGCCGGGCCTAAAATTCACGGGTGTTCAGGCCTACCAGGGGGCTATGCAGCACATCGAGAAGTACGAGGATCGACAGGTCAAGCTTGATGTCGCGATTGCACAGGTCAAGGATGCCGTCCAGGCACTTAATGCCATTGCCCTCGAGCCTGAGCTTGTCAGCGGCGGCGGCACGGGCAGCTATTATTTCGAGAGTACTTCTGGCGTCTACAACGAGCTCCAGTGCGGCAGCTATGCCTTCATGGATGCTGACTACGGCCGGGTTCTCGATCAGGCAGGAAAGCGGATCGACCAGGGCGAATGGCGCAACGCACTCTTCATTCTCACCAGCGTCATGAGCCACTCGAAGCCTGATAAAGCCATCTGCGACGCCGGGCTCAAAGTGCAGTCAGTCGATTCCGGATTGCCCTTTGTCTACGGCCGCAATGACGTGAAATACGTCAAGGCGACGGACGAGCACGGCGTTATCGAGGATCCGAACGGTGTGCTGAAGGTAAACGACAAGCTGCGACTGGTTCCCGGCCACTGCGATCCAACCTGCAATGTGCACGATTGGTATGTCGGCGTGCGCAACGGCAAGGTCGAAACGCTGTGGCCGGTTTCCGCCCGCGGCAAGGCTTATTGAGCGGCGGTCCCTCGGCCGCTGGTCCTGCAGGTGAGACCTGGCGTTGGGCCGAGATCGGAAGCGGCTGTTCCGGCTATCGCGACCGCGCCAATTTTGAATTGGAGCAAATACCATGCTTGATCCGCTGAGTCAGAGCGGCAAAAACATCGCCAAGACGATCGAGAACTTCATGACCCTCGACCTGACCGGCGTCGGGTTGATCGGCAGCATCTATGACGCGCTGCAGAAACGCCAGCCAGGTCCGGCGTGCATGAACGCTGCCAGTCTGATCTGCGAGCGTGTACGGCAGGTCAGCGGCCCGGTCGTGATCGCGACGGGTTTTCCCGAAGGTGCCGGTGTGCCCGAAACCGACGGCCCGGTTGGGGCCGCCCTCCTGGCGCGCGCCCTGTTTTTGGGGCTCGGTGTCGAGACCATCATTGTGACCGACAATGACTGGGTTGAAATGATGATCGGCACCTGCCGTGGTGCGGGGTTGGCGCCGTTGCCATTTCCCGCTGACGGGCTGATCAGACCGGTGGACTTCATACGCCCGGTCTACATCCGCGGCGTGCCGAAAGAGAAGGCCGGTTGCACGGCCATAACGGACGCGCTGCTCGATGTCACCAAACCCTCCCTGGTGATCTCGATCGAGCGGCCCGGCCGCAATGACCGGGGCCTGTACCACGGCCTTGGCGGCCGGCCACTCGACGGTCTTGTGGCCGACCTGGACCAGTTCTTCCTTCGCGCCAAATCCCAGAACATTCCCTTCATCGCGATCGGCGACGGCGGCAACGAACTGGGCATGGGCGTGATCGCAGATGATCTCAAGGCATTCTCGCCCAAAGCCGAGGATAGTGGGCATCCGGGCCGCGGTGGCGTTGCGGCCGCAACGGCAGCTGATCATCTCATCGTCTCGAACGTCTCCAACTGGGGTGCCACCGGTCTGATCGCGGCACTTTCTGCGCTCCTTCAGAAGCCGTCGGTCTTTCACGATGGCGAACTGGAACGCAGATGCATCGAGCAGTGCGTGGCCTTCGGCGGCGTCGACGGGATGTTTATGGGACCCGAGCCTGCCGTGGACGGCATTTCCGCGACGGAGTGGGCCGGGCTTGTCACCAGTCTGCGCAACACGCTCGAACGGCTGAGCGGCCGCGTCGTCGGCTGGAAGGGCCAAACAGGCGACTGGCGTCAATTGAAGTAATGCCAGGCGCGTTATCCAGGTCGTTCACTCATAGGAAGGTGCAGCCAATGTTCAGCCAGAATCCGATCTTCATCCCTGGCCCCACCAATATTCCGGAGGTGTTGCGCAGGGCCGTCGATATGCCAACCGTCGACCACCGCAGTCCAATGTTTGCGAAAATTCTGCATCCAGCCCTGGAAGGGGTGAAGAAGGTGATCAGGACGGAGCGGTCTGACATCTTTGTCTTCCCGTCCACCGGCACCGGCGGGTGGGAGACCGCGATCACCAACACACTTTCGCCCGGCGACAAGGTCCTTGCTACGCGTAACGGCATGTTCAGCCATAAATGGATCGACATGTGCAAGCGCCATGGACTTGATGTCGAAGTGGTGGTGCAGGAATGGGGCGAGGGCATTCCCGTCGGTCGCTTCGAAGAGATACTGACGGCAGATAAGGCTCACCGCATCAAAGCAGTTCTTGCCACCCACAACGAGACGGCGACAGGCGTTTGTTCCGACATAGCCGCAGTGAGGAAGGCTATGGATGATGCAGGGCATCCGGCACTTCTGTTTGTCGACGGTGTAAGTTCGATTGGATCGATCGATTTTCGCATGGATGAGTGGAGGATCGATGTCGCCGTTGCCGGAAGCCAGAAAGGCTTTATGCTGCCGCCAGGCTTGGCGATTGTCGCATTTTCGCCCGTTGCGCTTGAAGCGGTCGCAAAGTCAAGGCTGCCACGCACATTCTTCGATGTTCGGGACATGGCGAGCGGATATGCCAACAACGGTTATCCCTACACGCCGCCGGTTGGTCTGCTGAATGGTCTGAAGGTTGCAACCGAAATCCTCTTGGACGAGGGCGTCGAGAACGTGTTTTTGCGCCACCGTCGCATCGCGGAAGGCGTCCGCCGTGCCGTCGATGCATGGGGCCTGCATCTTTGCGCTGCACGGCCCGAACTTTATTCCGATACAGTCAGTGCTATCCGAGTTCCGGAAGGTTTTGACGCCAACAGGATCATCGCGCAGGCCCTCCACACCTATGGCGTCGCGTTTGGAACGGGGCTCGGCGACGTCGCCGGCAAGGTCTTCCGGATAGGTCATCTTGGAAGCCTGACCGATGTGATGGCCCTCTCGGGTATTGCCGCGGCGGAGATGGCCATGGTCGACGTGGGTCTTGACGTGAGGTTGGGATCGGGCGTCGCCGCCGCGCAGGAGCACTATCGACGCAATCAAGCCAGGCATCACCCTTTGGCGGCCTGAAGGCGGATCGGACACATGAAAATTCCAACAATTGGTGACGTGCTGACTGCTCGCGAGCGGATTGCCCCGTACTGTCACCGCACGCCGATCTTGACGTCGCGCGTGCTCAACGAACTGAGCGGTGCCCAGCTCTATTTCAAGTGCGAGAACTTTCAGAAGGCCGGAGCTTTCAAGGTCAGAGGTGCCTCCAATGCCGTTTTCGGCCTGTCGAAAGATCAAGCAAGGAAGGGCGTTGCGACCCATTCCAGCGGAAATCACGGGACCTGCCTTTCATACGCCGCCGGGCGCCGGGGCATAGCCTGTACTGTTGTCATGCCGCGAACTGCCCCCCAGGCCAAAAAAGATGCCGTCAGTGGATACGGTGGCCGTGTTGTCGAGTGCGAGCCGTCGACATCCAGCCGCGAAGCGGTCTTCGCCGATGTGGTGGGGGAGACGGGGGCCGAATTTGTCCACCCCTACAACGACCACCGTGTGATCGCGGGCCAGGCCACATGCGCGGCCGAACTGGTGGATCAGGTCGAAGGGCTTGATGCGGTGGTCGCGCCAATTGGGGGAGGGGGGATGGTTTCTGGGACTTGCCTGACGCTCGCAAGCCTGGCGCCGAAGGTAAAGACCTTCGCAGCCGAACCTGAAAAGGCTGATGATGCATATCGCAGTTTCAAAGCTGGGCACATCATCGCCGACGATGCGCCGGACACCGTCGCGGATGGGCTCAAAGTCCCGTTGAAGGAACTCACCTGGCATTTCGTCAGCAACTACGTCAGCGATATTCATACTGCATCCGAACAAGAAATCGTCGATGCCATGAAGCTGATCTGGAAGCGACTGAAGATCGTCATGGAGCCTTCAAGTGCCCTACCACTTGCCACAATCTTAAAGCACCCCGAGGTCTTTTCGGGAAAGCGAGTAGGCGTCATCATCACAGGCGGCAATGTCGACCTGGAAAAGTTGCCGTGGAACTAAGGCGATGCGAGCGACGCTTTCGGCCGAGCAGATCCGTGGCGCGGTCGGGCAATCGCTCGCGAGCCAACAGGGCTGACCCATGATCATTATTCCCGAACACGCAATAGCTGAGCTCGTCTCGCCCGCAGACTGCTTGACCGCGGTCGAAGGGGTGTTTGCTTCCATGTCTAACCGGTCGGCCTACAATTTTCCCGTTGTTAGGGAAGCAATCGGCCATGCCGACGCGTTGTACGGCTTCAAATCCGGGTTTGATCGGGACAGGTTGGTTCTGGGTCTCAAATCCGGCGGGTTCTGGCCCGGCAATATCCAGCGCGGCCTTGCCAACCACCAATCGACGATCTTTCTTTTCGACGCGGACACTGGCCGGTGTCGCGCCGTCGTGGGCGGCAATCTGCTGACCGCTATGCGGACAGCCGCGGCATCAGCGATTTCGATTAAGTATCTTGCACGCCCGAAAGCGAAGATTATTGGCATGATCGGCGCCGGCCATCAGTCGACCTTCCAACTCAAGGCCGCTCTCGACCAGCGGCCGTTCGAAAAGGTCGTTGCCTGGAACATCGATCCTTCAATGCTGGTGCGCCTGGAGGCGGTTGCGAAGGAAAGAGGTCTTCCATTTGAATCAGTCGATCTTGACCAATTGGGTCGGGAAGCTGATGTGATCATAACGATCACTTCTTCGTTCAAGCCCATTTTGATGGCATCGCAGGTCCGGCCAGGTACCCATATTGCCTGCATGGGGACCGACACCAAGGGCAAACAGGAAGTGGAAGCCGAACTCATGGCCGAGGCGACCGTTTTTGCCGATGAGATCACGCAATCGGCGACAATTGGCGAGGCACAGCACGCGGTGGGGCAAGGCCTTATTTGCCGGGGCGACATTGTCGAGATCGGTGCGGTAATCCGCGGCGATCATTTTGGTCGGACCGACGCCGAAGAGATTACTCTGTTCGACGGAACAGGCGTGGGATTGCAAGATTTGGCCGTCGCCTCGGCAGCCGTCGAGAGGGCGATCTTGAAGGGCATCGCCTTAGACGTGGATTTCTAGGAGGCCGCAGTTGCGGTGGGCTGAGTGCGTATTCCGGTGATGCCGGACGGCTATTCCAATCTACTTGGCCAGATCCTAGTTATCTTGCACTGTACTTCGGGCGACAGGCGCTCGACTGAACACGGTCACGAACGCCACGAGCAACAGGTGCAGTCATTGCCGCTGGCCCGGGCTTTAGCGCCCATACGAGAGCGGCCGATAAGACAGATCCAATCTGACTATCGTGTTCTGGCGTAGGCAGAAGCCCTAGTTCAGTTCAATGTGCCTGCCCGCTCGGTCAGGTGTGGGCAAGATTGAATGGGCGTCTGTCATAGCCTGGATTTTCTTCCTGACCTCGCTTGGAAACGGCGTTACCTTCGGTCCGGACAGATCTACATGCAATGACAGGGTTTCGGACGTTGCCGCCAGCCAGCCGTCGACGTGGTGGATTTCCTGGTAGGTGCTTATCCTTTTCTCGTCGTGGTCGAGAACCTGCAATTTGACCACTATTTTGTCGCCCTTGTGCAAAGGGCGAACAAAGCAAAGGTGTGTTTCCGCGGTGTAGTAAGAGAGCCTGAGCAGCTCAGTGTAGGCCGCACCCATCCCCATAAGCTCAAAGGCGCCTTCCGCACCGCGGTCGAAGATGACACCATAGTAACCGAGCGTGAGCTGGCCCTCGGAATTGCACCACTCGGACTCAAGCTGAATGGGCCGAGAGATATACGGTGAAGGTAATGTCATGAGGGTCCTCGCTGTCTTCAAGCGTTCCAAGCCGGTTGACGCGCATTCTTTGACCGGGCGCTGGTCACGCATCCACGCTGCCCAACTGAGCCCCTAAGCCCTTGGGCCGCAGGATTGGCCTCCACTTACCAAGGGCTTTTTCCAGGCAATCCGACATGTAGGGGGTCATAGGCGTTCTCTTGCGCCTTGACGTATCGACATGCAGCATCAAGTGCTCGCCCGTCGCCACGGTCAGATCGCGAGCCAAGTCCACCACATATTGGTAGATGTGCAAGCGCACGGAATCATATCCGATCATTTCAGTAAACACGCGTAGCGGCGTCCCTACGCGACATTCCTTCAGATTGCGCATCACCCCGTGAACGGAAAAGAAGCTGTAGCCCTGTAGGCGGTAGTCCTCGGTGAAACCAAGAGCCCTCAAAAAGTTTTCGCCCGCGTCAGCCAAAACCTTGTAATACTGCCATTCCGTCATATGACCGTTGTAGTCGATCCAGATCGGATCGACGGCGGTCTCCAAAGTCAGCAACGCATTTGCCTGCGGCGTCTCGTCGGGGGCTCCCGCATTGAACCTGGCGACGGGCACGTCAGTTGACCCCCATGATATCAGCGTCCATTTCAATGAACGATCCCTGGCCGACATTTATCTTGGCAACGATGCCGGCGATTTCGGCCACGACGGGCTGCTCCATCTTCATCGCTTCCATTATGGCCACCGTGTCCCCTGGGCTGATGGCATCTCCCTCTTGAACGCATACCTCCATTATCAGGCCCGATAGCGGCGCCTTGATGCCGATGCGATAGGGCGGCGGCTCCGTTTCCGAGGAGGCAGACAGCTCCTGCTCGTCAGGCAGGGCCTCTGGAAGCCTGACCGCCGGCGCCGCGCTTCCCACGGTGAATGACTTTGCTGCCTCGGCCAGTCGTTCAAGTTCGGCGTCGATCCAGCGGGTATGTACTTTGAAGTCCTCAGCGACAGGTGCAGAAAACTCGGGAGATATCAGGATGGCCTGGTGGAGAGGCGTGATTGTCGTAAGGCCTGCAACCCGGAGCTCGCCCAGCGCGCGCCGAGCTCGAGCCAGGGCGTCTGCCCGATCCTGGCCGGCAACGATGACCTTGCCAATCATGGAATCGTAGTACGGGGGCACCGTGTCGCCATCGGCATAGCCGAAATCAATGCGAACGCCTGGCCCGGCCGGGAGTTGCATGCCAGCAATGTGGCCGGGGGTCGGGCGGAAATCGGCCCAGGGGTCTTCAGCATTGATCCTGAACTCGATCGCGTGTCCCCGAACTGCAGGAAAGCTCGCTGGCAGCGGCTCGCCCTCGGCGATCCTGAACATCTCTCGAATGAGGTCGACCCCTGTCACTTCCTCCGTCACTGGATGTTCGACCTGAATTCGTGTGTTCACCTCCAGGAAGAAAATGTCGCCATCGCTTGTCAGCAGAAACTCGCAGGTTGCAGCCCCTTGATATCCGACCGCCGAAAGAACAGCCGAGGAAGCCTCTGTCAGCCGGGCGGTTTGCTCGGGCGTAAGGAACGGAGCCGGGGCTTCTTCCACCAGTTTCTGATGTCGCCGTTGCAAAGTGCAATCGCGCGTCGACACCACGGCCACGCTGCCGTAGGCATCCGCCAGGCATTGCGTTTCGATATGCCGGGCATGCTCGATGTAGCGCTCTATGAAGCACTCGGGCCGCCCGAATGCGAGCTCGGCTTCGCGGCGCGCGGCGGCGATTTGCCCTTCGAGGTCAGCCTTGTGGCGAACGATCCGCATGCCCCGCCCGCCACCGCCGTTCTGAGCCTTTACGATTACCGGCAAGCCATGTTCCTCGACGAACAGGCGCGCTCTTTCGGTTGTCAGCTCATCCTCCTCCCAAGAAGGAAGCAAGGGCGCTCCGGCGCGCCTTGCAATCGCTCGGGCGGCGACCTTGTCGCCCAACTGCGCGATAGCCTCAGGCGAAGGCCCGATCCAGATCAGGCCGGCCGCTTGCGCGGCCGCCGCAAATGTTTCGTTCTCCGAGAGCAAACCATAGCCCGGATGAACAGCGTCAACTCCGGCCCGTGCCGCGATGGCAAGGATCGCCTCCTGGTTCAGGTATGTCTCGCGCGGGGCGTTTCCCTTCAGGACGTGGCATTCGTCAGCGCTTCGCGCATGCATGGCCTGCCGATCGGCTTCCGAGGCAATGGCAACGGACGTGTAGCCGGCGTCCTTGCAGGCGCGCACTATGCGGAGTGCGATTTCCCCACGATTGGCTATCAGGATTTTCTTCATGGTATCGCCCATCAAGTTCGTCAGCTATCGAGAAGAACGGCAGCGGAGCGGTCCCATGTGATTGAGACTTCCTCGTCCGCCTTCGGGAGTTCAGTCTTGCTGCACTCGACCAGGATTTCTTTGCCGTCAGGTGCCACGACCGTCACGAGGCATCTGCTACCCAAAAACAGGGTCCGCCTGACCTTGACTTTCAGGGGCTGCGCAAGCGCAGCGTCGGCTGCTCGGCCCGGATTGAAAAAGATGTCTTCGGGTCTCACCAACAGCGCTAGGCTCGACGCTTTCGCCCGCTCGGCTGTGCGTTTGGCCAGGCTTACGGGGCCATAGGTGGTCATTGCGGTGTCGTCTTGCACGAACTGGGCATCGATCAAATTGGCCTCACCCAGGAATTTCGCGACGAACCGCGAGCGCGGTCGCGAGTAAAGATCACTTGGTGTGGAATACTGCAAAATCTCTCCGTGTGACATGACGGCAATCTTGTCAGAAAGGATGAAAGCCTCCTCCTGATCATGCGTCACGTAGACCGCGGTGATGCCGGTTCGCTGCTGCAGTTCGCGAAGATCTGCGCCGAGTTGCTGGCGCAGCCGGCGATCCAATGCACCCATTGGCTCGTCTAGGAGTAGAAGCGACGGACGATAGGCCAATGCGCGTCCAATCGCTACCCGTTGCTGCTGACCGCCGCTCAGTTGGCCAACCGTGTGCTCGGCGGAGTGGGACAACTCGATCAGGTCGAGAATCTCTTTGACGCGCACCTCTCGGTCAGTGGCGCTCCAATTGTGCAGCTTCAAGGGGTAGGCAATGTTCTCGGCGACATTCATATGCGGAAAGAGCGCATAGTTCTGAAAGACAAACCCGATGTTGCGGGCCTGGACGGGCAGGGCGGTGACGTCCGTATCGCCGATGCGAATATGACCCCGGGTAGGCGTAATCAGACCGGCGAGGGCACGCAAAAGCGTGGTCTTTCCAGAACCTGACGGTCCCAGCAACGTACAGAACTGGCCGCCCGGCACATGCAGCCTCGTGGACTTCAGGCCGACGAAGCCGTTCGGGAATCGCAATTCGAGCTCGTCAATCGTGATGCTGTTCGCGGCGGTCGGCGACAAGGCATGTTCAACAGTTCGGGAAGCTCGCATAACAGTCCGTTTTATCACGTTTGTCCAAAAACAGGTCAGCGCTTGGCGGCCGCTGGGCGATCATAGCGCCCTCAATGTCCCTAATGCAAGGCGGCTTCCGTGCTAACTTTGCTCAATTTGTGCCTTGACGGCTCCACGCTCCGGTGTTTTTAATATGACAGTTGTAATAAAACAAGGAAGGGGAATGGCATGACATCGCTTAAGGCACTTGCATGCGCGCTGATTTGCAGCGTTGGCGCACACTCAATTGCATTCGCGGCAGAGGTTTTACCCAAGCAGGTGCGCGACAAAATCAAGGGCGAGCTTGTCTGGCATGACGCATCCGGGGGAGCGACGACCCGGGCCCGGGACGAGACCACCAACAAAGACTTCGCCGGAGAGACCGGCATTACAATCAAGTCGGACTTCAACGCCGATACCACGAAGTTCTTCGCCGCGGAGGATTCCGGTGCCCAGATTCCGTGGAGCTTGATCGAGTTCCCGACCAAGGGCGATTTCATTCGGGCGCGTGATGCCGGGTACGTCGAGAAGCTCGATCCTTCGATCGTCGACTTCTCCAAGTTGGACAAGGACGCCCACGACGATTACGGCGTCGATGTGATGCGTTACGGCATTGTCCTGACCTACAATACGCAGAAGTTTTCCGAGGCCAATGCCCCGACCAGCCTGCGCGACCTGTATGACCTTTCCAAGTTTCCGGGAAAGCGCTGCATGTTCAAGTACCCGCAATTCGGCGCGGTCCTTGAGTCCGCACTTCTTGCCGACGGCATTTCGCGCGAAAAGCTCTACCCGCTCGATCTCGACAAGGCCTTTGCCAAGCTCGACTCGATCAAGTCCAGCATCCTTTGGTGGAGCAATGGCGACGATGCCATCCGGCTGCTGTCGAGCGGTGAGTGCTCGATAGGCGTAGCCTGGAGTGGCCGCGTCTACAATGCCGTGAAGAACGACAAGGCGCCACTTGCGATCGCCTGGCAGGACTCGCTTTATTCATCGGCCGTCTATGCCGTGCCGAAAGGAGCTCCAAACGCGGTCGCGGGACAAGCAATGATCGCTCATTTCATTGCCGATACCGAAGGCCAGAAGGCTCTGGTGAAGCAAATCACCTACGCAACGGGCATCGCAGACCTGGCGCCGGCCGACTATGGCGAAGATGTTGCGGCGTGGATTGTAGCGGGCGACAATGCCAAGAAGGCGATTCTGGAGAACGCCGACTACTACGCCAAGAACCTTCCTGACGTGGTTGATCGGTTCAATCGTTGGGTCGCTCTGAACTGACCCTGCCGGAGACCTTCACGCCATGCCACGGATTGTGAACCACAACGAACGGCGACGCCAGATATGCGATGTCCTTCTGGACATCGTGGCCGAGTCCGGGATGACGGGGGTCACTATCCGTGCCGTGGCGGAACGCTCGGGCTGGTCGACCGGCGTCATCGGTCATTACTTCCACGGTCGTCAGGACCTGTTGCTCGGTGGTTTGCGCCGGGCGGCCGAAATTCTGGCAGAGCACAATACGCGGGTCCTCACCACACTCGATGGCCTCCAGGCGCTCGAGCAGATTCTTGAGGGCAGTGTTCCGCTAGACAGCCGGCGGCTGGCCCTGAGCAGAATTTTCTTCTTCTTCTTCGTGGAAGCAATAACCGACAAGCAGTTACGCGAAGAGGTCGAGTCTTACCTGGTAGGCTGGCGCAAGTCGGTAGCGACCGCTTTGCGGCGCGCTCAAGAGCATGGCGACCTTCCAGGCGACATCGACCGAAAGGCAATAGCGACGGACCTTGTTGGACTGGCAGATGGCCTGAGCCTGCATGCCCTCCTCGACGAGGATGTAATGGCCCGATTGCGTGAGCAGTCGCCGGTGCGTTTCTGGATCCGGCGCCTCACAACCATTGCGTCGCCTGGTGGCGCAAGCGGTCCTGCGTCGCCAGTTGAGATGCGTGCGACTGGCTAGCGTCGCTCGTCAAACTTTGTGGAAGCAACACCATGGTCAGCTCTAATCTGAGTGCGCTCGGCTGCGTATCGTCGATCCTTGGGGATTACGGCCCCCAGGCTCTGCAGCAGCCCGACAAGGTTGCGCTTGTCTGGGAGAATGGCTCACGGACATATGCTCAGTTGCGAGAGCGAGCTCTTCGGCTTGCCGCTGCGCTGCGCGGCATGGGTCTGCAGACCGGCGATCGCGTCGCGACGCTGCTGTTCAATCGCGGCGAGACCTTCGAGCTTTATTTTGCATGCGCCTACGCGGGACTGACTTTCGTTCCCGTGAGCTTCCGGCTGACCTCACCCGAGATAGCGTCGATCCTTAACGACTGCGAAGCCGCCGTGGTCTTCACGGAACCTGATTTGATGGCCACGCTCGAAAGCGCGCTGCCGTCCCTCGACCGGCAGCCTCGCATCGTGATGCTGGAGAATGTTGCTGGTGGTGCCGAATTCGAAAGGCTGGCCACAACGATCGCACCGATTGGCGCACCCATCCCAAATGATGTGCACATGATCCTCTACACATCAGGCACGACCGGTCGTCCCAAAGGGGTTGCCATGCGGTCCCAGGCGATCGTCTGGTGCGCCATGCAGCAGGTTACGCAATTCCGCGGCCTCGACCATAGCTCTGTCATGCTGCTCAACGCACCTATGTTCAACACGGCTGCGATGAACGAAAGTTCTGTTCCGACCTTTTTCGTCGGCGGCACGGTGGCGATCATGCCCAGCCGCGGTTGGAGCGCCGGGCGTCTGATCGACTTCATCGGTCGGTGGCGTGTGACCCACGTGCTTATGTTTCCCTCGATGTTCCGCGATCTGATCGCCGCCGACAACGATGAGCGCGTGCCTCTCGATACAATGTCATGGTGGTACACAGGGGGCGAGAACTGTCCTCCGGCGCTGATGGCCGAAGTCCGCCGGCGCTGGCCGCACATCAGCCTGACGATCTCGTACGGATCGACTGAATCGGGCATGGCGACGCTTATCGAAGGCGACGACATCGAAAGGCACCCCGGCTCAGTCGGCAGGGTCGTGCCCGGACAGTCGATCCGCCTTCTCGATCCCGACGGCGCAGAGGTGCCTGTCGGTGAGGTGGGCGAGGTCTGGACGGCGGGTCCATCGGTGATGAGGAACTATTGGCAAAGCCCTCAGCTCGATGCTGATACCGTTCGCGATGGTTGGCTCAAGATCGGCGACCTTGCCCGCATGGACGAGGGAGGTTGGATCTACATTGTCGGTCGCACCAAGGACCTGATCATCTCCAAAGGGCAGAATATCTATCCGGCCGAAATCGAGAATGCGTTGCGGCAGCATCCCGCAGTTCTCGATGTCGCGGTCGTCGGCGTGCCGGATCCGGAGTTTGGCGAAGCCGTGTGCGCCTGCGTGATCTTGCGCAAGGGAGAGCTCGCCGGAAAGGACGAAATCCTCGGTTTCGCGCTACAGCGCCTCGCCTCATACAAGAAGCCGCGGCACATGTTTTTCATGGAAACATTTCCAGTCCGCAACGCGACCAAGATCGACAAAGCCGAGCTCGCCCGTATCTGCGCGACGATGCTCGCCGATAGCGTAGGAGCATGACCATGGCCAGCCTTCCGCATGCTGAGTGGACGCCCTTACTCGAAGAACTTGAGCGGCGCCGCGTCGTCGCCATGGCCTCAGGCGGCCCTGACCGAGTGGCGCGCGAGCACAAGAATGGCCGATCGACCGCGCGTGAGCGCATCCTCAAGCTAGTCGACGACGGAAGCTTCCTGGAGATCGGAACTTTCGTGACTACCCCGACGAAGGACGGAGCATTGCTGGCGTCCACATTTGTCTGTGGGCTCTGTGAGATCGACGGGCGTCCCGTTGCCATCGGGGCAGAGGACTTCAGTGTCGAGGGAGGCGGCGTTGGCGTGCACCTGCCGCGCTACAAAGGTGGCTGGACCGGTTTCATTGAAGAATTCGCGTTCGGCTATCGTATCCCGCTGATTTTGCTCATCAATGGCGTGGGCGGCTCCGTCATCCTGCAGGAAGCCATAGGCTATCCGGAGCTGCAGGCGGCCAAGCCAACTTTTCCAATGTTCGACATCATGGAACGGGTGCCGGTTCTGACCGCCGTCCTTGGCCCGACGGCAGGGAGTTCTGCTGCCCGAGCGCACCTGTCGCATTTTTCCGTAATGACCAAGGACAACGGCTGCCTGTTCGCCGGCGGACCACCGGTCGTCAAGCAGGCGCTGGGGCTTGAGATCGACAAGTTCGCGCTGGGCGGCGTCGACGTGCATGTCCGCACCTCCGGCATCATCGACAATCAGGCGCAAAATGAAGACGATGCCCTGGCCATGCTGCGGCAGGTATTTTCCTATCTGCCGAATAATGTGAGCGAGGCTCCCTCCGTCCAGCCAACCTGGTCGGCGAATGACCAGGAAGAGATCCTGGCGATCGTCTCCCCAAGTGCCCGCCGCATCTATGATGCGCAGGCACTGCTGCGCTGCGTGGCGGACACCGACAGTTTCTTCGAGATAGCACCCGACTATGGCCGATCAGTGCGCACGGGTCTCGGGCGCATAGAAGGGCATGTGGTCGGCTTGATTGGCTCGGACAATCGGTTCCTGGCCGGCTCGCTTGATGTGTCTTCCTCGCTCAAGCAAATGAAATTTGTGGAGCTGTGCGATCGCTTCCACATCCCGATCGCCTACCTCGCGGACGTGCCGGGCTTTCTGGTCGGGCCGAAAGCCGAAGAAGCCGGCGTCCTGAAATTTGGTGCAATGGCGTTGCGGGCGATCCAGAAGGCACAGGTTCCCGTCTACACCGTGCAAGTGCGTCGCTCCTATGGTCTGGGCGGAGTAGCCACCGGTAGCGCCAACCCCATGAGCTTACGCCTAAGCTGGCCAAGCGCTGCCTGGGGCGACATGCCGGTCGAGGGCGGAGTCGAGGCCGCATTCCGTTCAGAGTTGAATGCGGTTGCTCCTGATGAGCGGCCCGCCTTGAAGGAGAAGCTCACCAAGCGGTTTGAAGCGCAGACTTCCGTCTGGCGCGCGATCGAAAACTTCTCCGCCGAGGAAATGATCGATCCCCGTCATACGCGCGGCCACCTGGCCCGGCTTGTCAAATTATTCTACGCGCGCCCAGCCACAAGTCCGGCGTCATGACGAGCGCAGTTGCGGTCGGCGGCGGACGCGTTGCCATGCGAGCTCGGCGCCTCGCTTTGGTGGCGCCGGCAGGTGTTCTGTTCGGCTTGATGCTGTTCTGGCCCCTCTACAGCATCCTGCTGCGCAGCCTGAACCAGCGTGGCCGGGCCGTCTTCGACAGCATCTATTGGGGGAACTATCTAGCGATCGCGAAGGACGACCTGCTCCGGCAGGTGGTTTTGGAAAGTCTGATGCTTGCGATCGCCGCGACGGCAATCACCGTCATGCTGGCCTTCCCGACCGCCTACATCATTTCACGTCTGTCGCGCCAGATGTCATCACTTATGATGGTCGTCATCGTGATGCCCTTCTGGGTGTCCATCATCGTCAGGCTCTTTGCTTTTACGACGATCTTGGGGCAGCAGGGAATCATAAACACAGGCCTTGCCGCGTTCGATCTCGGGCCGCTGCCGCTCCTCTACAATACCTTTGCGACCATCACCGGCATGGTCGCCTATCTGCTCCCGTACCTGATACTGATCCTGGTCTCCGCCATGCGAGCAATCGACGTCTCGCTGCTGACCGCGGCTCGAACGATGGGCGCCGCCGAGCGCCGTGTCTTCCTGGATGTTTATTTCCCGCAGATACGGCCGACATTGCTGAGTGGGACCGTGCTCGTGTTCGTGCTGGCGCTGGGCTTTTTTCTAACGCCTGCGATCCTTGGCGGGCCGCACAACCTGACCATCCCGATCTTCATCCAGCAGCAAATCCAGATCTATCAGTGGGGCAAGGCTGCGGCGATGGGCGTGGTGCTGCTGCTGGTATCCACGCTGGGCTACCTGATCGCCCTGCGCGTTGGCGGCAAAGGGATATTGGCTCCGGTCCAGTCAGGCACGCGCGGTGCAGCGGCAGACGAGCCACTAAGGTTGACTGGAACCACTCTCATTTGCGCGGCTGCGCTTGGCGCGGTGATGATCATTTTGATCCTGCCGCTCCTCATCGTCATCCCCACTGCCTTTACCGAGACGACCCAGATTCGTTTTCCGCCCGTCGGCTTCACTTGGAAGTGGTTCGCCGAAGTCGTCACGTCCGACACTTGGGTCGAAGCCTTCCTTAAAAGTGTGCGGGTTGGCTTGGCGACCGCGGTTTTATCGACATTGTCCGGTCTTGCGCTCGCACGCGCCGGGGCGCGCATGGGCTCCGGTTTCTGGCAGGGCGTGATCCAGGTGATTGCAATCGCGCCGCTGATCGTTCCCGTGATCCTTCTGGCGATCGGCATTTTCGATGTCCAGGGCAGACTGGGTCTGATTGGTACCGACGCGGGGCTGGTCCTCGCGCATGCCGTGCTTTGCGTTCCGCTGACGTTTTTGGTGCTGGCTAACGCCCTGTCCTTTGTCGACATATCGATGGAGCAGGCGTCATGGACCATGGGTGCCGGCAACATAAGAGCCTTCTGGTCCATCGTCGTGCCGAACATCATCCCCGCCGTCATCGGTTCCTTGATCATCTCCTTCGTGACGTCTTGGGACGAAGCGGTCATCGCGATGTTCCAGACCAGTTTCGACAAGACCCTGCCGGTCACCATCTATTCGCTCCTGCGCAGCGGCATCACCCCCGCCGTATCGGCCGTCGCGGCGATTGTTACAGCTCCGGTCCTTGTAGGCGCACTGATCTACGGCGTTCGGTCCGCCAGAAAAGCCGGCTGAAAAGAAGAGGAACGCGAATGAGTTCAAACGACAGCTTTCCAACAGGCTCCGCCTGCATTGTGGGCGCCTACGAGTCGCCACGGCGAAAGGCACCCAACATCCATCCTTTCCAGATCCACGCGGAGGTAGTTGCCGGGGCGTTGGCGGATGCAGGCTTGACGGTCGCCGATGTCGACGGCTTTGCCACGGCTGCGTCATTTCCTGCCGAGGCCGGCTGGCAGCTGTCAGCGGTGGAAGTCGCGGAATATGTCGGCCTACGCCCGTCCTGGCTTTGCAGCACCGACATCGGAGGGGCAATGACGCTGAGCCACGTCGGCAATGCCGTTGCTGCCATCCGTGCCGGCCTCTGCAAGGTTGTCGTCATCAGCTACGCTGCCTCGGGGCGATCTTGGCGCCTGCCGGCGACCGACTTCAACACCGGTCCCACCGGTCCAGGCCAATATGAGGTTCCATACGGGGTCTCGACGATCTCCGCCTATGCGCTTGCCGCGACCCGCTATATGCACCAGTTCGGATTGAAACCGGAGCAATTGGCGCAAATCGCGGTGCAGATGCGGGCGTACGCCAACCGCAACCCGCAAGCCATGTATCGCGACCTGATCACTGTCGACGACGTCTTGTCGTCGACCATGATCTCGACACCCCTGCATAAACTCGATTGTTGCGTGGTGAGCGATTCTGGCGGCGCGATCATCGTGACATCGCGTGATCAAGCGCGCGACACCCGACGCGGTGGCCCGGCGGTGCTCGGTTTTGGAGAAGCAATCAGCCACGGGCAGATAAACCAGATGGCTGACCTTACAACCACAGCCGCCGAGTTTTCCGGACGCCGCGCCTTTGCCAGTGCTGGGCTGACGCCCGAAGATATTCGCGTCGCCCAGATCTACGACTCCTTCACGATCACAGTGGCTTTGACGCTCGAGGCGCTCGGATTTGTCAAACGGGGTGAGGTTGGTGACTTCATCGCCTCTGGCCAGCTCGGTCCCGACGGTCGTCTGCCGATCAACACGGATGGCGGAGGTCTTTCTTCCAACCATTCCGGGCGCCGCGGCATGTACGCCGTGATCGAAGCGGTCCGTCAGCTGCGCGGAGATAGCCCCGGCCTGCAACTGCGCTCTCCTGAGCTTTGCCTCGTCAACGGTACCGGCGGTTGGCTCTCGGCCACCGCCACGCTGATCCTGGGAGCCGCAAAATGACTGAGATGGATTCGATCCTTCCCGTACAGGACGCGGTTTCGAGCGTTTGGTTCGATGCCGCCAAAAACGGCAAATTGCTGTTGCAGCGCGATCCGCTCAGTGGTCGCTTCCAATATTATCCACGCGCTCACGTCATTGGCGCACCCGACCGAGAGCCGGAATGGATTGAGGCGTCGGGTGAAGCCACGCTTCATTCCTACACGATCGTGAAGCGGTCGGTTCACCCGCAGTTTGCCAGCTTCATACCCTTTACCCTGGCCATCGTCGAATTGGCTGAGGGCCCGCGCATGACGACATGGATTGTGGACGTGCCGGAAGAAAATCTTCGCTGCGACATGAGCCTGAAGGTCGCCTTCCGCGAAATACACCCCGGGCTGATCATGCCCTGTTTTACAAAGGTCTGACATGGAAATTACATTCGACAGGATCGAAGTCGGCGCCGAATATATTTCGGCAGGCCGCACCATCTGCGAAGCCGACATCGTCAACTTCGCCGGTGTCACAGGCGATTTCAATTCCCTCCATATGGACGACCAGTGGGTCAGGGCCAACACGCCTTATTCGGGCCGCATAGCCCATGGACTGCTGGTTCACGCCATTGGTGAAGGATTGCGCTGTCCCGAATTGGATAGCTGGGTAATCCTGGCTTTCCTGGAGACGCAAAGACGCATGCTCTTGCCGGTCTCGCCGGGCGATCGTCTTCAGCAGACCTATCGGGTCGCTTCGAAAAAACCGACATCAAAGGATCCATCAAAAGGCGTCGTCGAAGTTGATGTCGTGATCACCAACCAGAACGGAGAGACCGTCCAGTCTGGTTACAACAGATATATGATTGGCGGAGCAGCCTGATGCGTGGTCTGAAGGACAGGGTGGTGCTTGTCACCGGCGCGGCACAAGGCATCGGCAAAGCCACAGCCAAGCGGCTGGCTGATGAAGAGATGGTGGTGGCCGTGGCGGACCGCAATTTCGCCGGCGCGGAGGCGGTAGCCGGGGAGATCTCTGCTGCGACGGGTCAGGCGCTAGCGCTATTCCTGGATGTTACCAGTCGTGTGAGCTGGACTGAATGCGTCGCGCGCGTGGTGGACACATTCGGAGGCCTGGATGGGCTTGTCAACAACGCAGGGATGACGCGTGACAGTTCGCTGTTGAAGATGAAAGACGACGATTGGAATGATGTGATCGACGTCAATCTGCGAGGTCCTTGGCTGGGATGCCAGATCGCGATTCCGCACATGACGGCCAAGGGCGGTTCTATTGTCAATCTTTCATCGGAAGCGCGGTGGGGAGCGTTCGGGCAGTCCAACTACTCATCCGCCAAGTCCGGCCTGGTAGGCCTGACCCGCACCGTCGCATTCGAACATGCTCGTCATCGCGTGCGGGTGAACGCGGTCGCGCCCGGAACGATAACCACGGCGATGGTGGAGGCGGTTCCAGCTGATGTCCGCAAAGGCTGGTTGCAGAATATCCCCCTGCGTCGGGAGGGGGATCCTTCTGAAATCGCTTCCGTGGTCGCCTTCCTTCTTTCCGATGATGCAAGCTATGTCACAGGCCAGATCATCGGTGTGAATGGCGGGTCCATCATCTGACAGCTCCTTCGATCACTGCCCCTCGGGTCGACTGGGCATGATCAGCAATCCAAAGGCATGAGACATGAATATTCCTTCCAAGGCTGACGTCGTGATCGTTGGCGGTGGGGTCGCGGGCTGCTCGATCGCCTACCACCTGGCAAAAATCGGCATCACGGATGTGGTGCTTTGCGAGCGCCGTCAATTGACGTGCGGCACGACCTGGCATGCCGCAGGTTTGGTCACCCAGTTGCGCGCCACGCAACGCATGACAGAGCTGGCGAAATATACTGGCGAACTGTTCATGAGCCTTGAGGAAGAGACCGGCCAGGCCACGGGCTACAAGCGAAACGGCTCGTTACGCATCGCGACAACGCCGGCCCGGTATGAGGAATTGGCGCGAGGCGCCTCGATGGGGCGCAACTTCGGGCTTCCCGTCGAGGCCATGACGCCGGGGGAGATCAAGGAGCGATGGGGGCCGGTCAATCTCGACGGCATCGTTGGAGGGTTCTGGTTCCCGCATGACGGTCAAGTCAATCCGGCCGATGTCACAATGGCATACGCGAAAGGCGCCAGAACCGGTGGGGTTCACATCATTGAAAACTTGCCAGTGACGAAGATCCTGGTCGAGAACGGCCATGCCGTGGGCGTAATGACCGAACAAGGCAGGATCGACGCCCGCACTGTCGTGATCTGCGGCGGTATGTGGTCGCGGGATTTGGCGGCCGAGATCGGCGTCACCATGCCGCTACACGCTGCTGAACATTTCTATGTGGTCACCGAGGCAATTCCCGATCTGCCGCGCAACCTTCCGGTTATGTTCCTCGGGGACGAGTGGACCTATTATAAGGAAGATGCCGGCAAGCTGCTTGTCGGGTTTTTTGAGCCGGTAGCAAAACCTTGGGGCCAGAACGGCATCTCAACGGATTTCTGCTTCGACGCCCTTCCAGACGATATCGACCACATCGCGCCGCATCTGGAGGCTGCGGCCAATCGTGTGCCTCTGCTGGCCCAAACCGGGATGCAGCTCTTTTTCAACGGGCCAGAAAGCTTCACCGCTGACGGCCGCTATCTGCTCGGCGAGACGGCTGAAGTCTCCGGGCTATACTGCGCTACCGGCTTCAATTCGCTCGGAATCCTGTCGTCAGGCGGGGTGGGTAAGTCGCTTGCGGCCTGGATCCGTGACGGTCGGCCGCCGGTCGAACTGATAGACGTTGACGTACGCCGCACCCAAAGCTTCCAGCGAAACCGTAAATACCTCGAGCATCGCACCGTGGAGACTTTGGGTCTCAATTTCGACATGCATTGGCCGAGCCGACAGTTCGTCTCCGCCCGCGGTGTGCGGCGCTCTCCCTTTCATGACCGGCTGGTCGCAGCCGGAGCGTTCATGACCGAGGCGGCGGGATGGGAACGACCTGGCTTCTACGGCACGGCGCAAGAGGTCGCGAATATTGAGTATTCCTACTATCGCCCGAGCTGGTTTGCCAATGTCGGTGTGGAGTGCCGCAACACGCAAGAGAATGTGACACTTTTCGATCATAGCTGTTTCGTGAAGTATCGGGTCGAGGGCCCCGATGCCCTCAAGACCATGAACTGGATCTGCGCCGGGGATTGCGATGTTGAAATTGGTCGCGTCGTCTATACCCAGTGGCTGAACGAGTCCGGCGGCATTGAGGCCGACGTCACCGTTACCCGCATGGCGGAGGATGCATTCCTCATCGTGACGGTCGCCGTTTCGCAACGGCGCGATCTGGCTTGGTTCAAACGGCACCTGCCAGAAGGTGCGCGAGTTTGCATCTCGGATGTCACCTCCGGCCTTCCGATGATTGCATTGATGGGCCCAAAGACGCGCCAGCTCATGTCGCGCGTCTCACCGGATGACTTCGCCAACGATGCCTTCCCCTTTGGCACCAGTCGCGAGATCGATCTTGGCTATGCCCGCGTCCGCGCCAGCCGGCTGACCTTCGTCGGAGAACTCGGCTACGAAATCTATGTCGAGAGCGAGTTTGCCGCGCATGTTTACGAAGAGATCCTGGAGGCTGGACGAGATCTGGGCCTTCGACACGGCGGCTTCTTCGCTCTGAATTCCCTGCGCATGGAAAAGGGATATCGCCACTGGGGTCATGATATTGGCGAGGAGGATACGCCCTACAATGGTGGTGTGGGGTTCGCGGTCTCGCTCGATAAGTCCGGTGGCTTTCTAGGCCGAGATGCTCTGATCAAGCAGAAATCCGAAGGGATCACGAAACGCCGGCTGGTGCAGGTAAAGCTGTCGGGCGGGCCAGAGATGCCCATGCTCTATCATAATGAGCCGCTCATGCGCGACGGCAACCTTATTGGTTCCATCACCTCTGGTGCCTACGGTCACCGAGTTGGCGCGTCACTCGGGCTTGGTTATGTGAACAACGCAGAAGGGGTCACGAAGGAGTGGCTGGCAACAGGCAGGTGGGAAGTAGAAATCGCGATGAAACGCTATGCCGTGGAGGTTCAGTTCGGGCCTTGGTATGACCCGCAGAACCTTCGTGTACGCAATTGAAAGCTCTGATGCGTTTCGGGGAAAGCTGCGCAGCGGTTTTGGGAAACGATCCGTCAAACAAAGCCAACTCGTTGATGTCGCGAAAGTTTTAGATTCGCGCACACCAACTTCGCTAATCCGCGTCGCCGCGCCAGTGGCTGGCGCGGGATGGCGACGATGCCCTGAATATGCAGCGAGCCTACGTGCAGCGTGCAGCCTAGTTGCCGGGACGTTCAACGCACCATGCTGCGATGGTGCGTTGTCGCCACTAATGGAGCCTGCGGATTGTGCCCTTATGGGCGAAAGCTCTCCTCTTTGGAGTATGGAAACCACCAAAAGTCCTGCGTGGACGCCTTGGGATCGATCATGACGAATTTGGTGTTTTGAAACTGAGCCAAACCCTCCGGCCCCAATTGCCGCCCGGTTCCAGAAAGCTTGCGCCCTCCAAATGGCAGGGCATCATTGTCCAGCAAGGGTGCATTTATCCAAACGATTCCGGACTCAAACTCCCGGACGGCACGCATGGTCTCGTCCATGTCGAGGCTGTAGAGGTAGGCGCCGAGGCCGAAACGTGACCGGTTCGCGAGTGTCATTGCTTCGTCGAAGCTCGACACCGAGCAGAGCGGGGCAACCGGTCCAAACGACTCTTCATTGAGAATTTCAAACTCTGGAGCAACGTCGGTGAGAACGGTTGGTTCTACAAACCATCCCTGATTCATATGGGCTGGACGACCTCCTCCAGCTTTTACGCGAGCTCCCTGTTGACGGGCATGCGCAATCATCGCCTCGAAGCGGTCTCGCTGCTTACGGGTTGCCATGGGACCAATATCGACATGGTCAAGGCCGTTGCCGATCCTTAGCTTCTTCGTCTCAACGGCCAACTGTTCAGCGAATTTGTCGTAGATCGATTCATGAACGTAAAACCGCTCAGCCGACGTGCATACCTGGCCGCAGTTCAAGTAGGCGGCAAATGCCGCTCCACGAGCCGCTATCTCCAGGGGTGCCGACGGCATGACGATAAAGGGATCATTTCCCGAAGCTTCGATGAGGCAAGGCTTGAACGTTTCGGCGCATGTTCTTGCAACCTGCTGCCCCACGCTGACAGAGCCCGTATATGCTACGCCGTGGGTTTTAGGGCTTGCCACGAGGCGCTGGCCGACCCTAGGACCTCCTGTAACAACCTGGAACAATCCAGGGGGAAGCGTTGAAAACAGCTCGGCAAATTTGAGCGTCGTGAGACTTGTCTGCTCATGCGGCTTCACGATCACGGCATTGCCCGCTGCGAGTGCGGCTGCTGCTTCCCAGCAAAGAAGCACGAGAGGAAAATTGAACGGTAGAACGATCACCACCGTCCCAAGCGGCTCCTTGACACTGAAATGAAATTGCCCGGGCACGGTTGTGCCAGCCAACCTCCCGGCCTCGTGGCGAGCCATCTCGGCATAGTAGTCAATCGCAGTAGCGCACCAAGAGACCTCATCGACGGCCTCCTTGTACGGCTTGCCTTCTTCAAGCGTCAAAGGCAGGCCATAAAGAGCCTTCTTGCTCCTGATATTGGCGGCGATATCATGGAGTAAGACAGCCCGACTTCTAGGATCGATTTCCCCCCACCGCTTCCTGGCGGACATGGCGGCCTCGAGGGCATCATCTATCTCGGCGTCAGTTGCATCGGCGATCCATCCGACAGGCCTTTCGGTCGCGGGATCAATGACATCAAAACGGGTCGCCGATTCGCTTCGCACGTAACGTGCATCGATATAGAGCGACCCGGAGAGCCGCTCGAGTTCCGAAATTGCGTTCATATGTGCTTCCTTCCCTCGGGCTGATGGGCGTTTAATAATTTTAACGGTATGTCATTTTTTTTTAACGCACAAGGGAGCGCCGCGAGCCGGTCACATCGATTTCAATGAGATTGGGGCACCATATTCACCCGAAACCAGCATTGGGCAGGAGACGGAGTTGCGAATACTTGGCGGCCTAAGAGGCTGGATCCCTACGCCTTTGCAAGCAGGCTGCGATCGATTTCTTTCAGCGATCTGCAGCCACTCATAGCCATTGCCACATCGAGCTCCTCACCAAGATTTTGCATCATCCGCAGGGCGCCCGCCGATCCAGCTATAGCGGTGCCATAGAGCAGGCTTCGGCCAAGCAGAACCGCCTTCGCTCCGCTCGCAAGCAACTTGAAAATATCCGAGCCTCGCTGCACGCCGCTGTCTGCAAGGACGGTCAGACGATCACCAACCGCATCAGCAATGTCAGGCAGGACCTCAATAGGCGCGACGGCTCCGTCGAGGTTTCGTCCCCCGTGGTTGGAGACTACGATACCATCTGCGCCGATCTTCAAAGCCAACAGGGCATCGTCTGTGCGCAGGATCCCTTTGATGACCAGATTTCCCTTCCAGTTCGTCCGAATGCGACGGACGCAATCCCAATCCAGATTAGGCGCCAAAGACATCGAACGCGCACTCCCTCGGCTCAGGATGTTGGCCCTATATTCAGAAGGATAGTTGGCGAAGTTCGGCAGGCCCCCAGCCGCAAGATAGCGGCCTAGGACCCCGACCGCCCATCGCGGATGCGTCGCTACATCGAAGACATTGCGCGGCGCGAATCTGAAAGGAATATCGAAGCCATTGCGGACGTTGTATTCCCGCTTTGGAAGAACCGGTGTATCGACGGTCACAACCAATGTTCGGGCGCCGTTTGTCCAGGCTTTTTCAATAAGGTCTTGGGAAAGTTCTTCCCTGTCCCACAGATAAAGCTGAAACCAGATCGGCGTGCCAACAGCTGTTGCAATCTCGCCAACCCCGGTGATCGCTTCTGTCGCTGCACAAAAAGGGATTCCATATGCTGCTGCTGCTCTGGCCAACTCGATCTCGCCTTTGAACCAGACCAGACCTGCGAATGCGGTCGGCGCAGCCAGCAAAGGCGCGCTATAGGTTTCGCCGAAGATCTCGACCTTCTGCGAACGAGGGCTTCCTCCCGTGAGCACTCGTGGCAGGATTCTAGCCGCTTCAAACTGGCGCCTGTTGTGGCGCAGGCTGAACTCATCTCCTGTCCCGCGATCCACGAATTCAAAGATGCCGCGGGGAAGCTTGGCCTTGGCCAATTCTCGCGCCTCACTGTAGTTGAGAAAGTCGACCAAGAAGTCCCTCGATAAGCCACAATGTGGCGGGGGTACCGTACCCCCGCCAGCACCGAGCAGAGCTCAATATCCTCCCTTTCCGGCCGGGCGCACGAAAAGGATCGTCAGAAGCCAGTAGACACCTCCGCCCACGACGGCGGTCGGAAGCGATGCCGTCAGATATTCATAAGGAAAGCGGCTCGCGTAGGATATCGGATTGAGAATATAGTTGTAGGTCACAAATCCGCAGACCATTGCAATGATCGAAGCAGGATTGAAGCCTCCCCAGTATCGATACTCGGCGTTGGGGCCGGTCTCAAAAAGGCCACGAACGTTCACGTTGCCACGCCGGATGAAATAGTAATCCACAATTTGGATGCCGCAAAGTGGAGCAAATCCAAGTCCGATAAACGCCAGGAAAGTCCCGAAGTTTGCAAAAAACATCTCAGGTATTAGCAGCCCCACGATAGCCACTGGCGCCAAGGAGATCGCCAGAAGTACCGGCCATGGGGATCTCGACAAAACGGGAATGTGGCGGAGTCCTATCGAGGAGGCGTAGACGCCGGCTACTGCAGTTCCGAGATTGGCCGCTGCCACGAAAATCAAGGCGACAACGCCGTAAATCGGTCCGCCGATTGTTCTCAACCACTGCGCGGGATCGGAGACCTGAAGAACCAGAATGCCTGCTATTCCGATCGCGCACAAAAGCGGAACCGGCGCGCCCATTCCTAGCATGATCGGAAGAGCGGCGGTGCGCCCGTTGGGGGCCATTCGTACCATAGCGCCTATATAGGGCCACCAGGACAGCAGCGAGACGATGCCGATCTCGATCCCCGTTACGTAGTTCCATTGCGCGTCGGCGTTAGCAGAAGCTGGCACGGCCGAGATGAGCTTATCCCATTCGTGGGTAAGCAACACGTAGAGCATCCAGAAACCAATGAACACATGGGCGACCAGAACCTTTGCGACGCGATCGACTCCCAGAGAGCCTTTCAGCAAAAAGAAGAAGGTCAGGGACACAGCAACGACAACGGTGATTGGCACCAACACGGCGCCAGATCCTTCGCTGATAATGCCAAGAGCATAGAAAAGCTGTGTGGTCGACCGCCCAAAAAATATCAGCAGCAGCGAGTTCCAACCGACAATCGATATGAATTGCAACATGGCCGGGATGATCCACCCCGAGGTACCGAACTGGGGCTTTGCCGAGGCGATTGAATCGACACCGAAACGGATACAGACTGGAACTGCCGCTAGAGCAACGATAAGCATGCCGATCATGCTTCCGGCGAAAAGTGTGGCAAAGCCCTTCCAGAAACCGAGGTAGTAGCCGACGTACTCCCCGATGATGTAGCACCAGGTTGCCGCGGCAGCGGTGGCGAGAGAAATGCCCAATCGCCAGCCTCCCCATGTGCGCTCACCTGGCAAAAGTGGCCACGCGCTCTTGTCGGCTTCGACCAAAAAGTCATCAGCAACCTTTGTCATGCCAAGCCTCCAACCAGAAGCAGGATGACAGGTAGCACCACCCCAAGAGCAATCAGCGCAATCCAGGCCGTCAAATCAAAATCGGCGCTCAAGCTGTCCTGAGCCTCGATGAGGGCCAGGCGTCTCTCAAGCTCGGGTTCAAGTGTTTCGGTTCGCATAGTTTCCCTCCCTGCTATGTTTGGTTCATGCCTTGCACGCCCTTTCACAAGAGGCGATGTTCTTTACGACGACCTGTCAGATGCCGCCGCTCTGCAGGCTCCCGGCGGAATGCTGCTGTCAAAAATTTCATCCATATTGGCATAATTTATTTAACAAACAAGAGGCTTGTCGCCGCTTGACGCGCTTGTATTCGCGTTGCATCCCATCAGAAATGTTTGGTTGTGGAGCATGGCACTTGGCACGCAGACAGTTATCGACCGCAATCCGCGACCGGCGGGGCGCAAAGCAGACCGACGAGGCGGCCGATTTGGCTGTGGGAGCGCGCCTAAAGGTTCTGAGAGAGGCCGCAGGCATTTCCCAACGCGAACTGGCCAAGCGGTCTGGTGTGACCCACGCTACGATATCGCTTATCGAACAGGAGTCGCATGCGCCATCGCTGGTTTCTCTGCATCGCATTCTCCAGGCCTTTCCTGTGAGTTTGGCGGACTTTTTTGCTCTGCCGATCTCCCAGACAAATGTGATTTTCGCCGAAGCTCAGGAGTTGACGGTCGTCTTCCGCGGTGAGACGGACATCCGCATGCTGGCCGCAGAACGCCGAGACAAGCGGCTGCAGTTGTTTTTCGAACACTACCAGCCAGGCGCGGGAACCGGGGAGGAACCGATCATTCACCAGGGAGAGACGGCGGCCATGGTGATCCAAGGTACTGTCGAGGTCGAAGCCGGTGGTTTAGTTCGCCGCATTGGACCGGAAGGCGGATTTCAGGTCCTTAACGGCGAGCCGTACAAGCTTAGAAACATCGGAGATGAGATTGCTGTCGTTGTGTGTGCATGCACTCCTCCAATGATTTGAGATGGGGCCGGCGGTGCGCAATGCGCCGGCAAGAAGCGCCTGAGGGATCGTGAGGCCGCGACGCGAACTCGCGAAGGCAGGACCCGAGTCAGCCGGTTACCCAGCATTTCGACAACGCATAGCCGCCCATCAGTTCCTCGTTGCCATTGGGAGCCCATCCGCCGACCTTCGGCCCGACAGCGTCAATGAAGTCATTGAACATGGGTACAATAACTCCACCCTCGTCGCGTACAATCGACCCCATGTCGGCGTAGATCGCCTTGCGCTTGTCGTGGTCAAGCTCGGCGCGCGCCTGGAACAGCATTTTGTCGAACTTCTCGTTGAAGAAGCGCGTGTCATTCCAGTCGGCCTTGGAGTAATAGGCGGTAGAAAACATCTGGTCCTGGGTCGGCCGGCCACTCCAGTAGGAGGCGCAGAACGGCTGTTTGTTCCAGACGCTCGACCAGTAGCCGTCGCCCGGCTCTCGCCTGACTTCGATCTTGATACCGCACTTGGCGGCGCTCTGCTGATAGAGTTGCGCGGCGTCCACCGCGCTTGGGAAGGCGACGTCTGATGTGCGCAAAAGCACCGAACCACTGTGGCCTGATTTCTTGTAGTGGAAAGCCGCCTTTTCGGGGTCGAACTTGCGTTGCTCAAGTTCCGTGTAAAGCGGATAGGCCTTGTTGATGGGCGTGTCGTTGCCAACTGAGCCATATCCCATCAAGATTTTCTGGACGATCTCCTCACGATTGAGAGCGTATTTCAGAGCCAGACGCAAATCGTTGTTGTCGAATGGAGCAGTGTTGCAGTGCATGATGAAGACGTAGTGGCCCCTGCCGGCAACGTTGTGGACTGTAACCCCCGGTACCCGCTTGATCAGATTGACGATCTTTGGCTCGACGCGGTTGATCATGTGGACTTGTCCACCTTGCAGGGCTGCAGTGCGGGCAGTCGTGTCATTGACGACAATGATTTCAATCTGATCGGCAAAGCCACGATCATCGCGCCAGTAGTTAGCAAATTTCTCGCCGCCAAGCCGAACGCCGGCCTCGTTTACCGCGATTTTGTACGGCCCGGTGCCAATGCCCGCAGTTGGATTGTCCTTACCGCCGTTAGGCTGGATCATCAGGTGGTAGTCATCCATCAGGAATGGCAGATCGGCATTGGGATCCTTCAACGTGAATACGACTGTGTCGCCGTCTGCCTTGACGCTTGCGATGCCACCCATGATGCCCAGCGCACCTGACTGGGATTTTGCGTCTGAATGACGCTCCATCGTCGCTACGACGTCGGCCGGCGTCATTTCCTTGCCGTTGTGGAACTGCACGCCCTTGCGGATCTTGAACGTCCAGACCTTCGCGTCCTTCGAGGAACCCCACTCAGTGGCGAGTGCCGGCTGCGCCGCGCCGGCGGCGTCAATCTGGACAAGTTGCTCGCCCCACTGGCGCCCGAAGCAATAAGGCACTTGGCTTGTCCATACGGCCGGGTCAAGGCTGTCTGTCGTAGCGCCGCCCTGCATGCCAGCCCGCAGGATGCCGCCCCTCTGTGGCGTCTGTGCCTTCGCGGGGCTCGAGATCGTGGAACTGGCGATTAGGGCTGTTATTCCGGCTGCCGCTGCGCCACCAATGAATTCGCGCCGATTGATTTCGCCGACGGTAGCCAGACAATTTGTAGCTTTGCGCTCAGTCGACATGCGTAGCTCCTCCCTTGCCGCGTTGTGCGGCTTCTAACGAACGTTAGATCCCGAGCCCGAGACTATCGTCGGCTGCTAAACTGTCAAGACGACATGTAGAGTTTTTTCTTGGATATCTGCCCGGCGGAGCCGGGTCATGTCGTGTTCAACAACGCCACAAGGTGTTTCATTCTGTGAAGTTGCGAAATTCCGCCACGGCTCCCGAAGCGCTGGCGGTTATCGGTTCTGGGCAGATCGTACAATCGAGTTGTAGGATTTATGCTGGAATAATTGGAATTTCCCAACCGTCGCAGGACGAATCTATCGGTCCTTGTTGAATGTGGCCGGGTGCCTGGAGTGGGCAAAAAACTGCCGCTATCGATCGGTGCCGCGGCGCGCAGAAGGAGGTCGCTTGATGTTCCTTGTTTTGAGACGGAGTCCCCAGCGCGATTAAGGTTTGACACCGAATCCACTCTGTGGTTAGGTTTGAAAAAATGGATATTTGTCCCGAAATACGGGATTTGTGGGCGAAAGGTTGTTTTCGCAATTGTAGGAGGGCACCAATGGGAGCTCGGACCACGCGTGAGATCGCGGAATTCGTTGTAGCCACCGGCTTGAGGCATATCCCGGCCGACGTTGTCGACTACGCCAAGATCCTGGGACTAAGTCACATCGGAATGAATGTGGCCGGAACCCGGATGAAGGTCGGGCAAACTGTGATCCGCTATGTGCAAGCAAAAGGCGGAGTCACTGACGCTGGCATATTTGGCACCGGCATCCGGGCGCCAGTCGAGTATGCAACGATTGCTAATGCCAACGCTGCTCATGCGACCGAGCTCGAGGACGACAGTTTTCCCGAGACGATGTATTCGTGTGGTCACTGGCCGCCGGTCTTTGCTTTGTCAGAGAAGCTTGGCTTGTCGGGGGCGAGATTGCTTGAAGCATTGATCCTGGGCTACGAGGTCGCCGCACGGCTTGGCTTGGCCTTTGACAAAGGAATGAAAAAGGGTTGGGCGAGTTGGGCAGCGCTCGGGACCATCGGAAACGCTGCGGCAGCTTCAAAGCTGATGGGGCTTAATGTCGATCAGACCACCACAGCGATCAGCCTCGCCGCGTCTCAGGCCGCGGGAATCCTGAAACAGACTGGCAGTGGGGCTCATATCGTCGAAGCCGGCTTTTCGGGTCGAAACGGGATCTGCGCGGCCGAGCTCGCGGCATTGGGTTACACCGGTCAGTCAGATATTCTGGAAGGCTCCCACGGCTTCGGCTATCTGTGGGCCGACACGCCGGAATTTGATCTCGCCCTCGGTGATGGCTATCGCATCTACGCGGTCGGCATAAAGAAATACCCATGCTGCTTCTTCAAGCATCGCAACATGGATGGACTTCTCGAACTGATCCGAGAGCACAAGATCAAATGGATCGACGTCGCAAATATCGACCATGGGATCAATGTCACGCACGCGCAAATCCTCAAGTATGACCAGCCGACAAGCGCTGAAGAGGCGCGATTCAGCCTGCCTCATTGCACGGTCGCCTGCTTCTTTGACGACACAGTCTTCCTAAGCAGCTTCTCCGATGAAAAGGCCACGGATCCCAGATGGCATGAGGCGCGCAAGAAGGTCAGCGTGACGGTTCACCAGGACTGGCCGAAGGGAGGGGTGGAAGCGTTCGACAGTCCCATAACCATCACCATGAAGGACGGTAGGGTTTTCTCGAAACTGTGCCACGACTCGCCAGGCGAACCGGATAACAGCCGCTTCGGAATCAATGAGGTCCTCGCCAAATTCGGCAAATGCATGGATTTTGCGAAGGTCTTCTCGGATCGGGAACTGAAGGAAATTGAATCGCTGGTCGTCGGTATCGACGAGGTGAAGGACGTTTCCAAGCTGGCTGCACTTCTCACTTTTCCGCAACGGTTGCAGGCGAACTGAGCAGAAGGCATCGGTTGGCTGCTGGGTCAGGTGAGGCCGGATTTCAAAGGAATGCTTGCGAGATAGGCGCCCGTGATGAGCCGGACTTGGCGTGTCTGTTGAATGTGTGCTTTCGCCAGCGAAACGGCGCCCGAAGAAGACGGTGGATGATGCTGAACCGGGTTGAGACAGCTGCACAACTGAACTTGGCGGAGCCAGGTCTTTTCAGGGAGGCCGCCTACGTTGCGGGCGACTGGCTGCCTGCGGACGGGCAGGGCATCGCCGTGACGGACCCGTTCGACGGCAAGTTACTCGGCCATGTTCCGGACTTGGGGCCAGTTCACGCCCGTCAGGGGATCGACAAGGCGCACGAGGTCCAGAGGGAGTGGGCCGCGCGCACCGCAAAGGAGCGAGCTCGTATCCTCGGAAGATGGTTTGACCTGATTGTCCAAAATGCCGACGATCTGGCCAAAATCCTCACTGCCGAGCAAGGCAAGCCACTCGCTGAGGCCAAGGGAGAGGTCCTCGGCAACGCAGCCTACCTGGAATGGTTCTCAGAAGAGGCGAAGCGCATAGACGGAGACGTCTTGCCCGGCTCTTCACCCAGCCAGCGCATCATGGTGTTGAAGCAGCCGGTTGGTGTCTGCGCTGCCATAACGCCTTGGAATTTTCCAAACGGAATGATCACACGCAAAGCCGGACCAGCGCTTGCCGCAGGCTGCACAATGATCCTGAAGCCCGCCGCTCAAACTCCGTTCTCTGCCATAGCCCTTGCGGTGCTTGCTGAGCAGGCGGGAGTTCCAAAGGGCGCCTTTTCTGTGATCACCGGCGAGGCTCGGCCGATTGGCGAAGAGCTTTGCGACAATGCCAAGGTCGCGAAGATAACCTTCACGGGCTCCACCGCCGTAGGGCGCTGGCTGATGTCGCGCGCTGGCAACAGCATCAAGCGGCTTTCTCTCGAGCTTGGCGGCAATTCGCCCTTCATCATCTTCGAGGATGCCGACCTCGACCGCGCCGTCAAAGGCGTCATGGATTCAAAGTTCCGCAACAGCGGCCAAACTTGCGTGTGCGCCAACCGGATCATGGTGCAAGAAAGCGTGGCCGAAGCTTTTCTCGAAAAGCTGGGCAAGGCTGTCAGGCAACTATTTCTTGGTCGGGGCACCGCCGACGGCGTAACCCAGGGGCCGCTGATAGACGAAAAAGCCGTTCTCAAGGTCGAACAGCACATCGCCGACGCGCTCGCAAAGGGGGCTCGTCTGGTTCTGGGGGGAAAGCGCTCCTGCCTTGGCGGCACCTTCTATGAACCGACCATCCTTGTGGATGTGAACTCCTCGATGCTGGTCACCAAGGAAGAGACGTTTGGGCCGCTTGCGCCTATCATGACCTTCAAGGATGAAGCCGACGTGATCGCGATGGCCAACGACACCGAGTACGGCCTCGCCTCCTACTTCTTTTCCCGCGACATCGGCCGCGTCTGGCGCGTTGCTGAGGCTCTGCAATGCGGTATCGTCGGCGTAAACACAGGCTTGGTCTCCAACGAATTGGCCCCATTCGGTGGGGTGAAACAATCGGGACTAGGGCGCGAGGGGTCGAAATACGGCCTCTCCGAATTCCTGGACATCAAATATGTCTGCATGGGCGACATATAGGAGCGCCATCGATGTGACGGGCCCGACGGACCCATGCACGGAACCGGTCGTGCCAACACCCGAGCAACACCAGACGGTAAGCGGCGTGCTGAACCCCGGTCCACGGCCCTGCTATCCCAGAAAAGAGATGCGTGCTGATTGACCCGTCATCGCCGCAGCAACGGCGATCGAAGTCTTTCCGTTGCATCTACATTGGCGGCCCGAGTGGTGATGCCGAGAGGATAGCTGAGCCTTCAATGAATGGCATGATGCACTACAGGACGCTTGGACGCTCGGGTTGAAATATCAAATCTGGCCATGAGCACACACGGCGAGGCAGACGACGCCACTCGAGCTGGGTGGCTTGTCGATGCGTGCCACGCCGGGGGACATCAGCGTCTCGTCTTCTCTTCAATACGGCCCATGGGAGCTCCGCGCGACGTCGGAGACATCCTCTCTGTAAGGCTGTCGCGCCCGCGCATCGATGCATAGGCGGGCCTTTGGGAGTGTCTCGTAACAAGCCCCGTCGTCACCATCTGATCCGCTCAGCCATCGCTGGAACCGTTTGACAACATTGGCGGCCTATGCTCAAATACCAAAGACTAGAACTAAGTTCTAGTTTTCGGGAAAAATCACATAGTGGGAGCGAGAAAAATGAAGGGGAATTTGCTAGGCATAGGGCTCGGGGCGCTTGTTTTAGCCCTGGTTGGCTCAAACGCGTTGGCCGACGATGCTGCGCCGATCAAGATCGGCTTTGCGATCGCGCAGTCGGGATGGATGGCCAATTACGACGTTGGTCCGTACAAAGCGGCGGTGCTCAAAATCGAGGAAATCAACAAGGCAGGCGGCCTTTTGGGCCGGAAGATCGAATATAAGGTGATCGACACCAAGACCGATCAAACCTTGGCCGCCACTGCCGGCAACGCGCTTGTCGACTGGGGCGCCGACATGATGATCGTGCCGACAGACTATGACTACGGATCTCCTGCAGCGCTTGCGGCCCAGACTGCCGGCAAAATCGCCATTTCGCCCGGCGCTGGCGACCCCAAGATGGGGGTCCAGGGCGTTGGACCGCTTGTCTTCACGGCGCACACCGCTGCCCAGACGCAGGGCATCGTCATGGCTGAATACGCTCATCGAAAGATGGGACTGAAATCCGCCTATGTGCTCGAAGATGTCTCGATCGAGTACAGCAAGTCAGCCTGTGCTGGTTTCAACGCTGCGTGGGCCGCGGAAGGCGGCACGGTTGCCGGTACCGATAGCTTCAAGAATGACGATCCCTCCATCGCCTCCCAGATCACGCGCATCAAGGGCTTGGCAACGCCTCCCGACGCAATCTTCCTTTGCACCTATACCCCCGGGGGCGGCGCTGCAGTTCGTCAGATCCGCGCAGCCGGTATCGACGCTCCGATCCTGTCCGTTACCGGCATGACCGACAATTACTGGCTGGGCGCGGTGCCTGAGCTCAAGGACTTCTACATTCCCGCCATCATGTCACTCTATGGCGACGATCCACGTTCCGAGATCAATCAGTTCCTCAAGGCCTACAAGGCCCGCTGGAACGAGGATCCCACCTCTTCGTTTGCCGTGCTGGGCTACAGCTCGATTGAGCAGTGGGCGCATGCGGTCGAGGAGGCCAAGACCACGGATTCCCAGGCGGTCGTCAATGTCATGAACCATTATCATGATCAGCCGTTCACCGTCGGCCTGACATCCTATACCGATCAACTCCATATCCAGGTTGATCGCCCGCAGTTGATCATGAAGGTGGAAAACGGCTCCTTTCATGCAGTGGAGATGTTCCGGAACGATTTTGTCCCGGACATGAAGCTCCTCTTCCGCATCGGTCAGTAAGAAGCGACACTCTCTCTTGAGGGCAGCAAGGGCTGCCCTCAAGGACCTGTTGAACGGACACGACCATGCAAAAAAGCGCCAAGCAAACTCTCGAAGCCAAGGACGTTCACGTGGTCTTTGGCGGTCTGCGGGCGCTCAACGGCGTCAATCTGACTTTGTCGCGCGGCACTATCTTGGGCTTGATCGGCCCCAACGGTGCGGGCAAGACAACTATGGTCAATGTTTTGAGTGGCTTCCAGCGGCCGCACCAGGGTCGGGTCAGTCTGGATGGGGTCGATGTCTCGACGCTCAGTCCGCGCAAGGTTGCGCAAGCAGGCATCGGGCGCAGCTTTCAGGCGGCGCGTTTGTTTCGCGACATGACTGTTGAAGAGAACCTGACGGTCGCGGGCCTTGGCATAGGTCTGTCAAAGTCCGCCGCTACCGAGCAAGCTCGCGACATCCTCGATTGGATCAGCTATCGCCACGGCTACGACCGCCGATGCGAGTCGCTGCCCTATAGTGACGAACGCCGCGTCAGCATTGCACGCGCGCTTGCCCTGCAGCCTTCCTTTGCCCTTCTCGACGAGCCCGCCTCCGGCATGAATGACCGCGAGTGCGAGCAGCTGATGGAGGTGATCGTCGACATTCCAAAGAGATTTGGCTGTGGCGTCATGCTGATTGAGCACAACATGCAGGTCATCATGGGGGTGTGCGAGAGGATCCACGTTCTCGACGGCGGCAAGAGCCTCGCTGAAGGCACGCCAGAACATGTCAAGAAGGACCCGGCCGTGCTCAGAGCCTATCTGGGCGACAAGGCCAGAGCCAACGCAGTCATATAGGTCGGAAATGGCAAACTTCCTCCAAGTCCTAATCGACGCCATCGCTCTTGGCAGTCTCTATGCGCTGGTGGCGCTGGCCATCGGCCTGGTCTTCGGTGTGATGCGACTGATCAATTTCGCTCAAGCCGACTACGTCACGATCGGGGCATATTCGCTGGTCGTGCCGACTGCTTCCATAACTCCTCCATTGTTGTTTGGAGCGCTTCCCACCGGTCTGATGATTGCCGGGGTTGTGGTCACGGTGACCGTGTTGGCCTTGTTGACCGAGCGCATCGCATTTCGGCCATTGCGCAATTCCAATCCAACGACGCTGCTGATTGCCTCATTTGCAGTGAGTTATTTCCTGCAGAGTCTCGTCACGCTGCTTCACGGCGGCCGCCCGAAAGCTGTCAGCATTGGGGGCAGCCTGACCAGGGCAGTCGAGTTTGCGGGTATCCGGGTTCCCGGCGTCCAGTTGCTGACAATGGGCGTGGCGCTCACGCTCCTGGTCGCACTTGTCTTTTTTCTGAAAAGGACGCCGATCGGGGTGCAGTTGCGTGCCGCGGCCGAGGATTTTCAAATGGCCAGGCTTCTGGGCGTGCCTGCCAACCGCGTCATCGCCATAGCCTTTTCAATCAGCGGCATGCTGGGCGGCGCGATCTCGCTGCTTTTCGTGATCCAGACCGGTACGCTCGATATCAAGATGGGCATGATGCCGGTCGTCTACGGGTTCTTTGCCACGGTGATCGGCGGCATGGGATCGCTGCCCGGCGCAGTCCTCGGCGGCTTTATCGTCGGGATCGTCAGTGTTTTGCTGCAGACCTATCTGCCTGTTGACTTGCGCGCTTTCCGCGATGCGGGGGTCTTCACGCTGGTAATCCTCATTCTGCTTGTGCGGCCCCAGGGGCTGATCGTGACGAGCGCGGCGAAGGAAAGAGTGTGATGCGATACCTGCGCTTCTGGTTTCCTGTTCTGGCGCTTACCGTTCCGCTGCTGTTGCTGGTCTTCCTGTCCGGGCAGTTGGCGAGCGCGAGCGTCCAGCGTCTTGTCACAGAGGCCTTGATCCGCCTGGTCTTCGCAGTCGGGCTCTATATCTTCGTCGGCAATTCGGGGGTCGTGTCCTTCGGACATATGGCTTTCGCGGCCATCGCCGCCTACGCAACCGCCTGGCAGACGTGCTGCCAGATGCTGAAACCGATCACCATGTCGGGTCTTCCGGCCTTCTTGCGCGACAACACATACCCGCTGCTTCCCGCTGCCATCACCTCGGTTGCTCTGGCAGGCCTTATCGCTTTTCTGTCAGGCCTGATCCTCATGCGCTTGTCGGGCCTTGGAGCGTCCATCTCATCGCTGGCTCTCTTGTTCATCCTCAATGTGGTCTATTCCAATTGGGAGAGCGTCACCATGGGCACGTCCACCATCGTCGGGCTGCCGATCTACGCGACGCCTTGGATTGTTCTTGGCTGCGCCATCGCCGCCATCATCGTGGCCTACCTTTTCCAGATATCGCGATGGGGGCTTGCGCTGCGGGCTACGCGCGAAGACGAAGTGGCGGCAGCCGCGTGCGGGATTTCGCTCTACTGGTCCAGGCTTTTTGCCTTCACCATCTCCGGTCTGGTCGCTGGTCTGGGCGGCGTGCTGCTCGCCCATTTCATGGGAACTGTGTCGATCACCTCCTTCTACCTCAGCCTCACTTTCCTCATCGTGGCCATGCTTGTCGTCGGCGGAATGCGCAGCCTTGCCGGGGCTGTCGTCGGGGTCGCGGTCATCAGCCTTGTCATCGATCTTCTGCGGGCCGCCGAGGCGGGCTTTTCGGTCGGATCGCTAGAGCTTTCCTTGCCCGCCGGTACGCAGGAACTGATCCTCGCTGCGATCATGCTTCTCATTCTCATCTTTCGCAAAGATGGAATCATGGGAGGACGCGAGCTCCAATGGCGCGCGCGACGTGAACAGAGTGTTTGCCCGGCCGAGGGCGCACGCAACGGGTTCGTCTCGCTCGACGAGCCTGCAGCAAAGCGAAGCTAAGCCAGATCCGACAGACTCCGGGCGCGCACCCTGACGTGTTCGGCGTCAGCACATTTCCACCTGACATGCGCAGGTGCAGCAAAAACGTTTTAAGGAGGCTCAATTGAAAACCATCCCCGAAAAGGGCGTCGCCAGAGATGTCGTCATGCAGGAACTCAGGCAAATGAAGTCGCTTGATTTCGATTGGCGCGCGGGCCGGGTACCATCCTACACTTATTTCCTTGATGATGAGGCTCTGGACGTCCAGCGCGAGGCTTATGGCGAATTCATTGCCGAAAATGGCCTTGGAGCAGGGCGCGCTTTCAAGAGCCTGGAGGTGATGATCAACGACATCAAGTCGATGGCAAAGGAGCTTTTCAATGCGCCTGAAGATGCCGGCGCCTCCTTCACCTCAGGCGGCACCGAAAGCGTCTTCATGGCGGTCAAGACGGCACGCGACCTTGCCCGGCACAAACGGGGCGAGCCGCACGGACGCTACAACATCGTCGCATGTGTCACCGCGCATCCCTGTCTCAACAAGGCTGGAGAACTCCTCGGGGTCGATATCATTCGAACTCCGCACACCAAAGAGTTCAGGGCCGACCCATCGCTGATGCGCTCCGCCATCACCGACAAGACGATAATGCTGTTCGCATCGGCTCCCAACTATCCGTTCGGCACCTTTGATCCGGTCGCCGAGATCGGCGAGTTGGCACAGCATTCGGGTCTTCGGCTTCACGTTGACGGCTGCTGGGGCGGATTTCTCTCCCCCTTTGCCGAGCGCCTCGGCTACCCTGTGCCGGCGTGGGACTTTCGCATTCCAGGCGTTTCCAGCCTGTCAGCCGATCTTCACAAGTTCGGCTACGCAGCCAAGGGAGCCAGCCTGGTGTTGTATCGATCAGCCGATGATCAGGACCATGAGGCGTTTTCGTTCAGCGGGTGGCCGCGTGGGACGTATTCCACTCCCACATTCCTTGGCACCCGCGCTGGCGGCGCCATCGCGTCTGCATGGGCAGTAATGCACTACCTTGGCATGGAGGGCTATCTGCGTGCAGCCAAGCTCACGATGGAAGCGACCACGCAGCTTATCGCCGGCCTGAACAGTATTCCCGATATCGAGTGCCTGACACCCAATGGCGAGAGCAACCTGATCTCCTTTGTGTCGCTGGACCCTGCGCTTGACATCTACGCAGTCGCAGATCGCCTTGAAGAGCGCGGTTGGCTACGCGGGCGCATGCGCGAGCCCAAGGCCATCCAACAGGGCGTCAACCCGGCTCATCTGGCTACTGTCGAAGAGTATCTAGCGGCGGTGCGGGAAGCGATCGAGTTTGTGCGTCTCAGTGCTCGCGCACCTGTCGCTTACGACGAACACAGCTACTAAAGGCCGTCCGCTACGAAGATCATCGCCTCCAGGCCATGATCTTCGGCCCAGCGGACGTCAACTGGGCATCATGGGCCGGGCTCCAGGGGGGTAATTGGCCGCTGGCCACCGGCTCATCGCAGTGGGCGACGACGCCTTTCGCTGATGGAGGATTTGCATCGTGGCAGACCACGGTTTGATCGGTGAATTGCGGGCGGTTCTGGGAGAAGCAGCGCTCAAGACCGAAGCCCAGGATATGGCACCCTATGTTGCCGACTGGCGCGGGCGGTATCGGGGCACGGCGGCTTGCGTCATCGAGCCCGCCGACGTCGATGGCGTGGCAAGAGCAGTACGCGTGATCGCAGCCCGCGGTGGCAGGATCGTGCCCCAAGGTGGCAACACGGGAATGGTTGGCGGTGGCGTACCCGGCTCCGACCCCGCTGTCATGGAGGTCGTATTGTCGTTGCGGCGAATGAACCGCGTCCGTGACGTCGACGTCTTGGACAACGTGCTTGTGGCTGAAGCTGGCGTCATTCTCAAGAACGCACAGCATGCCGCGCGAGAGGCTGGGCGCCTTCTTCCAATTAGCCTTGCCGCAGAGGGCAGCGCACAGGTCGGTGGAGTGGTGTCGACCAACGCCGGGGGCATCAATGTGCTTCGGTACGGTTGTGCACGCGACTTGTTGCTCGGCCTTGAGGTCGTTTTGGCGGACGGCTCGATCTGGAATGGTCTACGGCGGCTGCGCAAGGACAATACCGGCTACGATCTCAAGCAGCTCTTTATCGGTGCCGAAGGAACGCTTGGCGTTATCACAGCCGCAGCCTTCCGACTGTCTCCGCTCCCGCAAGCGCAAGCGTCAGCCTTTCTGGCCGTCCCAAGTCCCGAGGCTGCAGTTCGCCTGCTTCGCCACCTCCAGTCGGAATTGGGGGATTGCCTCTCGGCTTTCGAGCTCATCGAGCGCGTGTGCATGGAACTCGTCCTGGGATCCATTTCGGAAACACAATCGCCGCTGCACTCGACGTCGCCGTGGTATGTCCTGGCTGAGTTCTCGACACCCATGAAAGGGCTGGCAATCAAGGAAATGGTCGAGCAGTGCCTGACAACGGCCTTTGAACTGGACCTTGTCAGCGATGCCACGCTTGCGCAGAACGAAACCCAACGCGCCAAGCTTTGGCGCATCCGTGAGGAGATCACCGAAGCGGAACGGCGTCATGGACCGAGCGTAAAGCACGACATTTCGGTTCCGGTCTCACGTATGGCCGATTTCCTCGCCGCTGCTCCGGCAGCAGTCCTGGCCGCCGTGCCGGAGGCAAGGCCACTGGCATTTGGCCATGTCGGTGACGGTAACGTACATTTCAACGTGCTGGCGCCCGAAGCGACAGCCGACCGTATCAGTGCTGTCGTCTACGACCTGGTTGCCAAGCTCGGGGGTTCAATAAGCGCCGAGCACGGGATCGGGCGTTCCAAGGTCGCATTGTTGCCTCGATACAAGGACGACCTGTCCCTGTCTCTGATGCGGCGCCTTCGGGCGACACTGGATCCAACCGGCCTGTTCAATCCCGGCAAGCTGGTTTCGATGCAAGGCGCGGCCGCTCCCGGCGACATGGAACCAATCTGACAGGAGAGAACATTTTGCCCGGCAAGAGGCCTGGACCGGCTAGGCCGGGCTATGTTTTCCCTTTGTCCTCAAAGACAACAAGGGAGCAAGCGATTTGGTCATGTCAGACAAGATGTTGAGGATTCCTTCCGGTTCCTCCTGAATTCGTCTTGTGATCGGTCCTGTAACACCAACTGAATATATTACGCCATCGACAGGAATCTTGATCGGGACTGCGACCGCCGACATGCCTTCGTGAATGCATTCGATGCATTTGGAGTATCCAAGCGCCTTCGCCTCGGTGATTTCCTTCCTGACCATATCCGGATCAGTGCATGTGTTTCGGGTAAACGCTTCGAACGGTCGGGCTAGAGCGGCGTCGATCAGGGCAGCGTCCTGATGAGCAAGAATAACCTTGGCACTTGCCGCAGCATGGGGTGGCAGCTCCTGCCCAGGAACGACGTAGCTGCGCCACCTCGGATCACCCGCCGCGGAGGCGACAACAAACACGCGATGGCCTGCCAGTTTGGCGAGGTAGAAAGACCCGTCGGGAAGCCGGGAGGTCGCCTGGACCAAGGTGGGCAGAACCGCAGCCTCGATCCAGTCGGATTGGCCGGCGGCATGCAGCAAGCGAGTGAGCCGCGCACCGAGAGACAACGTTCTCTCCTTGTGATCGCCGCCTTCGACAAGCCCTGATCGGGCAAGCACTCTCAACAGACGGTGTACCGTTGATTTCGGCAACTGGAGGGCTTGCGCAATACCGGTCGACGTTAGTTCTCCTGGAAAAGCCGCGATGAGTTCCAGCAACGAGACATAGCGTTCGAGGGGCCCCGCGGCGGATTCCGCTTCCTCTGGCATTCTGACCATCTCCCATCAAATCGGCCGTTAAACTCCGCCATGTCCGAAATTCGGAACAGGGTTCAGCAACTCGGTACTTTGCCTATATAGCTGTCAATGCCGAGACACACAACCGAGGGGCGGGCTGCCGGCGAGCGCGATGGGCATGAGGCTCTGGGCTTTGTGCGGTGGTGTCAATGATTTGACAAGCACCGCCGGCCTATGTCAAGGTTGCGAAAAAAGAAACTATTTGCCGATTTTCGGGAATACGGTTAGCAGGCAAAGCAAGCCATTGGCCGACAGAAGAGCTGCTGCGATATTCCGCATCAAAATCGCAATGGCGTTTCGCAGGACACAATTTGATTCTCGGGAGGTCGATATGCTGGACGTCAAGCAACTCTTTGCAGGCTACGGACGGCTCACGGCCTTGAAAGGCATAGACCTCTCCGTAAAGCAGGGCGAGGTCGTGTTTGTCGTAGGTCCAAACGGTGCCGGCAAGTCCACTTTGCTGAAGACGATTGCCGGGCTCATGGCCCCGACGTCCGGTACGATCACCTTCAAAGGCAGCCTGATCAACGGCAAGGCGCCCGAACAGCTTTGCCGCTCTGGCTTGGCACTGATCCCGGAAGGCAGGCACATCTTCAAGACCCTTACGGTCGAAGAGAACCTGGCGGTCGGCGCAATGATCCGTCGCAAGTCGTCCGATCGAGACATCGACCTGGCACAGGTGCTTGACACGTTTCCGATCTTGCGTGACCGGTTCAAGGGCATAGCTGGACACCTCTCAGGTGGCGAGCAGCAGCAGCTAGCCATTGCTCGCGCCATTTTGCAACGACCCTCGCTGTTGATGATCGACGAGCCCTCTCTGGGCCTGGCCCCACTGGTGATCGACCAAGTCTATGAGAGCCTTCGCAAGCTCAACACCAGCGGTCTGACGCTCCTGATCGTGGAGCAGTCAACCGGCCGCATCATGGAACTGGCCTCGCGAATTTATGTTTTCCGCAATGGGAATGTCGTGCTCGAGGGCACGCCTGAAAAGCTGTCCAGCGGTGAGGCGGTCGAAGCGGCATATTTCGGCTTTGGTGAGGAAGTGTCTGCCTAGCGGAGTGGCTCACATTTTAATCTGCCGATGGTGAACGCAACGGCTGCCGGGGAGCACGACTTTTGCCCCTCGTCGAAGTCCTTTCCGGCACAACGCAAGCTCGGCATGATCGCGGCCGTTTGACAACAGCGGGCAATCATGGAATATTGCCGTTAAATGGATAGTAGTTCCGTTTAATAGAACTTTAGCGCTGGATGCGATTGTCTTTCTGAGCGCCCTTGAGAGAAAAAAGTGACATGGCTAAGCCAGTGATACTGACTTGCGCGGTAACCGGGGGGGACGACGTCGCTAGCAGATACCGGCAATTGCCCGTTACGCCTCGCGAGATCGCGGACGCAGTTGTCGAGGCGGCCAAGGCGGGCGCGGCGATCGCCCATATACATGTGCGCGACCCTGAGACCGGCAAGCCAAGCATGGAACTGGATCTGTACAGGGAAGTGGTGGATCGGATCAGGGAGTCCGACACCGACCTGGTGATCAACCTAACGACCGGTCCTGGCGGGCGGTTTGTTCCAAAGCTCGACGAGAGGAATGGCTTTGATGTCGGCTCGAATGTCAGGCCGCCTGCTGAACGAGTTCGGCATGTGGTGGAACTCAGGCCAGAAATCTGCAGCCTGGACATGGGTTCCCTGAACTTCGGCCGCGGCGCGCTCATCAATACGCCAAGCCAGATCGAGATCATCGCTGCCGCAATCCGTGATACCGGCGTTAAGCCGGAACTCGAAATCTTCGAGCCTGGTCATCTCGCTCTCGCGATGAAGATGATCAACGATCAGGTGGTTCCCGAGGACGCGTTTTTTCAATTCGCCATGGGTATCCCCTGGGGTGCGCCGGCGACCGCCCAGATGCTTTCATACTTTGTCGGCGCGATGCCACACGCCAGCAAATGGTCGGCCTTCGGGATCGGGCGCCATGAATTCTCCATGGTGGCCCAGTCTTGCCTCATGGGCGGGCACGTCCGCGTGGGATTGGAAGATAACTTCTACCTCGAGAAGGGGGTGGAAGCCAAATCCAACGCCGAACTCGTCGAAAAGGCTGCAAAAATCCTGCGGCTGCTGGGCGCGGAACTCGCCACCCCGGCCGAAGCAAGAAATCTCCTCGGTCTGAACAGGTAGGGCTGAAGCCTGAAGGCCGCGCGAACGGTCTTCTTGCCACTATTCTGACAGGCGCGCCTTTTCACAGTCACGCAGTGGCGATCGACCACGCTCGCGGCTCCGCCAGCCTCGGCCGCACGTTCTTGACTTAGCGTCTGCCTTTCCAGGCTCTGAAATCGAACAGATTGATCGAAGTGGCGCCAGCGCACCTAATCGGTCGCTGCCAGTCTTCTGGCTTGGCTCGCCGCCGGTCTTCGGTTCAGCGTCAATTCCACAGACTGCGACGCAATCCTCTCATTGACAAATGCGGTCAACTCTGATGACATATCATTTATTAGAAAACAGTTCCGATTTTCGGAAAAAGCTGGATGGCCTGTCATGAGCATAAGCGTTGGCGTGGATGTCGGAGGCACGTTCACGGATTTCTTCCTGATAGATCCCCAGAACTCTACCTTTCGCACCGCCAAGGTTCCCACCACGGTCGATGATCGTTCACGCGGCTTCCTGTCCGGGCTGGAAGCTCTTGAGGCGCCGGCCGCCAAAATCGACTGGCTGATCCATGGCACCACCGCAGGCACAAACGCCGTCCTCGAGCGAAAGGGGGCTCGCTGCGGACTTATCACCACCCGCGGGTTTCGAGACGTCCTCGAGATCGGTAGACGCACCAGGCCCAACGCTTACGGTCTTTCGGGAAGCTTCGAGCCCCTCATAGAACGGGATTTGCGACTGGAAGTCGCGGAGCGGACCGACGCCAAGGGCAATGTCGTCACGCCACTCGACGAACAGGGGGTACAGTCGGCCGCACGCCGGCTCCTTGAAATGGGTGCTGAGGCCGTCGTCGTGATGTTCCTGCATTCATATGTCAACGAGCATCACGAGGTTCGCGCGGCCGAGATCCTGCGTGAAATGTGGCCCAACGAGCATGTCGTTGCCAGTCACGAAATCATGCGTGAGATGCGCGAATTCGAGCGTGCCAGCACGGCTGCCATACATGCATCGATCGGGCCGGTCGTCAGCCGATACATCTCCGATGTCGCCACCCAGCTAAAGGAGCGCGGCTTCAGGAAGGAACTGCTGGTCATGCAGGCCAATGGCGGCATGATGGCGTCTTCGCTGGTAAGCCGCCATGCCGTCCAGACAGTCATGTCGGGGCCAGCCGCCGGGGTCCTGGCCGCCGCCGCGATAGCCAAGCATGCCTCGATAGACAATCTAATCACCGGCGACATGGGTGGCACCAGTTTCGACGTGGCCATCGTCGCCAATGGCGAGCCGATCGTCTCGGCGGAGAAAGACCTCGCCTACTCGGTCCCGATCCGCATCCCGATGATCGACATCCATACGGTTGGCGCGGGTGGTGGAAGTATTGCCCGGCTGGACAAGGCGGGCATGATACGCGTCGGCCCTGAAAGTGCGGCCTCTTTTCCTGGGCCGATCGGGTTCGGGCGCGGCGGCACGGAGCCAACCATTACCGATGCCAATTTCCTGCTCGGCCGCCTCAACCCGCACGCGATAACCGGATCTTCCGAGGATGCGCCGCTCGACCGGATCTCCTCGATACTTGAGGAAAGGATTGGCAGAACGCTTGGCCTCGACGGATACGAGACCGCCGCCGCGATCCTTGAAGTGGCAAACGCCGAACTCGCCGGAGCGATCCGGCTGGTGTTGATCGAGAAGGGCCACGATCCCAGGGACTTTGCCCTGATGCCGTTTGGCGGCGCCGGGCCGTTGCATGCCGTCGCGATCGCACGGGAGCTAAACATTCCTCGCGTCCTGGTGCCACGCTATCCAGGGCTGAATTCGGCCCTTGGGTGTGTGCTGGCTGACGTTCGTCATGATTTCGTGCAAACGGTCAACGAAGTCCTTTCCGAGGTCGATCCCGCGGGAATCCAGGAAGTCCTGTTCGCACAGGAACAGGCTGGTAGGGATCTGCTCGCGCAGGAAAAGGTCAGCGTCACACGGGTAGACGTAGCTCACGAATTCGATCTCCTTTTCCGGGGTCAGTCACATGCGCTCCGCGTGCCCATGCCTGGCGAGAACTTCGATGCTGGGGCGCTGCATGACGCCTTCGTGGCCAAGTACAAGGCCCGGTACGATCTCTCCCTGCCGGAAATGCGACCCATGCTGGTCAATGTCCGCACGGCGATTGTCGGTGTGCGTGAACGCATCGACCTGCAGATCTTCAAGCCGCCGCACGGCGTGATGGATGACGCGCGAACCGGCTCAAGAGACGTCTATTTCGACGGAAAATGGCTGAAGACAGCCACCTATCTCCGGGAAAAATTGCCCCAGGGCGCGGTCATCGAAGGCCCTGCCATCATCGAGCAGCCAGACAGCACGCTCGTCCTGAACCCCGGAGCCAGGGCCCACGTCGACGGCATCGGGAACATCCTCGTCCACGTATGAGCCCACAGATGAAGCTGACTAGGGAATTCACCGAAATGTCTGAAGCTGCACTGCGCGAAAAGAAGATCCCCATTCCGGTGAGCGTCGATCCGGTGACGCTTACGGTCGTGGAGAAGGGTCTTCAGCAGGTTTGCACGGAGATGGACCTCGTTCACGAGAAGACATCATTTTCTCCGATCATTGCCGAGGCCTATGACCGCGCCAACGGCATCTATCACCGTCAGGACGGGCGCATGATCGCCCAGGGTGAACTCGGTCTTCCGATCTTTCTTGGTCAGCTTGCCGTCACGACGAGCTCAGTCATCAAGATGAGGGACGATCTGCAGGACGGAGATGTCATCGTTGTCAACGATCCGTATATCGGTGGCTCCCACCTGATGGACGTGCGCATGGTGCGGCCGTTCTTCTACAAGGGGCGGTTATGGGCCTACCTGTCCAATGTCGGTCATTGGCGCGATACCGGCGGGGTGGTGCCCGGAGGCTTTACGACCCGGTCAACCGAAATCCACCAAGAAGGATTGCGCATCCCGCCAGTCAAGCTGGTCCGGCAGGGCAAGATAGAAGCCGACATTCTTCAGTTCATTCTCAACAACATTCGCGTGCCCTCGGACTCACTCGGCGACGTGAAGGCTCAGATCGCGGCCCTTGGAGCTGGCGCAAGACGGCTTACCGCCTTGCTCGATCGCTATGGCGAGGACGTCGTGGACAGCGCGGTCGCCGAGCTTGAACTGCGCTCCGAACGTCTGATGCGCTCGCATATCGAGACGATACCCGATGGCTCCTACAAAGGGGTCGCGTTCGTTGATAGCGATGGGGTCGTCAACGAGCCTCTCGAAATCCGTGCAAGCGTGACTGTATCTGATTCTGACATTCATGTTGACTTCGAGGGGTCAAGCGCGCCCTGCGAAGGCCCCATGAACACGGTCTGGGCCACGACGCTCAGCGCTGTCTACATCGCGTTGAAACATATCTTCCCCGACGTGCCGATGAACGCTGGTTGCTTTCGTCCCATCGGGGTGACGCCGCCCCATGGGACCTTTCTTTACGCGGAATATCCAAAGGCGACTGCCGGATCTGCCGCCGAAGTTTCCCAACGCATCATCGAGTCGATCCTGCTTGCGCTGGCTCCGGCCATTCCCGACAAGATCTTCGCAGCCCCCGCCGGCACGAGCGGCAATCTCAGCCTTGGCGGCATCGACCCCGACACAGGTGAATCCTACGTCATGTATAACTTCTCGGGCGGGGGCTACGGTGGATGGTGGGCCGGCGACGGCATAAGTAACGGATGCGCCACGATAGGCATTTCCAAAAGCCAGCCCGTCGAGGTGCTGGAGCTGCGACATCCGGTCCTGTTCGAACATTATGCGCTTCGCGAGGGATCAGCCGGATCAGGTAAGTACCGGGGCGGTCTCGGCGTCAGCTATCGCATGAAGCTGCTGCGGGGCACCGGGACTGCGTCCTTCCTGATGGACCATGGCAGGCAAGGCCCCCCCGGCACATTGGGTGGGAAAGCTGGCGCGCCTAACGAGATCGCGATCTCGCGAGGGGGGAAGGTCGAGATCCCCGAGCACCTTTCCAAGGGTGAGGGCTATGTTCTGCGGCCCGGTGACTGGATCGACGTGAAGACGCCCGGCGGCGGAGGATATGGCGATCCACTTGATCGCGATCCGAGCCGCCTCGAGCGTGACAGGAAAAACGGCTACTGAGCCTGAGCCGAGGCGAGACGGCATCGTGTCGATCGCCGGGCTTTTGCGCGCCGCGCCCAACTTTTTGCAGGATCACGACATGCGTTCGAACGGCAGCCCGAAGGAAAAGCTTGAAGATGCCATCCAGCGGCTGAGGCGGGAGTTCTCAACCGCGAATCCGCTTAGCGAAACTGCTTCGCTAGAGGCACGAGCCGTCCTGCCCGGCGGCAACACCCGCTCCGTCCTGTTCTACGAGCCGTTTCCGCTCACGATGAGCTGCGGGCATGGTGCCCGGGTCACGGATCTTGATGGGCACACCTATATCGATTTCGTAGGCGAATTCTCGGCAGGATTGTACGGACACTCAGACCCGAAAATCCAACAGGCTATTGTCGAGGCGCTGGACGGCGGCGTCGTCCTGGCCGCTCCAAACAGGTACGAGGCAAGGCTAGCAGGTGCCCTCAAGCAGCGGTTCGCAAGCCTTGAGCTCATGCGCTTCTGCAACTCCGGAACCGAGGCGAACATCCTCGCCATTGTCACTGCACAGCACTTCACGCAGCGGCGCAAATTGATGGTCTTCGATGGCGCCTATCATGGCGGGGTCCTCGTTTTTGCTGGCGGAGGGAGCCCGATCAATCTGCCCTTTGACTACATCGTCGCACCCTACAACGACTGCCAGGCAGCGTCCGACCTTATCAGGCAAAACGCGGCCGAACTTGCGGCTGTTATCGTCGAACCCATCCTGGGCGCAGCTGGCAATATTCCAGGTCAACGAGAGTTTCTCCACACCTTGCGGGACGAGACCGAGGCCGCTGGCTCGCTGTTGATCTTCGATGAGGTCAAGACATCACGCTGCGGCGCCGGCGGAAAGCAGGGTCAACTTGGTATTCGCCCTGACTTGACGACGCTCGGAAAATACATTGGTGGCGGACTGCCGACCGGCGCCTTTGGCGGTCGCGCCGATATCATGGAGGCCTATAACCCCTACCGGGGTGATGCGCTGCGCCACGCAGGAACGTTCAATAACAATGTCTGCTCGATGGCAGCGGGGTTGGCTGGGCTCACCAAGGTATTCACAGCCGAGCGCGCGGACAGCTTTCACCAAGAAAGTGACGGGATGCTGCAAAGGCTTGCGGCCATTGTCGAGGGCAAGGGGATTCCGCTCCAGTTTTGCGGGGAGGGCTCGCTGTTTACGATGCATCTTGCCAAGAGAGCGCCGCAGAGAGCACGAGATGTCAGTCCCCTCAGTCGCCAGGTGGGGCTGCTTTTCCACATGTATGGCCTGCTCAAGGGAGTGGCTATTGCCGGCCGAGGCGATTTCTACCAATCCCTGCCAATGGACACCGCCGATCGCGAGCAGGCAATCGATGTCGTCGGCGCGTTCGTTTCAGAGTTCGGAGGTCTGATCTCGGACTTGGCGGAAGAAGACATCGGCCGCTTAAATCATTGAACCAAGTGACCTCTGCACCCGATGGCTTGAGGAGAAATCCCATATGGACCACACCCTGGCCAAGCAGGCCTTCGATGCCGCTCTGATCTCACACAAGCCCGAGTTCGGCGCGTTCTTTCTTGCGCGTCTACTGGAATTGGAGATTTCATATCCAGAAGAGACCTGCGTCATCAGCTTTCCCATCCGCGATTTCGCGTTCAATCCCCAAGGTTCACTGCACGGTGGGGTGATCGCAATCGTAATGGATATCTCCATGGGGCATCTGCTTCACGAAAGCTATGGCCGCGCGGGCGCGACACTTGAAATGAAGCTTCAATACATGCGCCCGTTGAAAGCGGGACGGGCAAAGTGCGTAGCGAGGTTTTTGCAGCGCGGGAATAGCATCGCGTTCCTGGAGTCTAGGCTGACCGATGACGAGGGACATCTGGCGGTGGTGGCGACGTCGACCTGGAAGTGCAGTGCAGGCCCCAAGCCTGCGCAAACCGAAGCCCCGTAGACCCAGGAAAAGTGCGATGTCGCTGCAAAAGAGATTTCTCCAGCTTGCAACCGACCATGCCCCTGGTCAGGAAGCGCGCAGCCAATCGTCGTCAACAGGAGCCGCGATGCTCGGCGGGCCGATCGCAGGTGCGCCGGTCGATTTCTCGCACGGTGATGTCGATGCATTCCGGCCAAGTCCTGGATCGTTCGAAGCCTTCTCGGATGGGGTGGCTACGGGGGGTAAACAGGCCTACACCGAATATCGTGGCGACTTCGCCATCCGTCAGGCGGTCGCCCAGCGACTTGCTGCCTTCACGGGGGCTTCGGTGGATGGACGCGACGGCCTCATCATCACGCCTGGAACCCAAGGAGCGCTCTTCCTTGCGATCGCCTCTACGGTGTCGCGCGGCGACAAGGTCGCGATCGTGCAGCCCGATTATTTTGCCAATCGCAAGATTGTTGAGTTTCTTGAGGGCCATTGCTTGCCGGTCCGCCTCGATTATATGGATCGGCAGGCAAGCGCAGGCCTCGATCTCGACCAGTTGGAAGCTGCCTTCAAGGCAGGCGCAAAGGTTTTCCTTTTTTCCAATCCGAACAATCCCACGGGCGCAGTGTATTCCCGCCAGGAGGTGGCTCACATAGCTGAGCTTGCAAACCGGCATCGTGCAACCGTCATCGTCGACCAACTCTATTCGAGGCTGACCTATACTGGTGCCCAGTTTGCGCATTTGAGAGCTCAGACGACGGATGCTGCAGAGATCCTGACGATAATGGGTCCATCCAAAACGGAATCGCTCAGCGGCTATAGATTGGGAGTGGCATTCGGATCCCAATCCCTCGTCGATCGAATGGAAAAGCTGCAGGCGATCGTCTCGTTGCGGGCGGCCGGTTATGGCCAATCGGTCCTGGGAACATGGTTCAATGAACCGCAGGGGTGGCTCACTGAACGAATTAGGTTGCACCAAGGTATCCGGGACGATCTGCTCAGCGTGCTTCGCTCAACCGATGGCTTGACCGTCCGCAGCCCCGACGCCGGCAGCTATCTGTTTCCTCGCTTGCCGCCTCTTTCGGTGCCCCATCTGGACTTTGTCAGGTTTCTTCGACTGCAGGCAGGTGTCACGGTGACACCCGGCACAGAGTTCGCTCCTCATTGCGGCTCCAGCATTCGCTTGAACTTTTCACAAGACCATATGGCCGCGATCGAGGCAGTGAAACGGCTCGGAGAATTGATCGAGCGCTATCGTCAATAGAAGAAGGAAGGTCATCTTGCGGATTGCGGTGGTTGGGTGCGGCGAGGTCGGGCTGGTCTATGCGAAGAGCCTGAGCACTGCAGGCCATCTTGTTGAGCTGTGCGATCCCAAGCCAAGCGCCTTGGCTTTTGGCTTTTCAGATGAGGTCCGTGCACCATTGCGCGAAGGCATGGGGCGCTGGGTTGCGAGCGTTGACATTGTCTTGTCCTGTGTGACGGGAACAGCGGCGCAAACGGTCGCGAGCCAGACCCTACCGATGATGAGGACGGGGGCGCTATTTGCCGACATGACAACGTCGGATCCAGGCCACAAGAGGCAAGCCGCCGAGCAAGCCGTGGCACTAGGTGTGCTGTTCGCCGATGTCGCCATCATGGGTGCAATTGCGCTTTCTGGGGTGGGCACGAGACTGCTTTGCGCAGGAAGCGGGGCCGCCAGGGCGAGTTCGCTCTTTTCCTCAATCGGATCGCCTATGCTCATTGTCCATGATGGAGCCGCTGGCGATGCGGCCACCTTGAAGCTCCTGCGGAGCGTGTTCACAAAGGGACTGGAAGCGCTCGCCGTGGAATGCCTGCTTGCTGCGGAGCGCCAGGGAGCAACCGAAAGGCTTTACGAGGCCTTGGCCGATATTGATGAGGTACCGCTGCGCGATACGATCGAGGCATTCGTGCGGACCCACGTCATTCATGCAGCCCGGCGCATGAAGGAAGTGGAGGAGGCCGAGAGGCAGCTTCGGAATGCAGGAGTGCCGGTCGATGTCCTGCCCGGCGTTCGACATCGTTTTCAGCGTACCGCCCGCTACATCGACGACAATCACATTGGCAATACAAACCCGACCGCCACGGAGGCGCTTTCTTGGCTCCTGGTCAACGCTGCCGGCGGGGACCAAGCCCAATCTCAAGATGGCTCGTGACGGGCGTACCAGGGCGCGCAGTCTGATCGGCTCCGACTGAGGCACTATCCGAGACGGTCCGACAAGATCATCTCCTCGGCGGCCGGCAAGCAAATGCCAATGTAAACGTTGACATAACGAGGCTCGTCCGATATTTACAAATCAATTTTCGGACGATGGCTGGCACGGAGGGCCAAATGCACTACAGCCAGCGGCAGACGAGGTATTTGGCTGCTACGGCAATCCTTCTGTTGCTTAGTGTGGTGGACGGAGCATTGTTTGATTGGCGCGGCACCGCGGCCTTGGCCAATGTCGTCGTGCACAGCGTGGAGAAGCAGGCCGAAACTGCCGAAGCCAAGGTTGAGATTTACGACGCGCTATGGGCCGGCGTTCTGGGTGTGCCAGCGAAGAAGCGATAGCGCTCGCGCAAACAACAAATGATGGCCCTTAAGCGGCTTCTTTGTGAGTGGTCGCGGCACCTCCCTACTTGCCCTTGTATTGCCTGGCCACCTGCTGGGCGATCTCTGCCACGATAGAGTTCAAGGGCATATCGGCGCGCTTGAAGAAGCTCGCCGTAAACGACAACACTGGCATTTCGTGTCCAGTCTCGACGACTCGCAGTTGCCCGGCAGACATGTGTTCTGCGACCACTTCATTCGGAATTGCAGCAACGCCGATCCCGTCCAGGGTCATACGGATGATCGATGAGAGCGAGGAATTGGCGAAAACGCGTACCTTGTGCAGATGCGCCTTTTCGAAAAGCTCCTTCAGCTGCAAGTAAGGTCGAGTGCGACGGGCGAAGGTAATGATTGGGAATGCTGTCAGGTCCTCCAAAGTCACAGCGCCCGGCTTCAATGGCAGATTTGCCGGCACGATCCAACTGAGTGGGTAGTCGCAAAGCGGGAGGTTTGTCGCATTTCCTGCGTTGACGGGGCCAATAAGCAAAGCGACGTTGATACTACCCTCGGCCAGCGCAGTCGCCAGATTGGCCGATCCATCAACGCTGATTTCCAGCGTTATCGATGGGTACTCCTGGTTCAGACGTTTCAGCAGATCCGGCAGCCAGGTATGTACGATGGTGTCCGACACCCCGAGCTGAACCATCCCCCCAAGCCCGTCGCGACCGGCGACAGCCAACACCATTTCGGTACGAAGCGCCATTATCCGCTCGACATAGCCCAACAGCTCTCGGCCCTTTGCCGTAAGATGACTGCCTCGCTTGTCGCGCTCGAGAAGCCGTACTTTCAGCTCTTGCTCGAGCTGGGCTATCCTGGCCGACACGGCCGGCTGCGTGGTGTTGAGCTTTTCAGCCGCTCGATGAAATCCGCCGGTCTGGGCAACCACATAAAAGGTCTCCAGCGTCCGCAGGTCGATCATGGGCCACCACTCCTTAGGACTAGTTAGCCCCAAGGGTGAGAGAACCCAAGCCGAAAAATGAAACGGAACTGCGGCCTTTGATTTTTAGGAGCTGCCGCGTCGGGGAGGAAGACTCCGGCCGAGATCAGGTCACGGCGGAGATGGAGTGGCTGCGGCCGGCCAACGCAATTGCAGCCAGTCGCATGCTTGAGCATCGTTCCATGGCGGTCCAAGCTCTTACACCGAAGCCGGTTCAAATTTGAAGCGGCCATTGAGGAGGTCGTCCTCACGGATATCGGTGATGAGCATGCAGCCGGGGCTATGGGTGATGGCAATGGGAGGCTTTGCTTCTGCGAGCGCCACTTGCGGCGTCACGCCACACGCCCAAAAGAGTGGGATCTCACCTTCCTGGATCGGTACAGCATCGCCGTAATCAGGTCGTGAGAGGTTCTTTATCCCGATCGCCGCCGGATCCCCGAAGTGCACAGGGGCACCGTGGACCTGGGGCATTCGCGAGGTGATTTCGATGGCGCGGATGGCCGCCAAGGGCTTCATCGGACGCATCGACACGACAAGCTTGCCCGAGAAAGGACCCGCAGGAGAGCAATCGATGTTTGTGCGAAACATCGGCACATTACGGCCGAGATCAATATGTCGCACAGCGATTCCCGCATTTTGCAAAGCCCACTCAAACGAAAAGGAACATCCAATCACGAAGGACACAAAATCGTGGCGCCAATGGGCAGTGACGTCCGTCGTTTCCTCCACAAGCTTACCTTCTCGAAACACCCGATAGCTTGGCACATCCGTACGAATATCAATGCCGGAGCCAAGGCTCGGCAAGGCGGGATCCCCCGGCTTCCCCACGGCAAGCAGGGGACAAGGCTTGGGGTTTGCCTGGCAAAAACGCAGAAAATCGGCCGCCCAGAACTTCGGCAATATGACCAGATTGCCTTGGGCAAAACCAGGGGCCATGCCTGAAGTCTGATGGGTTATGCGGCCTGCGCGTATATCGGCGCGAATTGCTTGCGCGTCGCGCGCCGCGATCGATTCCTTTGCATCTAACATGGTCCGGCCGATCCTCTCCCGGTCTTTCTTGGGCGCAAGAATTTGTCCTCGAAGCAGACAGCGTCAAATCTCGATATTCGATAACCTCAGATAGAAATTCTTGATCACGCAAGATTTGGACTACTGCTGATCAAATGCAGCATCACTCAAATGAGCGTCGACGGTTAGCCCGCGACAAGCAGCGCAGGTCTCGCAGGTGCCCTGTAGCGGCGAAAATTATCCGCCAAGAATCGCCATAGGATCATATGATCCTCTTGACATCAATCTGGATCATGCTGTTTACTGACTCGGGTTGCTGAGACGGCGGGAACGCAGCCTGTGGCCTCGACGGGTCCATGGCGCGGGCACCGCATAAGAGACGTTCCCACGAGAGGCTTTGTGTGTGGGCGAGTTGGTTCCAAGGAGACACGTCGATTTCGCCAGCTCCTCGTCACGACAGATCGAGCCAGCCAGCTCGGCCTATCGGGCCAAGGTCGGCTTTCGGCATCCGGTTCGTAACGGCGCTATTCCAAGGTGGGTGCTTACTGCCCTCAGGGACATAGAGGATTGGACTAGATGACGAATGAAGATCGAACGACCGTCTACGACGTCGTAATCGTCGGTGCCGGGCCATCTGGAGCGGTTGCCGCAAAACGCTTCGCCGAAGAAGGGATGTCCGTCATTTGCCTCGAGCAGGGCGAGTATCCCGACTACACCAAGCTTCGACACTCCGGCTTTGAATTCGAACTGACCAAGAACCAGTATTTCGCCTCCAATCCCAGGCGGCGCATGGCGCCCTCGGATTATCCAATCAACGTCGCCGACTCAGACGTCGAGCCGCTGATGTGGAATGGGGTTGGCGGGAGTTCAGTTCTCTATGCAGCGGCGTGGCATCGACTTAAGCCCAGTGATTTCCGGGTGCGGACGGTGGACGGAATTGCCGACGATTGGCCTTTGACCTACGCTGATCTTGAACCTTATTATGCACGCGTTGAGAATGATTTCGCCGTTTCTGGCGTGGGCGGCGATCCTGCCTATCCGCCAGGGTACGAGATACCGCTGCCGCCGTTTCCCCTGACAGATATGGACCGCAAGGTCGCGGCCGCCCATGACCGGCTGGGCTGGCATTGGTGGCCGGGCAGCAATTCGATCGCGACGGTCAAGCATAACGGACTACTGCCTTGCGTGCGTCGTGGTGCCTGCACTTGGGGCTGCTTCGATGGAGCCAAGGCTTCGGTCGACCGTACGCACTGGCCTTCCTGCATCAAGCTCGGTGTGAAGCTCGTCCAGAGAGCCCGGGTGCTGCGCGTCGAGACCGGCTCGGACGGCCTCGTCACTGGCGTCACCTATGTCGATCGGGAGACGGGACACACATATTTCCAGCCGGGTCGAACCGTCATTGTTTCTGCCAACGGCGTCGGCACGCCCAGGCTCTTGCTGAATTCCACTTCAAACGACCATCCAAACGGATTGGCCAACTCCTCCGGCCTGGTCGGCAAGCGCCTGATGATGCATCCGTATGGCACGGTAAGTGGCCTGTTCGATGACTTCTTCGAGAATTGGCAAGGCCCCTACGGGCAGCGTTCTTATTCCTTGGAATTTGCAGAGACCCGGAAGGATACAAATTTCTACCGGGGCGCAAAATGGCAGTTGATGGGAATGGGAGGAGCGCTCGCAACGGTTGGAACCTGGCCGTGGGGCGGGAACGGTGATGTGTGGGGCGAGAACTTTCACCCAACCGTGCAAAGGCGGTTCGGTCGCTCGGCATATTGGGGCATCATGGCCGAGGACCTGCCGAGCGAGGACAACATGGTTTCGCTCGATCCGAATCTGACGGACTCCGATGGCATGCCGGCGGCAAAGATCACCTACAAGGCGTCGCAGAACACTTGGGATCTTTTGCATTTCAACCAGGAGCGTGCTGTCGAGTCCCTGCGGGAGGCAGGCGCCTATGAAACCGCGGTGATGCCGCTTCAACGAGAAACAGGCTGGCATATTCTCGGATCGGTTCGCATGGGCGACGATCCACGCACCTCCGTTGTCGATGTCTTCGGTCGATCGCATGACGTGCCAAACCTTTTCGTCATGGACGGCAGCGTCATGCCCACATCCGGAGCGGTAAACCCCACGGGGACAGTTGCTGCGCTGGCGCTTCGGAATGCTGAAGCCATCATCGAAAACAGACGCTCCCAGCCTGTCAGTAAGGCTGCGGAAGCGCTGCGTGTTGGATCCTGAGCCATGACCCACAACATCAACGACTTCCAAAGCACGATTGCATGGGTGGCGGACACCTTGATCCCGTCGGACGTGAAATCCGGAATGCCCTCCGCCACGGAGGCGGGCGTGCCTGAACGTTTGCTGCCGCGTGCCCTCAAAGAGCGTCATGACCTGGCGCCTTCATTCTTCCAGGCGCTATCGCGCCTGCCCGAGGCCTGCCCGAGCAATGCTTTGGACGCCATACGGGCCCTCGGTGCCGATGACTTCTATACGGTCTCGTTCCTGATCGCGGGAGCCTACTTTCTGGACGAAGATGTCAATCGCAAACTGCGCTATCCGGGACAGGAGGCGCTTCATGAGACGCCAGACTACGACGAGATCATGGAGGCCATAGAGCGGGTTCAGGCCAGAGGCACGGTTTACGTGGACGTCTCCTGATTGGAGCGGCCGCCGTGACATTTCGCGTCAGCGGCCTGGTGCTTCCCACGTCAGCGAGGATTTGGATAGCCTGGACCAGCATCAGTAACGCTGAGGGATGCCCCGGTTGAACGAGATTACCGTGGTCCTGGCGCGGTGGCGATGTCGATGCCGGATCACTACGAAGCGCCGGATCAAACCCCGGTCAGGTTAAGGAAAGAAAGATGACTGAGCCGAAATTCCGTGTCCTTCACACGATGGTGCGCGTCAAAGATCTCGAAAAGTCAATCGACTTCTATACCCGCCTGCTGGGCATGAAGTTGTTGCGCAAGATGGAATTTCCTGAAGGCAAGTTCACTCTCGCCTTTGTTGGCTATGGCCCCGAGGATACCCACGCGGTCATCGAGCTGACCCATAACTGGGACCAGGAAACCCCCTATGATCTCGGTAACGGCTATGGCCACATAGCGCTTGGGGTGAGGAACATCTACGGCATCTGTGAAGAGCTGCAGGCGAGCGGCGCCCGCATCCCTCGCCCGGCCGGCCCCATGAAGCACGGCACCACAGTGATTGCCTTCGTGGAAGATCCCGATGGTTACAAGATCGAACTGATCGACCTCGATACCCTGAGCTAGCGGCGTGCCGGCCCGCGATTTGCGAAGGGCTCGACAGCAGCCGCTGTCATTCATGGGCGGCGCAAGGCAGGCCCGTGAAGGAACTGCGCCTGAGCAAATCGTGTCAAAAGCGGAGATTTCGTAAAATGGCAACTGATAATGAACGCGGCATCATCTTGGTGGCACCGCATCGATTTCCCAATCTCAACAGGGAACGTGCTTTGGCGCAGAGTCTCGGCCGCGAGATAATAGCTGCACAAGATCAGGACTCGTTTCGCAGCCGTATGGCTGACGCGGAAGTGGTCATGGTCACGCCCTATGCGAAGATGACTTCCGAGGAGTTCGGGTTGCTGCGACGCTGCAAGGCGGTCGTGCGTTACGGGGTCGGCTACGACAACATCGATGTCGTCGCGGCCAAACGGGTGGGAGTGCCGGTGACGATCGTTCCCGATACCGCGTCCGAGGAGGTGGCGTCCCACGCGCTGGCGATGGGTTTGATGCTCGCCCGACGGATTCCGCAGGGGCAGGCCGCAATTCGCGGCGGTGAGTGGGCCGGCGTTATCGGCCTGGATGTGCCCAAGCTGTCCAACCTGGAAGTCGGCGTCGTTGGAATGGGACGCATCGGGCGACTTGTGGCGAAATGGTGGGCTGCCATTGGCGCCAGGGTCCGAGCATTCGATCCGATGGCAACCTTCTCAGACGTTGCCGCCGCCAGCTTGAGCCAGGTCCTCGAGGAATCGGATGTTGTGTCCCTTCACTTGCCTCTTAGCGACAGTACCCGCCACATTATCTCGGCCGAAGTACTGGAGCGCATGCGGCGCAGTGCGGTGATCGTGAATGTATCGCGTGGCGGGTTGGTCGACGAGGAAGCGTTGGCGGCCGCCCTTCGTTCCGGCAAAATCGCGGGCGCAGGCCTCGACACGTTTGCGCAGGAGCCTCTGCCTCCCACAAGTCCCTTGCGCGAGGCGCCCAACACGGTGTTTACGCCCCATGTAGCCTGGCGCTCGAACACCTCACTCGACGCGTTGCAGGAACAGGCAGTTGAAAGGGCGCGGCGTGCGCTGCTCGGAGAAGCGCTGCCGGACCTCGTGACGGCCTGACTTCGCAACGTGAAAGACCTGGGAGTTGCGGTGGCATTGATAGGTAAGGACGATGGCGAGTGTGCAAATTCGCCATCACCTGGTTCTTCGGCTCCATCGGCCTGACCGTAGCAGGGCCGCACTTGCAGGCGCATGTCCTGCCCCTCAAAGCTATCTGGCAAGCAATCGCGCTGCACGGCCCAGTGCCAGTGAGCCAGACATAAGGAACCGGGCCGCTTGCGCAGATGTCAACCGTCAGGCGTGACATCGACCAAGCAGGCATGCCTGCAGCATGGATATTCCAAGATCAGCGCCCAGTCCGAGGCATGCAAGTCATGGGTGCCTCGACGACTTCTCTCTGCAGTCCAAAGGTGAATTCTCGTCGGACAAGATCAAAAATCTGCTCTTGGATCACATGATCCAGTTGACAACGATCTGGATCATAGTGTTGAGTAACGGCACCTAAAGCGGACGGAGAAGGCGATGAATCTCGGGACGGGCCAAAACGGCGACAAGGCTGATCCGGTAATCGGCGGGCAATCCGAGACTGCTTTCATGCGTGAAAGGAAGGTGGTCCCAGGAGGTTCGATGCGCGCGGCATCGTGGTTCCAGCCGCATCCGCCATATGCTGCGCGTGGTGAAGGCTGCTGGGTCGTCGATATCGATGGGCGGCGGCTTCTGGACTGCGCAAACAATTTCTTTTCGCTCATCCACGGTCATGCGTTTGAGCCGGTGCTCGATGCCGTTCGCTCGGCAATGGTGAAAGGCACGGCATTCGGGATGCCGACAGAGAGCGAGATCCTGCTGGCCGAAACGTTGGCGGCGCGAAACCCGAGGATGGAGCAGACGCGCTTTTGCAATTCGGGAACCGAAGCTGTGTTGGCCGCTATCAAGGGTGCGCGCGGTATCACGGGCCGTGAAAGGATTGCCAAGTTCGAGGGCTGCTACCACGGCGCGTATGACTGGGTGGAAGTCAGCCTTGATCCGACGCCCGCCAACTGGAATGACGACAACGGCAATCCTGCATCAGTACGCTGCAACGCCGGCACGCCGGATTCGGTTCTGCACGAAACTGTGGTGCTGCCTTACGACGATCCCCAGCGTTGCGCCGAGATCCTGCGTCGCGAGGGTCCTTCCCTTGCCGCCGTCATCGTCGACCCTCACGCCTCGCGCGCCGGCACGGTGCCGATCTCCCTGGAGACTGCTGCTGTCGTGCAAGAGGCCTGCCGTCGGCATGGGATCATCTTGATTGCCGACGAGGTGATCAGCTTCCGCCTTTCATTCGAGGGCGCTTCGCCGCTCTTCGGGCTCGAGCCTGACCTGGTGACGACAGCAAAGATCATCGGCGGCGGATTGCCCATCGGCGCGGTGTCCGGGCCAGCAGACCGCATGTCCGTCTTCGACCATTCCGCCGGCAAGCCCAGGGTCTCGATGGGCGGCACTTTCAGCGCCAACCCATTGAGCATGGCGGCGGGCCTGGCTTCGCTCACACACTACTCCCGATCGGCGGTCGAACGGATGAACAGCCTTGGCGAAAAACTGCGCAATGACCTTCGCCAAGGTTTTACCAAGAAGGGCATCGATGCAAGCGTGACCGGCATGGGATCGCTTTTCCGACTGCATGTCGGGCCCGGCGAAGTGACCGGGTATCGCAGTGCCTTTGCCAATGCTGAAACCGCCAAGCTGATCAAGCGCATCCACCTGGCGATGCTCGACCAGAACGTTCTTCTGACGCCGAACTGCTCCGGGGCGCTTTCGACGCCAATGACGGAAGTGGAGGTCAAGCTGATAGCTGACAAGCTCCTCAACGTTGTCGAACGAGAACTCGGCACACGCGCGGCAGCGGTAGCTTGAGGCTGTCACCGATGGTTTGCCGTTGAGCAGCGAATCCGAAGCAAGGACGAGTGGACGCAAATGCTAGTTGCACCTTACCGCGTGGGAGTTGACATCGGCGGTACCTTCACGGATCTGGTCATGGTCGACGCCCGGGGGGCGGTCAGGGCGTTCAAGGCCCCATCCGTGCCATCCGATCCGACCGAAGGCGTCCTTTCCGCGGTCCGCCTTGCTGCCGATGCGCTCGCGGTTAATGTGGAGCGCTTTCTTGCCGACACTGAACTATTCGTCCATGGCTCGACCATCGCAACCAACACGCTGCTCGAGAAGAAGGGTGCAAAGGTCGGGCTTCTCGTCACCGACGGCTTCCGTGACTCGCTGGAGATCCGCAGGTCAATTCGCGAGGATGTATGGGACCATCGACGGCCGTTTCCGGAAGTCTTGGTGCCCCGGTATCTGCGCCTGCCGGTGAGCGAGCGCTTGGAGCATGACGGCACAGTTCGCATCCCCTTCGATGCGCACTCCGTCGCGGCCGCCGCGCGTGTGTTTGCCGAGGAGGGCGTCGAGGCAGTTGCCATCTGCTTCCTGCATTCCTACGCCAATCCCACGCACGAACAGGCCGCGAGGGACGAGCTCAAAAAGCATCTTCCGGATGTCTGGGTGACCACTTCGTCCGAAATCTCGCCCACAATCGGCGAGTACGAGAGAACGTCCACGACCGTGGTCAATGCCTATGTCTCGCGCCGCGTTGTCCCATATCTGGAGAGCTTGGCCGCGCGACTGGCTCAGTTGGGGCTGCCGCGCAAGCTGTTGATGATCCAGTCCAATGGCGGGGCGATCTCGATTGACGAGATCGGCTACGCGCCGGCCAGCCTGGTTTTGTCGGGCCCTGCCGCTGGCGTTGGGTCGCTGAAGTTTTTCGGTCAGGACACCGGTTCGGAACATCTGATTTCGATCGAGGTAGGGGGGACAAGCTGTGACGTCACCTTGATGGAGCATGGCATGGTCTCCATGACGGATCAGATCGTGGTCGACGGCTATCACCTCAATATTCCTTCTGTCGACATCTACACGGTCGGTGCCGGCGGCGGCACGATCGCTTCGGTCGACGGCGCGGGCCTCCTGAGGGCCGGTCCGGAAGGCGCCGGCTCGACGCCCGGGCCTGCCTGCTACGGCCGTGGCGGCGAGCGGCCGACAGTCACCGATGCGCAGCTTGTCCTCGGTCGGTTGAAGCCCGGTCCATATGCGGGCGGCGTTATCAGCTTGAGTCTGGAGAGGGCCGTCGAGGCGATTGAAACCCATGTCGCCAAACCGCTTGGCCTCAGTGTTTCCGACGCTGCCGCCGGCATCATCCAGCTCGTCGAGCAGAACATCCTTCACGCTGTTGAACGTGCCTCTCTGGAAAAGGGCTACAATCCAAGAGCGTTCACACTTGTCGCCTGCGGCGGTGCGGGCCCATTGCACGGCCCGTCGACGGCACGCCTGCTTGGCAGTCCGAGCCTCTATATCCCCCGACTTGCAGGTGTGTTCTGCGCATTTGGCATGTGCAATTCCGACCTTCGGCATGACTTCGTGAAAAGCTGGCTAAAGGACCTCGACAAGCAGGTCTCGGCGACCGACAAACTGGAATGTGCTTTCCAAGCCATCGAGGCCGAAGCACGAGAAGTGCTGGCCCGCGAGGGTTTCACCGGAGAAAAGGCGCTGCTGAAGCGAGCTTATGACCTTCGCTATTTCGGGCAGCAATGGACGATTGCGGTGGAAAGTTTCTCCACCGATGCTGCGGCTATCCGGGCAGGCTTTGAGCAAGCCTACCAACGCCTGTTTGGCTACGTACAGTCTGCTGGAGCCATCGAGGTCGTCAATCTGCGGCTGGCCGCGATCGGAAAGCTTGATCCTTTGGAGGTCGCCAATGCGTCGTCCCTGGTTTCCGAGCCGTTACCCCATTCAAACCGGCCGGTCTGGATCGACAGGAAAGTCGGATTCGTCGAAACCCCGGTCTACGATGGAACCGTGCTCAAGTCGCGCCAGCAACTGGTCGGGCCGGCGATCATCGAAGAGGCGACGACTACACTCATCCTCGGGATGGGCGACAGGCTCACCATGACGGACGCCGGCAACTATCATGTCGATATCGCGCATGGAGGGGCGGCATGAAAAGGTATTGCGCGCCAACAGCGACGCCAGTGGGCCTCACGCATACGGAACTGGCCCGCGCGAGTCGCTTGATGCAACAGGTCAGGGCCTAACATGAGCACTGTTTCGTCCACGGAATATGATCCGGTCCTAATCGCCATCCTGCAGCGGCAGCTGGATCACATTAGCCTGCAGATGGGAATGATCATGATCCGCACCGCGCGGAGCCCGATCTTCAGTCAAAGCCATGACTTCTCTTGCTTTTTGAGCAACGCCAATGGCGAGACCATCGCCCAGGCCGATGGGTTGCCGATCCATTCCGGCAGCGGTGGCTTCGCGGTGCGCGCGGTGTTGAGGGATTTTGCCGGGCGCATCGAGCCGGAAGATGTCTTCATCCTGAGTGATCCTTACGCGGCAGGGGGCAATCACCTTCCTGACTGGACGCTCATCCGACCCGTTTTTGTAGAAGGCGAGCTGATTGGATTTTGCAGTAACCGCGCCCACCAGTCCGATATTGGTGGGGGCGCTGCCGGCACCTACAACGCGAAGGCGACCGAGATCTTCCATGAAGGGATACGGTTGCCCGTTCTCAAGTTGATTGAGAAAGGCCAGCTACGCGATGATCTGTGGCGGATGCTGCTGCTGAATTCCCGCTGTCCGGATCTGTTGGAAGGTGATCTCGGCGCGATGATAGGCTCGACGCGCATCGGCGGCCAGCGGCTTGCCGACGTTGTCGGCCAGCTTGGCGTGAAAAAGGGCAATGCCTATCTCGATGCGCTCCTGAACTATGGCGAGCGCCGCATGCGCCAGGCTATCTCGGAACTTCCAAGCGGTACCTGGGAAGCCTCGGATGTAAGCGATACGGATTGCTTCAAGCTCGTGGACGTTGAAACCCGCGTGAAGCTCACCATCGATGGCGATACGATGACCTTTGACTTTGCGGGCACCTCTCCGCAGATCAGAGGCTTCAAGAACAGCGGGATAGCCAACACGCATTCGGCCGTTTACTGCGCGCTTTCAGCGTTCCTTGATCCTGAAATTCCCCACAACGAGGGCACCTATCGCTGCGTCAAGATCATAGCGCCCGAGGGCACCACCGTAAACGCGCTGCCACCGGCGCCGATGACAATGAACACCGTCTACCCGGCGATCGACATCATGAATGCCTGCTGGGGCGCATTGGCCCAAGCCGATCCCGAGCGCGCTTGTGCCGGTTGGGGCAAATCCGTATTCGGAATCTCGTCGGGCAAGAAGCCCTCCGGCGGCGTGTTCGTCTTGTACCATTGGCATGGCAGCTCTGGCGGCGGTGCCGTCAAGGGCCGAGATGGATTTCCCACCACCAGCCATCAGATGACGCTTGGCGGGATGTTCATTCCTAATATCGAGACATATGAACAATCCTATCCGATGCGCGTACATCGCTATGAGATGCGCAGCGATACCGGCGGCGCAGGCCAGTATCGCGGCGGAACCGGGGTGGACTATGTCGTTGACGTGCTTGCCGGGGGCGAGCACCTGTTGCGCGGCGAAGGCGCTCGCAAACCCACGGGCGCTGGCGTCAATGACGGAGAGTGGGGCGCCAAGGGATCGATAAGGGCATTCGATCTTGCGAGTGGCGAAGAACTGGCCTGTCCGCCCTACGGCGTCGAGGAGGTCGGGCCGCTCCATCTCGTCATTCAGGCCTCGGCCGGCGGCGGGTGGGGCCATCCGTACTTGCGCGATCCAGAGGCTGTATTGCGTGACGTGCGCGATGGCGTCGTCTCGCGACAGGCCGCGCTGCAGACCTATGGTGTTGAAATCTCCCCGGATGGAAGATCCGTCGCGTCGATCCAGATGCGAGGAAAGCCGTTGGCCGCCACACCTCGCAGGCAGTGAGGCCGCAACCGTGGTCGGGTGATTTGTGCAAACCGGAGGAAGAAGCAAGATGAGCAAAAAGCGGGCAAAAGACATCCTTCGCGATTACCACGATGCGTGGTCGAGCGGGGATATCGAAAAGGGCTGCAGCTTCTACGCTGATAACCTGGTGGTCCATATGGGTGGAACGCACCCGGTTCTCTCTCGCGATTTTCACGGAGCAAAGGATTTTCTCGAAAACTGGGTCAACAAGGTCGCGGCCTATACCGACCAGTGGATCGTGGGAGGCGAGGCGGGCCATGACCAAGTCATCGCAGACTCAGACGACGCGATCCTCATTATGGTCCATGAAATCTGGGCGCGAGGCGGCAAGCGGGTAAAAACCGACCGCCTTGCTGCCTATCGCTTCGAGAATGAAAAGATCGTCGAATGCTGGTTCTGCGACATGCGTCAATCGGAGGTCGACGGCTTCTTTGCCGGGATCAAATAAGGTCGAAGATCCGGTAACGAAATGGGCAGCCAGGCACAACGGACCGCCCATAAAGTGGATTGGCCGCTCTGGTCTCATCGTAAAGTTCGGACGCCTGGGGCTACACCCGCAGGTTCGCAGGCCAAGTTGGAAGGGAAGAAGGGGCCATGCCCGACTTTATCGTTGTAGGCGGAGGATCGGCTGGGTGCGCGATTGCGGGTCGACTGAGCGAGGATCCGGACGCGTCCGTTACATTGTTCGAGGCCGGACCGAAGGACAGCAGCATCTGGATACGTTTTCCAGTCACGTTCTACAAATCCTTCAAGAGCTCCCTGATGCAATGGTACAAAGTCGAAACGCTCAAGCATCAGAACGACCTTGAAACTCAAGTTGGACAGGCGCGTGTCTTGGGTGGCGGCAGCTCACTCAATGGTTTGATCTATATGCGAGGAGCGCCCTCAGATTACGACCGCTGGGCCGCGCATGGGGCGGAAGGCTGGGGCTATAAGGACGTCCTTCCATATTTCCGCAAGGCGGAAAACAATGAGGTCTATTCAGACGAGGCGCACGGGCAGGATGGCCCGCTAAGCGTATCGAACCAGCAGCATACACTTCCGCTGACCAAAGCCTGGGTGAAGGCCTGCCAGGAGGCAGGGCTTCCCTTCAATCCGGACTTCAATTCTGGAGAGCTCAAGGGGGCGGGATTTTATCAGCTGACCACGAAGAATGGGCGTCGATGCAGTTCAGCCGATGCCTACATTCATCCGGCCCGCGGACGTCGAAACCTGAATGTCGTCACCAACAAGCAGGTCACCAAGATTATCATAGAAGGCGGCCGGGCAACTGGTGTTCAATATCTTGATAACGGCCGCCTGGCGACCATGCGTGCGGAACGTGAGGTGGTGGTCTCCTCAGGAGCCATCGGATCGCCACGGCTTCTGCTGCTTTCGGGCATCGGACCTGCATCCGATCTCAAGCGCATCGGCGTCGACGTGGTACATGATCTGCCGGGCGTTGGTCAGAACCTTCAAGACCATACCGATTGCTTCCTAATCTATAATCTTAAGTCGGATACCAGCTACGACAAATACAAGAAGCTGCGCTGGCAGGTGGCCGCGGGCGTCGAGTACGCGCTGTTCGGCAGCGGGCCGGTTACCTCGAACATTTGCGAGGGAGCTGCCTTCTGGTGGGGCGACAAGAGCGATCCAACGCCCGATCTCCAGTATCACTTCCTGGGAGGTGCCGGCATCGAGGAAGGCGTTGAAACCACCGCAAGCGGAAACGGATGCACCCTCAATGTTTATGCCTGCCGCCCGAAATCGCGCGGCCGGATTGCACTTAGATCGAGTGACCCAGGTGTTGCGCCAATTGTCGACCCCAACTACCTCAGCCATCCCTACGACGTGGACCGTATCGTTGACGGGATCCAGCTCGGCCAGGAGATCATGGCGCAGCCTTCGATGCAAAAGTTCGTCAGTGAGGCGCACCTGCCAAAAAAGCCCCTGACAACCCGTGCTGAGCTCGAGGCTTTCGCCAGAAAGTATACGCAAGGCGCTTACCACTTGAGCGGTGCCTGCAAGATGGGGACCGACGAGATGGCCGTCGTGGATCCTCAGTTGCGCGTCCACGGCATTGACGGCCTGCGCGTGGCTGACACCTCGGTCATGCCGTTCGTCACATCCAGCAACCTGAATGCTCCCGCCATCATGATCGGCGAGCGCGCTGCCGATTTTCTGAAAGGAAATCGTATCTGACGGCGACCGTGCGGGCAGCACGGCCTGCCACAAGCTCTTTGCCCCGCTTTGCATCAAAGGCACCGGAAGGGTGCGGGAGAAACCAATGAAACTTGTTTCCTACGATCGTTCTGGCTCGTGGCAGCCAGGCATTGTGCTCGATTCAACAGTCTTTGACATCTCGATGCTGCTGGAAGCCAGTGGCGCCGACGCTCGCGCTGGCAGTTCCATGAGTACGCTGCTGCGAGAACATGGATCGTCGCTGCCCGAGCTCTCCAAGCGTCTGACCACCGCCGCCAAGGCAAGCCCCAGGGCCGCGGTTGGTCCGCTTGCAGCGACGCGGCTCGGTCCGCCCGTTGCCGATCCGGCAAAGGTCCTGTGTATCGGCCTCAACTACAACGACCATGTTGCCGAAACCGGTCGGGCGCTTCCCACTCATCCCGATATCTTCGCGAAGTTTGCAAGCACTTTGATCGGTCCGTCCGATGAAATTCGCTGTTCCAATATCACTCAGAACCTGGATTTCGAGGGCGAACTGGCCATCGTTATCGGCCGCCAATGTCGCGGCGTTGCTGCTTTAGATGCGCTCAGCTACGTCGCCGGGCTGACGGTATTGAATGACATCACGGCGCGCGACCTGCAGTATAAGGGAACGCAGTGGCTGGCGGGTAAGGCCGTCGACGCTTCCACTCCTTGCGGGCCGGCGATCGTCACCTTGGACGAGGTCGACGATGTGCAAAATCTGGATATTCAAACGCGCGTGAACGGAGTGCAGGTGCAATCCTCCAACACACGCTACATGATATTTCCTGTCCGTGATTTGGTCTCTTACATCTCCTTCTTCCTGACCTTGTCTCCCGGCGACATCATCACGACGGGCACCCCGCAGGGCATAGGAGCCAAGCGCCAGCCTCCATTATGGTTGAAGCCCGGCGATACGGTCGAAGTCGAGCTCCAGCAAATTGGCCTGTTGCGGAACGTCGTCCGCTAAGATTGAACCGCCCGGCGCTCGGGGCGGCAGCACCAGGTGCTGCCGCTCAAAAGACCTTTGAAATTGGTCTTGCGAGCCAAAGCGGGGTGGTCGCGCTGCCCAACATTCGTGAGGATCACTTGCTTGTTGTCGCGCGCCGACGCTTCTTGGCCCCGTTCGACAGCAGATATTCACCAGAATTCACGAGGAACCGCTCGTTCTCGCGTATCCGGTGTTGCGCTACCTCGCCGAGCTTGCTGATGGTCAAGGCGGCAAGGATGTTGGCGATAGCTATCGCGCCCAGTGCCGACTCGGGAAACGCGCGACCGGAACTTTGCGCCACGAAATGCAATGGCTCCGCGAACTTGCTTATTGGTGCGGCGAAACTGTCGGTGATTGCGATGATCTTGGCGCCTGATTGCGAGGCCTTCTCGGTCAACCTGTGGACCAGCCGGTTGAAAGGTGCAAATGTTACTCCCACGAAGACGTCACCTGGCCGGATGTCATCAAGTGCTCCCTCAGGAGCGCCGCCGGGCGTGTCCAACAGGACGATGTTCGGCCGTGCCTTCTGCAAAGTGTAGGCAAGGGTGAACGCCGGCGTAAAAGCCGTTCGCCGGCCCATGACGTAGATTTTTGGCGCGCGTGCCAAAAGCTCGACGGCACTCTCGAGCTTTTCTTCCGAAAGATGCGATCTTGCTTGCTCGACGACGGCCAATTCGGTCGCAAAGAAGGAATCAACGAAGGCCTTGAGCCCGGGGCTCTTCCCCATCTCCGCAATGAGAACACGTGCGCTCGATTCGTTGCGACTGACAGATTGACGATCGCGCTGGTTTCGCTCCTGGGTTGCGTCTATGAACTGCTGCCGAAACTCCCCGTAGCCCGCAAACCCCAGCTTCTGGGCCAGACGTACGAGACTGACGGGCTGGATGCTTGCCCGCCTGGCGACTTCGCGCATGGTGTAGAACGGGATATCGTCCGCGTTGTTGATTACATAGTGGGCGGCGTCGACTGTCTGGCCCGAAAGTTCGACGCATATCTTCTTGATGCGGTCAAGCAGGTCGGTATCGGTCAAGGCTCTCTCCGGCAAGGAAGGATCGGCTAGGTTCACAAGACAAGTTCGGGTTCATGATCTACGGACCGACGCGGTCAGTCTTGGCACAGCTGGAATGCGATCCGCAACGATTGATCCAAAAGCCCCGTGCGCGTTTCTCATTTGACCCGCTCTATCTCTCACTTGGCCCGCCCTATCGCGGGAAGGTTCGCGCTTTCCAAGCTGACCGCGCTAGAGGCTGCGCTGGGCAAGGTGGTAGGGAGCGGCGACTGGTGCCGCGGCTGTGGATGGTTAGATCCGGACCGTCTCGCCGGTCCAGGCAACGGGCCACCGGCTCCGCGCTTGACCGAGGCAAGCTTTCTATCAATCCGCGCGACACCCCTTAAGGCCATGCGGCGTGGACGTTCCCTCAACATCGCGACAGGCACCTCATGCCTCCGGCAAAAGGGACTCTGGATCACATGATCCACTTGACAAGTGATTGGATCATAGTGTTGACTGGTCTTCAAGACAAGACGTCAGAACCTAAAGGGCGCGCATCGCAAGCTTGTAAGCGATGGTTTTTGTCCATCGGGCTCGGTTGGAAGGAGCTAGCTGCCCTGACGGGGGCGCGTAACAGAGGCAATCACGCCACGGGTTCTGATAAAATTGGATGATCTGTTCCCATCATCGATCAAAATTTGACAGCGTGGGGCAGGCGTTTGAAGGTAGGGACAAGGAAGAGTACTGCCGCTTGAGCACTTGTCGGAGAACGAGGCTTCAGCTTGCAGGGGAACAACGCGCGATGAAAACGCCACCAACTATAGTGCATCAGCGGCGTCAGTAGCCGCTTAGCTTGAAATCCAGCCTGCAGTCGACTGGGGCGCACTCGCCGAGCGAGCGCGCAGCGTAGGGTCGTGACCAAAATACATGCGATGAGCATTGCAGAGTCCGAACAAGTTCATGAGGGAGAACCGGCTTTTCTGTTGCCAGAGGGACCATCCAGGCGAATGCTTTGTTGGTAGTTTGAGCGGTCTATCTGTCAATAACACGAAACCAAATCGAAAGTATAAACGAAAACATGGCTTCAGTTACATTCCAGAGTGTGTGGAAGCGCTTCGGTGCCGTCACAATCATACATGATCTGAACCTCAAGATTAATGATGGAGAGTTCATGGTGTTTGTCGGCCCGTCCGGTTGCGGCAAGACGACGACACTTCGGATGCTGGCCGGCCTGGAGACCCCGACCTACGGCAAGATCTTCCTGGACAAGGAAGACGTGACGCTGACCGCGCCAGGACGACGCGACACCGCGATGGTGTTCCAAAGCTATGCGCTTTACCCGCACATGACCGTTCGCAAGAACCTGGCATTCGGGCCTGGAGTGCGCGGCGAGCCCAAGGCTGACGTTGCCGATCGTGTGCAGAAGGTCGCGCAACTGGTTGGATTGGACAAATTGCTCGACCGGCGGCCGGCGGAGTTGTCAGGTGGACAGCGCCAGCGCGTCGCATTGGCCAGAGCGATGATCCGCAGTCCGCGCCTGTTCCTGCTCGATGAGCCGCTCTCGAACCTCGATGCAGCTCTGCGCTCTCACATGAGAACCGAGATTTCGGAGCTGCAAAGGCAACTCGGCGTGACCACCGTCTATGTGACACATGACCAGGTGGAAGCCATGACAATGGGGCACCGGATCGCCGTCTTTGACAAGGGGCGCATCCTGCAGGTCGCCACGCCTGCGGATCTGTATCGTAGTCCCGCCAGCAAGGCGGTCGCCACCTTCATCGGATCGCCCAAGATGAATATCTCGCCCGCGACCGTTCAGGTCGAGGGGCCAACCGCTCGTTTCACCACGCTGGGCACTATGTTCAAGCTCCCGCTGCAGCAGTTTTCGGACGATCTGCCGTCGCAGGTCGAGCTCGGAATTCGTCCCGATGACCTTCATTGGACCAAGGACGCTCCCTCACGCTGCTCGCAAAAGATCGCCGGGACGGTCAAAGCAATCGAGACGACCGGCTCCGAAACTTTCGTGTTGGTCGATGTCGCGGGCACCGAGATCAACTCAAGGTTCCCGAGCTTCGCCCCCGTTCGGATCGGGGATCAGGTGGATCTCGTGTTCGATCCAAGCGACCTACACTGCTTCGACAGTATTTCCGGCGTGAACCTTTGTTCACCCCATCAAGAGCTTCTGAGCGCGGAGAAACAAGTGCGTTCAGTTGGGTAAAGACGTCGACAATAGTTGATATCTTCAGGTGGAACTATGATCTGCAGCAAGGAGGAAGTAATGGATATCGAAAACAGGGGCTGCTCGCCATCGCCCAAGCGTCGAGGCGGATTTGTCGCCGCAGCTCTGCTGGCGCTGGCTTGCAGCACAGCTGGCCTCGTCCAGCAGGCCGAGGCCGCTAATGTGAAGGTGGCCTACGCTCTTGACTATATGTTCTCCAAGCCGGAACTGATCACGAAATGGTATGGCAATATCAAGAAGGAATTCGAGGCCGCTCATCCTGGGGACACGCTGGAACTGGTTCCAATTCCCGGCGGCTACGAAGACTTCATGACGAAGCTCAGCCTTCTTTACAACTCGCCCAAAACAGCGCCGGACATCATTCACGTGATGAGCGTCAGCATCGGACAGTTTGCCGATGGCGGCCTCCTGTTGCCCCTTGACGATAAGGCCAAGGCAGCCTCTTGGTGGCAGGATTTCCCGAAGCCTGTGCAGAATGAAGGTGCTGTCGAGGGAACCCACTATGGCGTCGTGGTGGGCATCAATACCTACCAGTTGCTGTTCAGCCGCCCGTTGATGGAAAAGGCCGGCCTTTCAGCCGATTGGGCGCCCAAGAACTGGGACGACATCCTGACCGCTGCACGCGCGATCAAGAAGGCGGTGCCTGACTCTTGGCCGATCTGGCTCATCACGGGCACCGCCCAAGGACCGGCAGCCCTGGGTAATGGCCCTGGCCTGTTACTGACGGCATCCAGCGAGCCCAAGATCTACGACCCGACGACCAAGAAGTGGGTTGTTGACAGCAAAGGCATCCGAGAGGTTCTGGAGTTCTACAAGAAGGCCGCCGCTGATGATCTTCTGGCGCCTTCCTCGCAGATCATGAACGCGAACGCGACCAACAACTCCGCCACCATCTTGCCAGAGGGCAAGACCGGCATCGTGTTTGCCGGCAACTGGATCCCGATCGACTGGAATCCGCAGGTCTGCACGCCCTGCTGGGGAGAAAAGGAGCAGGAGACTATCGGCTCGACTGCAGTTCCGACGTCGAATGGTCAGGCCCCGCAAACGGCCGCAACGATGGATACGCAAGCCGCGGCGATCTACAAGGATACGCCCAATCCGGATCTGGCGTGGGCTGTGGTCAACATCATGACTGAAAAGCAGCAGCAACTTGACCTGAGCGCCTGGGGCCCGGCCATTCCGCCAACCCCTGCGTACAGCAAGGACCCGACATATTTGAGCTACAGCCTGCCGCGCTTCCAGACGAGCTTTGCCGATCTGACTTCGACGGCGGCCAGCATGCCATCCAGACCTGAGCTTCCAGTCTGGGCCTATGCGTTCCAGATGGCGACGCAGACCATGGTCCTGAAGCCGGAGACGCCGGTTGACGATGCGGTCAAGGCAATGCGCAAATATGTCGTCGACCAACTGGGAGAGGACAAGGTCGAGACCCTGCCATGAGTTCGTCGATGTCCTTTGGTGTTCCGATCGCCAAAGCTCAAGAAGGGGGGGCGAACAGCCCCCCCGACGGCCCGCGGCTGGATCAGCCGCGCGTCGACCGGATCAGCTTCGTGTTTCTTTCGCCGGCCGCGGTTCTTCTCGGCGGGCTTTTCGTCGGCCCCGTCCTCTACGCCATCTATCTGGGGTTCACGAACCTACAGCTGATCGGGCTCCACGCCATTCACTACCAGTTCACTGGCTTGGCCAACGTCATCGATCTGGTGGACGATCCGACCTTCTACCAGTCGATATGGTCCACTCTCGTGTTCGTGGTGGGGTCCGGCGCGATCGGCGCCACGTTGCTTGGTCTGATCCTGGCGATCGCGATGCAGGGGAGCGTGGCACCTGCCAGATGGGTCGGCAACACCTTCGCCATCCTTGCCTGGACGCTGCCGCCAAGCACCATAGCGTTTGTCTGGCTGGCCACCACGACACAGTCCGGCATTATCGCCATGCTGGTGGGCATGCCCAATCTGGACCTGCTCTACCAGCATGCGATGTTCTTCGTGTCGGTGGCCAATGCCTGGTCTTTCGCCGGCCTCAGCCTAATCATGTTTTCGGCCGCGCTTCGCAGCATCCCGGAGGACCTCTACGAGGCGGCGCGACTTGAGGGAGCCTCTTCCGCTCAGTGCCTGATGCAGATCACGATACCGATGCTCAAGCCAACCATAGTCACGGTGGCGTTGCTGATGATGCTACAGACGTTCGGCAATTTCACCATCGTCTATCTCATGACCGGCGGCGGACCTGGCAACGACAGCAACATCTTGCCCGTCTATGCCTACCTGCAGGGCTTCAAGTTCCACAAGCTCGGCTATTCGGCCCTTCTCGGTAACGTGATGGTCCTGCTCTCGGCCCTTCTGGGCTGGCTCTTTCTCTACTTTGCGCGGGCGCGCCGCTAAGGCGCGCCTGCGTCAACCTGGTCGTTCGGTGGGCTGATTGATGTATGAGATCGTGAAAATGCAAGATACGCCTTCCATCGAGAGTGATCGTCCATGGGGCGATTTGCCGTTGAACAAGCCGAGGGCTTTCACAGTTGGAAAGCTGATCAGCAACGCAACGGTACTGGTGCTTACACTTTTCTTTGCGGTTCCGATGCTCTGGCTGGTGCTGGCGTCGATCGATCAGACCGCGTCGTTCCAGTTCAAGATGCCCGTGCCCACCATCAATCACTATATCACCGCGGTTGCAGCGGAAAATCTGAGCGCGCTCGCCAACAGCCTGGCCCTGTCTGGCATCGCGATGATCGTGGGGACAACGGCTGCCTTCATGGCTGCCTATGTTTTCTCGCGGCAGCACATTCCGTTCAAGAACCCGTTGATGCTGACGATCCTGTTTTTGTCAGGCATTCCGATATCGATCCTCATTGTCCCAACCTATAAGATGTTCTCCATTCTAGGCTGGTTTTCACTTTTTCCGACGGGGGTCTTGCTGGGGGTGACGGGCCTGCCGTTCCAAATTTACCAGCTGAAGAACTTTATCGATGCAATCCCATCCGAGCTTGAGGAAGCCGCCTTCATGGAGAGGGCATCCAGCTTCCAGATCCTTCGGCTGGTGATCTTCCCGCTCACCAAGCCAGGACTTGCATCGGCAGCGATATTCGGCTTCGTCAATGCGTGGGGGAATTTCCTGATCCCCATCGTCCTGCTCAGCGATGTCGATCAGCAGCCGGCGCCGGTGCGTCTCTACGGCTTCATGGGCTCGACTTCCATTAATTACGGAGCAGTGGCGGCATATTCGATCGTCTATTCGATTCCAGTGCTCGTGCTTTTCTTGAGCATGTCGCGACAGTTCAAGGCCGGTTTCTCACTCGGCGGCGCCGTCAAGTGATCCCAGTTGCTGTCGAGTTCTTGCCAGCTGCGACGGGCAGGGGGTCGCTTCCATGCCTCATCGGCGGGCACGCCTGGCGATTGGAGCGCGCTGTGCAACGCGGTCGGCTTGCGAAGCCAAAAGGGCATGGGTGATGGCTGTCGCCCGTTTCACCTGGCTCTCCAGGTCGTGATCGCATGGCCGTTTGCACCAGGAACTCGCGCTGTCCAGGACCGCCACGACGACATGGACCGCCGTATCGCAGTTCCTGTAGCCCATTTCATGTGCGGCAGCTTCATACATCCGCGGAAAAAGCTGCAGCCAATGGTCAATCTCTGATCGGATCTCGGATGGAAGAAACCCTCCTATGCGGTCCATCGCCACGAGAATATCCCAAAGGTCGCTCTCGGGAAGCGAAAGCTGGCGGGTAAGGTGAACACGCACCATTGCGTCCCAAATTTCTTGAGCGCTGTCGCATCGTTCGACAGCGCCCAGGAAGGCTGTCCCCCACTCGTAGTAATGCCAGCGCATGGACTCGATGACGATTTCGTCACGGCCGGCCGGGAAATGAAAATAGATGCTGGACGCCTTGACCCCAATGGCCTTGGCGAGACGTCTCATCGTGACCGACGAATAGCCTTCGGTCGTGGCGAGCTTCAAGAAGGCTTGCAGGATCTCCCGTCGTCGGGCGGTCTGTCCGGCCCAGTCAAATTTGGCCAAGTGGCGCCTCAACTCGTCATGGGCAATCTGCACCTGGGCTGGGAGGGACATCTCAATACCTATCATTCAATGAGGAGTCGCAGAATCGGTCATCATCGTCCGGGTCTGCGCACCTTTAAAGGTGCGATCGCCAATTGCACATCAGTTCTCAATATTGCCACAGGTGGTCCGCGCCAATCTTCGTCTTGCAACCGTGCAGCTTTTGTGTCTAACGTACGTCAGTTAGGTAAGCTTGGCCAGCGTTGTTCAGGTCAGGTTCGGGCGGGAATTGAATGCCAAAGCGCCGTCCGGACTCTGGCTGGATTGCACGTTCACGGGCGCCTCTTCAGAAGGCACGCTCAATCCAAGCGCTTCGCAAAAAGCAAACCCATTCGGAGCCAGGGAACCGATGTCAGCTCTGCAACTGTCCCACGACGAACTTTTGAAGGTGTATCGAACCATGCGGATGATCCGCCGGTTCGAGGAACGGGTGATGGAGGAGATGGGTACCGGCGACATTCCGGGCAACACCCATCTTTATGCCGGGCAGGAGGCGAGTGCCGTCGGCGTGTGCCTGCAGCTCCAGGAGGGCGACTACATCTCCTCCACCCATCGCGGCCATGGCCACTCGATTGCCAAGGGCGTCGACATCGACAGCATGATGGCGGAGCTGTTCGGCCGCG
>NZ_RZOZ02000189.1:0-315 GCF_003999155.2 Mesorhizobium sp. M1D.F.Ca.ET.231.01.1.1
CGAGGATGTCGCCCAGGCCTTCGAAGCGGCGGACCGGCGTCTGCACGAACGTGCCCAGGACACGTCCAACATGCTGATGGCGCGCGCCGACGACGCATCGAACTCGCTGATGGCCCGTGCCGAGGAAACAGCCGACAAGCTGGCCACGCGCGCCGGCGAGATCGCCAACACCTTCGACGCGGCCGACCAGAAGCTGGTTGCCCGCGCCGTCGAGACCGCCCAGTCGCTTGCCTCGCGTGCCGGCGACATCCTGCGCAACTTCGAGGGCGCGGACGAGCGGCTCTCGATGCGCATCAGCGAGTCGGCCGAAGCGCT
>NZ_RZOZ02000190.1:0-315 GCF_003999155.2 Mesorhizobium sp. M1D.F.Ca.ET.231.01.1.1
CTTTATGTTCTGTCAATTCCCCATACAAAAGATGCAGCTAATGCTGCGATGCCACACAAATGGCCAAGAGAGCGCGCGATGCCCGCCACGAACGCCGCCGCTGCCACCATCCTGCATGCCGACCTCGACGCCTTCTACGCCTCGGTCGAGCAGCTGCTCGATCCGTCGCTGCGCGGCAAGCCGATCGCCGTCGGCGGCGGCGTGGTGCTGGCCGCGTCCTACGAGGCCAAGGTCTTTGGCGTGCGCGGCGGCATGCCCGGCCGCAAGGCGCGCGAGCTCTGCCCGCAGCTCGTTTTCGTCGGCGGCCATTTTTCC
>NZ_RZOZ02000191.1:0-315 GCF_003999155.2 Mesorhizobium sp. M1D.F.Ca.ET.231.01.1.1
GTGGCGGGCGGCACGACGCAGACCACCGGGCCGGGGCAGGTCATCGCCTTGGACGAAGGCTATTCCAAGGATTTTCCGGCGGAAATCCGCCTGCTTTCCGGCAGCGCAGACGGCGTTCTGGTGGCCCAGCAAACGGCGGCCAACCTTCATGTCCGCCCTGGCGACGCGGTGTCGATCAAGCGTATCGGCCTGCCGGCCGTGGAGGTCAAAATCGCCGGGGTCGTCGATCTGCCCGATGCTGATTCGTTGTTTCAGGCAGTAGGCTTGCCTGCCCAGGCCGCGCCGCAAGCGCCTCCGGAGAACGTGCTCGTGCTT
>NZ_RZOZ02000192.1:0-315 GCF_003999155.2 Mesorhizobium sp. M1D.F.Ca.ET.231.01.1.1
GCGATGGGCGACGGTTTCGACGGCGTCGAGGTCGATCCAGTCGAGCTGGTCTCGGAGGAATCCGACAAAGCAATCGCGCGCGCGGCGGCAGCCGGCAAGGCCAGCCTGCAGGCAGGGCGTAGCGTCGTCCTTTACACCGCACTTGGTCCGGCCGCCGACCGCGGCGCCGAGATCGACCGCCAGGAAGGCGCCCGCCACAAGCTCGGCCGCGGCCTCGGCGAACTGCTTCGCGCATTGGCCGTCGCGCAAAAGTTGAAGCGCGTGATCATCGCCGGCGGCGACACGTCCAGCCAAGCGCTTGGCCACATCGCCGTC
>NZ_RZOZ02000193.1:0-315 GCF_003999155.2 Mesorhizobium sp. M1D.F.Ca.ET.231.01.1.1
CGCGTGCCGGTGCCGGTGATCAGGAACGCCATGTCGTTGAGCGCCGCCCAGCCGGAGCGGTTGATGATCTCCTGGACGATCGCCGACAGATCCGGCGTGCGCTCGGCAAGGCCATGATCGCCTACCGTGGTCCATGGGTCCGGTGTCCAGGCCGTGGATGCCGTCGTCCTCGGAAGCGAGGACACGTTGAAGCTGGCGGTGGTGAAGGGACTGGCGTCGTCGGTATTGTCGCCCTGGATCAGCAGCGACGCAGCGCCGGTCTTAACCTCGTTGGCTTGGAACTGGATGTAGGCGCTGGTGATGATGGCACCCTTG
>NZ_RZOZ02000194.1:0-315 GCF_003999155.2 Mesorhizobium sp. M1D.F.Ca.ET.231.01.1.1
TCCCTGGCGGGGCGGTTGTGCGGCTGCGACATGGTCGTGCTCGCGCCGGCGGGCGATGTCGCGGCCCAGCAGCGCGACCTGCTGGTGGTCTCGACCCTGCTGATGCTGATCATTATCGTGCCGGTCATGGCGCTGACCGTGCTGTTTGCCTGGCGCTACCGCCAATCCAGCACCACAGCGACCTATACGCCCGACTGGGACCACTCGACCAAGCTGGAGCTGGTGATCTGGGCAGCGCCCCTGCTCGTCATCATCTGCCTGGGCGCGCTCACCTGGCTCGGCACCCATCTGCTCGACCCCTACCGGCGCATCGAC
>NZ_RZOZ02000195.1:0-315 GCF_003999155.2 Mesorhizobium sp. M1D.F.Ca.ET.231.01.1.1
GGCCTGTACGGCAACGAAGAACTGCAGGCGTGGCTGTTCCCGGAAGAGATCACCAAGGGCCGCACCACCTCCAAGAACTTCTTTGCCAACATCGCCGGCAGCATCGTGACCCTGCCGGCCGGCGACCGCGGCTTCGCGTTCGGCGTGGAAAGCCGCAAGGAAGAAGGCAAGTACACCCCGGATGCCCTGGCCCAGACCGGCGCGACCACCAACTTGGCCGCTGGCCCGACCGGCGGTGACTACACCGTCAACGAAGCCTACCTGGAAGTGAACGTTCCCGTGCTGGCCGACCTGCCGGGCGCGAAGGAACTGACC
>NZ_RZOZ02000196.1:0-312 GCF_003999155.2 Mesorhizobium sp. M1D.F.Ca.ET.231.01.1.1
TGCCGAAATATCTTTACAAGATCGAGCTGGTCGACAGCTTCGCCAATGTCGGTGGCGGCCGCGGCGGCTATTGGGAAGACAATGGCTACGACTGGTATGGCGGGATTTGATGGCCCCTCGCCTGCAGGCCGAGCACGATCTTGCGCCGGCCGAGCTCGACGCCATCGAGGAACACCTCAATAGCGACAACCGGCTTCTCACCGGCCGCGATGACGACCGGGGTCTCGTCTTTGCGCTGCGCGATGAGTCCGGCCGTGCCGTCGGCGTTGCCGCCGGCTATTCCTGGGCGGGGATCGCCGAGCTCAAACTGAT
>NZ_RZOZ02000197.1:0-312 GCF_003999155.2 Mesorhizobium sp. M1D.F.Ca.ET.231.01.1.1
GAACGGCTCGGTGATCGCGAAGACCTTCAATCCCTGGTACTTCCGCGCCAGCGAGGTCGACATCTTCCACGAGAAGGATGCGACGTCGCGCAAGCCGCTCGGCGCCGACGGCCACTTCTTCCGCCGCCAGCTCGAGGGCCTGGCCGACACCGTGCTCGACGGCAAGCCGCAGCGTGGCGCCACCGTCGAGGATGGGCTTGCCTCGATCCGCGCCATGGTGGCGATCGCCCGCTCGGCCGAAAGCGGCGAACGCGTCGAGCTCGCCGGCGTGGCGGGAGCGGTCTGATGCAGGTCGGGGTGTTCGCCAAGACC
>NZ_RZOZ02000198.1:0-312 GCF_003999155.2 Mesorhizobium sp. M1D.F.Ca.ET.231.01.1.1
GCCAAGGTTCATCCAGGCGTGCCGACGCCGAGGTCAGATATTCGTCCTGGGCGCATGAGCGATAGCGCAATTGCTGCCCGATCGCTCGGCCATAGTCGGCGGCGATCTCGCCAAAGTCCAACGCCTGATCGCCCGTGATTGTATAAGTGGGACCGGATTTCTCGGTCGCTGCCGCCGCGACCGCGGTCGCCACGTCGTCGCGCGAGATTGGCGCGACCCGACCGTCTCCCGCGGGCAACGCGAATTCTCCGGACGTCCGGCATGGCTCAAGCCAGTGGTGGAGAATGAAGTCGCAGTACAGCCCGCAGCGAA
>NZ_RZOZ02000019.1:0-70141 GCF_003999155.2 Mesorhizobium sp. M1D.F.Ca.ET.231.01.1.1
CCAGTGTCAGGCGCAACAGGTCGCTCGCCGATCTGATGCCGCGCGGGCGCAGGAACGCCTTCGTCTCGCGAGCACTTCCTGCGATCAACTCTTCCCCGCCGAGAAGCTCAATCGTCTCGGCCCAGCCGTCATCAACAAGCGATTCGTGTGTCATCCCAGCGTAGAATCACAATCGATTCCGCGCCGCAATCCCTATCTTAGCGCCTATGCCCACAAGGGGGAGGTAGGGGGCGGAATCGAGGCGGGCGAGCCCATGAGCGGCCGCGCCCCGCTTGTTCATTTGCATCGTTGCCTGAAAACATGCAGACATGGCGCGGTCGCGGGCGGAGCGGACGATGCGGGAGGGGACATGGCTGAAGTAGCAGTGCAGCGGGCCTCGGGGCGCGGCATCTGGGGCTGGATGTTCTTCGACTGGGCGGCGCAGCCTTTCTTCACCGTCGTCACCACTTTCATCTTCGGGCCCTACTTCGCCTCGCGCATGGTCAGTGATCCCGTCATGGGCCAGGCCGCCTGGGCCTGGGGCATCGCCGCCGCGGGGCTGGTCATCGCCGTGCTCTCGCCGGTGCTCGGCTCGATCGCCGACCAGACCGGGCCGCGCAAGCCGTGGATCGCCTTTTTCGCGACGATCAAGATCGTCAGCCTGACGCTGCTGTGGCTTGCCGCCCCCGGCTCGAACGTCTTCCTGATCGTGCTGCTGTTCTCGCTGGCCTCGGTGGCGGCGGAGTTCTCCACTGTTTTCAATGATTCGATGATGCCGCGCCTGGTGCCGAAGAGCGAGATCGGCCGCGTCTCCAATATCGCCTGGGGGCTGGGCTATCTCGGCGGCATGATCGCGCTTATCTTCGTCATCCTGTTCATGGCCGGCAATCCCGAAACCGGCAAGACGATCATCGGCCTCGACCCGATCCTCGGGCTTGACCCGAAGCTTGGCGAGGATGCCCGCGCCACGGGGCCGATGTCGGCCGGCTGGTATTTCCTGTTCATCCTGCCGATGTTCTTCTTCACCCCCGATGCCGCCAAAGGCATCCCGATCGGACCGGCGGTGCGCCAGGGTTTGTCCGAGCTGAAGTCGACCCTGGCCGAGGCGCGCAAGCGCGTCGGCATCTTCCGCTTCCTCGTCGCCCGCATGATCTATCAGGACGGCGTCAATGCGCTGCTGACGCAGGGCGGCGTGTTCGCGGCGGCGATGTTCGGCTGGTCGATCACCGAGATCGGCATCTTCGGCATCATCCTCAATGTCGTCGCCATCTTCGGCTGCTGGATCGCTGCCCGCCTCGACACCGCGCTCGGCTCCAAGGCGGTGGTGATGCTCGCGTTGGTGATGCTGACCGTGGCCACCGCCGGGATCATCTCGACCGGACCCGGCTTCACGCTGCTCGGCCTGATACAGCTCCCGTTGACCGATTCCAACGGCCTGTTCGGCACCGCGGCCGAAAAGGCCTACATTCTCTACGGCCTGCTGATCGGCCTTGCCTTCGGCCCGGTGCAGGCCTCGTCGCGCTCCTATATGGCGCGCAGCGTCACGGCCGCCGAATCGGGCCGCTATTTCGGCATCTACGCGCTGTCCGGACGAGCGACGAGTTTCCTGGCGCCATTCCTGCTGGCAACCATCAGCTGGGCCACCGATTCAGCTCGGCTCGGCATGGCGGTGATTATCCTGTTCCTCGCCATCGGCATGGCGATCCTCATCAGGACACCCTACCCGGCGGACAAGCCGGTAGAGTAGCTCCCCCTTCTCCCACAGGGGAGAAAGGGGGAGCGCTCAATGCCTGAAATGCCTGACCCCTGTGAACACCATGGCGATGCCGTGCTCGTCGGCGGCGGCGATGACATCCTCGTCGCGCATCGAGCCGCCCGGCTGGATCACCGCCGTGGCGCCGGCCTCGATCGCCGACAGCAAGCCGTCGGCGAAGGGGAAGAAGGCGTCCGAAGCGACCACCGAGCCCTTGGTCAGCGGCTCGGCCAGGCCGGCGGCTTCGGCCGCATCGAGCGCCTTGCGGGCGGCGATGCGCGAGGAATCGACGCGGCTCATCTGGCCGGCGCCGATGCCGACGGTCGCGCCGTCCTTCGCGTAGACGATGGCGTTCGACTTGACGTGCTTGGCGACGCGGAAGGCGAATTTGAGGTCGGCCATCTCGGCCGGCGTCGGCGCGCGTCTCGTCACCACCTTCAGCGCGAGATCGTCGACCACCGCATTGTCGCGGCTCTGCACCAGAAGGCCGCCGGCGACCGATTTCGCCAGCGTGCCCGCCGCGCGCGGATCGGGCAGGCCGCCGGTGGTGAGAAGGCGCAGGTTTTTCTTCGCCGCGACGATCGCCGTGGCCTCATCGGTGGCGTCGGGCGCGATGATGACTTCGGTGAAGGTCTTCACGATCTCCTCGGCCGCTTCGGCGTCGAGGATGCGGTTCATGGCGACGATGCCGCCATAGGCCGAGACCGGATCGCAGGCGAGCGCCTTGGCGTAGGCCGCCTTCAGCGTCGCGCCTTCGCCGACACCGCACGGGTTGGCGTGCTTGATGATGGCGATCGCCGCAGAGCGGGCCGGATCGAATTCGCCGACCAGCTCGAAGGCGGCGTCGGTGTCGTTGATGTTGTTGTAGGAAAGCTGCTTGCCCTGCAGCTGCCTGGCGGTGGCGACGCCCGGCCGCTTGTCGCCGGAGAGATAGAAGCCGGCGCCCTGGTGCGGGTTCTCGCCATAGCGCATCACTTGGTCGAGACGGCCGCCGAAGGCGCGCCAGGTCGGGTGCTCGATCTCGAGGGCCTCGGCGAACCAGCCGGAGATCGCCGCGTCGTAGGTCGCGGTGCGGGCAAAGGCCTTGGCCGCCAGCTTCTTGCGGAAATCGAGCGACAGCGAGCCGAGGTTCATCTCCAGCGCGTTGAGCACCGAGGCATAGTCGGCGGGATCGGTGACGATGGCGACATAGGCGTGGTTCTTGGCCGAGGCGCGGATCATGGCCGGGCCGCCGATGTCGATATTCTCGACGATCGAGGCGTAGCCGGCGCCGGAGCGGCGGACTTCCTCGAACGGATAGAGGTTGGAGACGACGAGGTCGATCGGCGCGATATGGTGGTCGTGCATGGCCTTGGCGTGCTCGGGATCGTCGCGGACACCGAGCAGGGCGCCATGCACCGACGGATGCAAGGTCTTGACGCGGCCGTCCATGATCTCGGGAAAACCGGTGAGCTCCGATACGTCGCGGACCGCAAGGCCGGCCTCGGCGATCGCCTTCGCCGTGCCGCCGGTGGAGACCAGCTCGATGCCGGCGGCGGCAAGCGCCCTGGCAAAGTCGATCAGGCCGGTCTTGTCGAAAACGGAAAGCAGCGCGCGGCGAACCGGAACGAGGTCTGGCGCCGGAATGTTCTTGGCGGGGACGGCCATGGCTGGCGGCCTTTCAAGGCTGGTTGGGAAACGTTCGCGGGCCGTAGCATATGAGGCCCGGAAATCAAGCGCGCAGCTCGGGTTCCTTCGCCTCGAATCAGTTGTTTTCGGGGTAGCCGGCGATATTGGTGCGCGTCAGCTGCCAATGCACCTCGGCGATTTCCGAAGCCTTGAAGGCAAGCACGATCTGCCTGCTGCGGCGCGGTCCGCCGAGCCCGGCGAAATAGATCGATTCCTCGACCTGCGGCCCCACTTCCGCGCAGGTGAACACCCAGGTGTCGCCCTGGGTGGCGGCGAGCGTCAGGCGGTCTTGCCCGTCCTGAAGCATGCCGATGTCGGGATGGATGTGAAAGCGCACGGTGACGAAGTCGCGGCCATTGTTGCGGATCGCACCACCCCCGGGGCGCAGGAAACGGTCGCGGCCGGTCAGCACGTTGCCGTTGGTCGTCAGCTTCAGCTCACGCTCATGCAGGAAGCCGAAGCGCGCGGCATAGCCGTCGTGGCGGGCGACAAAGCCGTGCACGCCCTTCTGGTCGATGCGCTTGCAGGGCACGTGCTGCGGGCCGCCGATCAGCGGCGAACCGAGCAGGTCGCTGACCCGCAGCGAATGGCTGAAGCGCGCCGAGGACGTGTCGTTGACGGTGGCGGTCGAATGCGCGGCGGTGGCACGCGCCAGCGGCCGGAACTCGGCGGCGCCGTAAGTGTCGATGCCTGCATTGACGATGAAGTGCTGGCGCCCGGAGGAAAGCTCGAAGGCGAGGCATCCGGCATGCGCGGCGTTGGAGACGTCGACGGGCGGCGGCGTGCCGGTGTCGGCGATCACCGTGACGCCGCCCATCGACAGGCGCTCATAGCCGGAATGCGGCGCGTGCAAGAGCGGCGCGCCGACGGTGTCGTCATGGCGCAGGATGGTGGCGATGCGGTCATGGATGGTGGCGCCCATGCCGTTGAAGCGGGCGAGGCTGCCGTCCTGGTGGCGGAAGAAGCGCAGCGCCGGCAGCATGCGGTCGATGGCGTTGATCAAGGCGGACGGCGGCGCCTCGGCCTGGTTGGCATAGGTCTGGCGCAGCGGCAAAAGGTCGGCCAGCAGTTCCAGCACCGTCATCGGATTGCGCGAGACATGGCCGCCGTCGGGCAGGATCTGGTAATCCAGCTCCTCGGCGAGATTGCGCGTGGCGCTGCGCAGCGCCGAGGCCGGCGCCGGCAGCGACAGGGCGGCGAAGGCAAGCGCGATGCGGGCGCGCAGCCTGTCCTTGCCGTCCGGCATCTCGCGCGCCATCGACCTGAGATAACGAACCTGCATGGCAAGCGATTTGAGGAAGGCGCGGTAGAAGGGAAACTCCGCACCCTGCAGCACGACCGAGGAGTGCTGCAGCCAGGCAATCACCCGCTTGGCGGTCGTGCCGGGCTCCCAGGCGACGCCCGATATCTGGTTGCCGTGCATGGCGATCCAGTCCGAGACCAGAGCGCGAGCATTGGCGGCGGCGAGCTCAGTGCCGGCGGCGCGCATGTGGCGCAGCCAGCGGAAGCCGTGCAGCGTCTTTTGCCAGCCGCGGTTGGGCACATCGATCTGGAAAGGCGATTTGCCGCCGGTCTCGACCATGTGGCCGGACAGCGGATAACGGCCGTAGTAGATTTCAAGCGCGATCTGCGGGTCGGCGAGCCTCAGATCCGGCGGCGCGATGAGGACGCGCTCGGGCGTGCGGCCGGAATAACGCCAGCGATAGATAGGACCGGCGCGAAGGCGCCGGCGCGTTTTGCGCCAGAACTCCCTCGCGACAAGCGTCCAAAGACGCGTCGTGCTGGCGGCAACAAGTGCCAAAACCCCTCCTGATCGTCCGCTTACCCAAGCACAAGCTTATATGATTCAAGAACTTATGCGAAGGCGGTTTTCGCCGAAGTGAAGCCCTTCGCGCGGTGCCGCCAGGGTCATCCCTAAAAAAGTCAGCAAGGTCTATGGAACAACGCACCAATCGGCTCTTCGCATCCTCGCGGCGAAAAATCCATCCAGACCGGAAATCCCGGGCGATTCGAGCGGCAGATCGGCAGGCGTTGTGCGCAACGTGCCCTCGGCAGTGAGGAACGGGTCGAGACCTGCGAATTCTCCGGGGCGGATCGGATCGGCGGTCACGCCGGAAGGCTCGGCGAGGAAAGCGCGGTAAAGATCCTCACCCTCGATCGGGTCGAGCGAACAGTTGGAAAAAACGATCCGCCCGCCGGGTTTGACGAGAGTGGCGGCGTGGGCGAGGAGCTTGCCTTGAAGCGCGGCGAGCTTCTCGACATCGGCCATGGTCTTGCTCCACGGCACGTCGGGATGCCGGCGCACGGTGCCGGTCGAAGAACAGGGGGCGTCGAGCAGCACCGCGTCGAACAGCTCCGCCGGCCGGTAATCGAGCAGGTCGGTCTGCACCAGCTCGGCCGACAGGCCGAGACGGTCGAGATTCTGCGCCAGCCTTGCCAGCCGGTTCTTCGAGGTGTCGACAGCGGTGACAATTGCGCCGGCGAGGATGAGCTGCGCCGTCTTGCCGCCGGGCGCGGCGCAAAGGTCGGCCACGCGCAGCCGCTCGACGGCGCCGAACAGGCGTGCCGGCAGAGCCGCCGCCGCATCCTGTACCCACCAGGCGCCTTCGGCGAAGCCGGGCAGGTCGGTGACGGCGGCTTGCAATTTTTCAACCCGCACCGTGCCGGTCGGCAGCACGATGCCGCCGAGCTGCCCGGCCCAGAGCGCCGGGTCGGCCTTCACGGTGAAATCGACCGGCGCCTCGTGCCGATGGGCGGCAAGGATGGCCTGCGCCTTGTCGTTGCCATAGGCCGCGGTCAGCCGGTCAGCGAACCACTGCGGCGCTTCGCTCGTCGCGGCAAGCGCCGGCGCAAGCTCGGCCTCCTTGGCGCGCGCCAGCGAGCGCAGCAGGCCGTTGACGAGGCCGGAGAAGCGCAATGTGCGCGGATCGGATTTGGCGTGGGTGACGGCAAGGTCGACGGCGGCGCTGTCCGGAACATCGAGGAACAGGATCTGCGCGGCGGCGACATGCAGGATGTGCGAGAGCGCCGCGGCGTTGGCCGGCAGCGGCCTTTCCAGGCGCTTTGCCAGCAGTCCGGCAATCGTCATGCGATAGCGCAGCGCGGTGACCAGGATGGCGCGCACCAATGCGCGGTCGCGGGCATCGAGCGCCTTGTATTGCGGATGGCCGTGCTCGTTGTCGGTCAGCCCGTCGAGCGGGGTGCGGGCATCGATGACGGCGGCGAGCAGGCGCGCGGCAGCCTTGCGCGCGGCCAGGCCGGCGGTCGCCATGTCCGGATTGCCGTCACGTGTGCCTGGGGTTTGCGGTCGGCGCTTTGCTCCGTTCACGACCACGGACCCTTGGGTCCTGCGCCGCGCGGACCGGTCGGGTTGCGGCCCCACGGATTTGGCTTCGGCCGCTCCGGTTCAGCCGGCGGCGCGGGCTCGGCGGACTTGCCCCACGGCCCGGCCGGCGCCTCATCGGCGGCTGCCGACGCCTGGGGCCTGGCGGCCTGCGGGGCGCCGCCCATCTCGCGCGCCATCTGCTCAAGGGCGGCGATGCGGTTCTCGGTGCTCGGATGGGTCGAGAACAGATTGTCCATGCGCTCGCCGTGCAACGGATTGATGATGAAGAGATGCGCAGTCGCCGGATTGCGCTCGGCTTCCGGGTTGCGGATGCGTTCGACGCCGCGCGCGATCTTGTCAAGGGCGGAGGCCAGCCATAGCGGATTTCCGCAGATTTCGGCGCCGCGCCGGTCGGCCTCGTATTCGCGGGTGCGGCTTACCGCCATCTGCACGATCATGGCCGCGAACGGAGCGACCAGCATCGCCACCAAGACGCCGACGAAGCCGAACGGGTTGTTGTTGTCGCGGCTGCCGCCGAAAAAGAAGGCGAAATTGCCGAGCATGGAGATGGCGCCGGCAAGCGTCGCGACGATGGTCATGGTGAGCGTATCGCGATGCTGCACATGGGCAAGCTCATGCGCCATCACCGCCGCGACCTCCTCGTGGCCGAGCCGCTCCAGCAGCCCGGTGGACGCGGCCACGGCGGCGTTCTCAGGGTTACGGCCGGTTGCAAAGGCGTTGGGCTGGGGGTTGTTGATCAGATAGGTCTTGGGCATCGGCAGGCCGGCCTGTTTGGCCAACGCCTCCACGATGGCATGGAATTCCGGAGCATTGCGCGCGTCGACCTCGACGGCGTCGTTCATCCGGAGCACCATCTTGTCGGCGTTCCAGTAGGCGAACAGGTTCATGCCGGCGGCGAACAGCAGGGCAATGATCATGCCGCCCGAGCCGCCGATCAGAAAGCCGACGCCCATGAACAGCGCGGTCATAGCGGCGAGGAGCATGGCGGTGCGAAGCGTGTTCATCGTCTCTTCCGTTCGGCGTGGTCGCGATTAGGGGTCGATCCGTCTTGCATCATGGCTATATGATGGGAAAGGCCGGTCCCCGTTTCAATCGGCAGGGAAATATCGCATGTCCGCAGAACCCAGCAAAACCGAAACCGCCGAAGACGACATGCCGCAAAGGATGCTGACGCCGGCCGCCGAGCGTGCCCTGGCGGAGGCCGAAGCCAGGCGCAAGGCATATCGCGAGGCGGAAGCCCGCCTGCCGAAGGAGATCGGCGGCCGCGGCGGCAAGGAACCCGGGCGCTACGGCGACTGGGAAGTGAAGGGTCTCGCCAGCGACTTCTAACCAGACTAGGCCGCGTCGCGCTGCGGCTCGACGACCATCCAGCCATTGTCGTCCGTGGCGACGCCAAGCGCATCGTAGGTGGCGATGCTGGCGTGCTGCGTCATGACCGGATGGACATGCGTGGCCCTGATCACCATCACCGACGCGCCGGAAGCCTCGCCGGCCGCGATGCCGGCCGGGGCGTCCTCGAAGACAAGGCAATCGCGCGCCTCGACGCCCAGACGCTTTGCCGCCAGGAGGAAGCAGTCGGGCGCCGGCTTGCCGTGGGCGACGTCCTCGGCCGACACCATCATGGCGGGCGCCGGAATGCCGGCCGCCGCAATGCGCAGCAGCGCGAGCGCGCGCGGCGCCGAGGTGACGATGGCCCAGCGTTCGGGCCGCAGCGACTTGAGAAACGCCACGGCGCCGGGGATCGGGACGATGCCCTCGAGGTCCGCGGCCTCGGCCTTGAGCAGCGCATCGGCCTCAGTGACCGGATCGATGCCGGGGAGCTTCAGCGCCGCGATCGTCTCGATCGCGCGCTTGCCGTGGATCGTCGGCAGGAAGCTCGCGACGTCGAGACCTTGGCGATTGGCCCACTGCGTCCACACGCGTTCCGCCGCTGCGATCGAATTGAGGACTGTGCCGTCCATGTCGAAAAGGAAGGCGGCGAACTTTCTGCCTGGAAACATCGGATATCCTGGGAGTGTTTTTTGGGGAGGGCAAAGCCTGGATATATGGTAAACTGGCGGGCGCCGCATGGGAAGGCGCGAGGCAGTCTTTTCGACCCGACGCAGGAACAACAGACCCGTTGCCGCGTTGATTGGAAAGTCTTTCCAAGAAATGACGAAGGGGGAACGCGATGCTGATCCGGCTCGGCTACGAAATCGCTATCGAATGCGTCCAGGCCACGCCCATCATCTCGCTCCTCGATATCCATCCCGACCGCCATGCCGATATCAAGCGGCAGACGCGCGTGCTCACCTCGCCTTCCGTGCCGACCCGGACCTATCGCGACCGCCACAACAATATCTGCCGCCGCTTCACGGCGCCGCCCGGCGGGTTCCGCATCCTTTACGATGCGGTGATCGAGGACAGCGGCGGGACCGACGAGGTCAACAGGCTGGCGCGCGAAACACCGGTCGCGGATCTGCCGGATGACGTGCTGGTCTATCTGCTCGGCAGCCGCTATTGCGAGACGGATCATCTCAGCGGCCGCGCCTGGCAGTTGTTCGGCCATCTGCCGTCCGGCTGGGCTCGCGTGCAGGCGATCGTCGACTATGTCCACAGCCGGCTTTCCTTCGGCTACGGCTATGCCCGCGCCACCCGCACGGCGGCACAGGCGCATGAGGAGCGCGTGGGCGTCTGCCGCGACTTCGCGCATCTGGCGATCGCGCTCTGCCGCGCAATGAACATTCCGGCGCGCTACGTGAACGGCTATCTCGGCGATATCGGCGTGCCGGCCGATCCCGCGCCGATGGACTTCTCGGCCTGGATAGAAGTGTTCCTCGACGGCAAATGGTATACGTTCGACCCGCGCCACAATTGTCCGCGGATCGGCCGCATCGTGATCGCGCGCGGCCGCGACGCCACCGACGTGCCGCTGCTGCACAGCTTCGGCCCGCACAAGCTCTCGCTGTTCAAGGTGTGGACCTACGAGCAGGAAGGCAACCGTTTCAACCCACCGCATCGTGGCCTCGACCGTACGATCAGCGCGGGGATGCTGGCATAAGCCAGCCGGCTGTCCCGCCACGCTTTCGGCGCCGCTGCTGACCCGCTTCGGCACAGGCCAGGCTGTACCGAAGCGGGAAGCGCCGCGATCGCTCCGCAGAACATGGTAAGCGCTTCCTGAACGATATTTCACCGCCAGTTTCTCGTTTACCCGCCATTCACCTTCCTGTCTGCCGAAATGATGAGAAAACAATGAGTTAACGTGCCGCTGGCCATCCTTCGGCAAGGCGGCGGCCGCATCTGGCCGAAATCCTGCAGCGCCTGCGCGGAGCGGCTCCGATGCCGCGGACAGCGGAGGTGGAAGGATGCGGCAGTTCAAAAGTCTCGTTCGTGGGGTGGACGGGTTTGCACGGGATCGCGGAGGCAATTTCGCGGTTCTGTTCGGGGCTGCCGTATCAGTCCTGGCGCTGGGGGTGGGATTCGCAGTCAATATCTCGCAGATCTACAATGCCAGATCGAGTTTGCAGAGCGTCGTCGACGCCGCCGTGACCTCGACGGCACGCGATCTCACCCTCGGCGTCATCAAGGAGGCCGATGCCAATCAATCGGTACAGGCATTTCTCGACGCCAACAGCACGGCCGGCATCCTGCAGGCCGACCAGATCGTGCTCGACACGCTCACGATCGACAGGACAGCGAAAACCGTGCAGGCGGATGTGCATGCCGATATCGGCCTCTATTTTCCGCTGTTCGGCGTCGGCGATATGCAGCGCGTCGCCACGTCGACCACCGCTCTCTATTCTGACAAGAAGATCGAGGTGGCGATGATGCTCGACATCACCGGCTCGATGGCCGCCAACAGACGCGCCAAGACCAACAAGATCGGCGACCTGCAAGCGGCCGCATCGCAAACGGTCAAGGATCTTCTGGGACAGAACCGGGATCCCAACGACCCACGGATCCGGGTGGCGATCGTTCCCTATGCCGAGGCGGTCAATACCGGCGGCCTCGCCGGGACTGTATTCATCGAGACGGAGGATGGACCAAAGCTGCCGCCGCCGATCGATGCGCCGGTGGCGGTCTCCACCACGACGGCTCCCGACAAGTGCGCCACCGAACGCAAGGACAAGGATGGCTATGCCGACTATTCGTCCGATGGCCCCGATACACTTCGCCGAAACAACAAGGGCAAGACCTATCAGGCCAAAGTCAACCGCGACTACCGCATGCGGACATGCCCCGCGGCGGCTCTGGTTCCGCTGACCGCCGACCAGCACAAGCTGCTCACGGCAATCGGTCAGTTCCAGGCCGCGGGCGTGACTGCGGGCGGCATTGCCGCGCAATGGGCTACTACATGCTCTCCCCGTCGTGGCGCGCGACAATTGCCGATGCCCGCCTGGGCGCCGGCCCGGCCAATTTCGATCCGAAAAAGGTGGCCAAGATCGCCATCCTGATGACGGATGGCCAATTCAACACCGCCTTTGCCCGAGGGCGCGGCGCTGGCGCGTGGCAGGACGAGGGCGACACTTCGCGCGCCAATGCCGAAGCCATTTGCGACAACATGAAGCGCGACGGCATCGAGGTCTTCACCATCGGCTTCGATCTCAATGACCCATCGATGACCACGGCCGAGCGGGATCAGGCCAAGTCCGTGTTGAAGGACTGCTCGAGCGCAGACACCTCCTCGTTGAAGCACTATTACGAGGCCGCCACGGGCGCCGAGTTGTCAGATGCCTTCGGCGAGATCACCCGCAACATCGAAAAGCTCACCATCGACCGCTGACCGCCCTTTTAGAGCGTTTCATCGATTCATAGAATCGCCGAACCGCTCTAAGTATTTGTTTTTACGCAATTCCGAACGGAAAACCGTTACACATTTTTCCTGGAATTGCTCTAGGCAGACCGCGAGAAAGGAAAAGGCCGCCGCTTCTTGACGAAGCAGGCGGCCTTCCGTGTTTCCGTCCATGACGCGGCTCCTGGCGGCGGCCCCTTCGGGTCACCTGCCGCGCGTCTCGCGCCTTAACGGGAAGACTGCTTCCCGGAAGTGCAATCCGCTGAGCTCACGTTATGGAAAACGAAATCACTCGACATCGGATCACCTCCTTTCGGTTTGTTGAACACAGGCAGATGATGGGGTGCATCGCGGCAAAAGACAAGATGACGCCACGGAATGGCCATGCCTCGGGCGGGAAATCCTTCTCCGGCGGTGCTTTTGCGCAACAGATCGGGATTGCGGTTGAGGGAGCGATGCCTCCCGCCCGATGTCATCAACTTCAAAACCTGGCCGCGCCACGTCACGCCTGCTCTTCTGCTTCTCCTTCCAGCTTCCGGCGAAGCGCCTTCACAACAGAGTGCGTGGTCTCCAGTTCGCCGACCTCGATCCCCTCCGAGAGCCAGTTCACCCAAGGCGCCTGCAGGCGCATGGCGGCGTCGAATGCCTGTTTCCCGGTGTCGGTCAGCACCACGAGCTGCGCCCGCCGGTGATGTGGGTTGGGCTTGAACACGACAAGCCCCTCTTCTTCTAGGTCGTTGACGATGCGCTGGACGTTCTGACGGTTGGCGCCCATGTCGCGCGCCAGCCACGCGACCGGCTGCGGCCAATCTGCCGCGACGATGGTGCCTAGCACCTGCCAGCGGGCGCTCGTCAGGCCGAGGCCGGCGACGAGCCTGTCGCCGGAGGCGATGACGAGGTTGTTGAGCCTGAACAGATCGAGAAAGAGACCGGTCAACGCGGCGGCGGCCTTGGTTCGGTTGGTTCCATGCATTTTTGTCACCATACAATGATATATTGACATCATAGTGTCAACGTGGATATATTGGCTCTATCATACCAAACTGACACCATGAAACCATATCGAACGGAGTTTGTCATGCCTCATATGCGCCCATTGGACCCTGCCTTCCCGATCGAACGCCAGATCGCCGTCGACGCTTCCCCCGTCGTGCTCGTCAACATCTTCACGCTCGACAAGGCCGACGAGCAGACCTTCCTGCAGGCCTGGGAGGTTGACGCGCATTTCATGAAGCGCCAGCCGGGTTTCATCTCGACCCAGCTTCACAGGGCCATTGGCGACAGCCCGACCTATCTCAACTATGCCGTCTGGGAATCGACGGCCGATTTCAGGGCCGCGTTCATGCATCCGGAGTTCAGGGCGAAGCTCTCGGCCTATCCGTCCTCAGCCGCAGCATCCCCACACCTGTTTCAGAAGGTTGCCGTGTCCGGCATCTGCGTTGTGTAGCATTGCCGGAAGCGAGCAGGGTCCCGATCCGGCGGTCAACTCTGTCTCGTTCCCCCCGGCCTTTGAATTTCGTCGAGCTCCCGACATAATCCGGATGCGGCGCCGTGACAGTTTGCGCCGCATCGGGAGGTGAGAATGGACGCCGCCGACAGAGCCGCGCGGATCGTGCGAACGGTCATTGAGACGCTGAAACCGGGCTTTGCGGTCAGGTTGTGGACCGGCGAGCGGATCGGCCCCGCCGGCGGTCCGGTGCTCGCCATCAACGACCAGGACATCGTCTGGCAGCTGGTTCGCCGGCCAGCCTTCGCGACGCTGGTCGAGATGTGGATTTCCAAGACCGTCGACATCGAAGAGGGCACGCTGTTCGATTTCTACGCCTTGCCGTCGCAAGGCAAGCTCAAGACGAAGCTCAGATCCCTGCCGAAGCTGGCGATCCTGCGCGACCTGCCGATGGTGCTGTTTTCACGGAAGCAGATGACGGCGCGCAGCGACCTTTCCGGCCGCAAGCCTTTCGTCAGCGGATCGAACAAGGAGGCAATCCAGCATCACTACGACATCTCGAACGCGTTCTACCGGCTCTTTCTCGACGAGCGCATGGTCTATAGCTGCGGCTACTTCCGCGATTTCGCCAACGGCATCGACCAGGCCCAGGTCGACAAGCTCGACCACATCTGCCGCAAGCTCAGGCTGAAGCCGGGCGAAACGCTGCTCGACATCGGCTGCGGCTGGGGCGCCATGCTCATCCACGCGGCGAAGAACTACGGCGTCATCGGCCACGGCGTCTCGCTGTCGCAAGCCCAGACCGAGCTTGCCCGCGAGCGCATTCGCGCCGAGGGGCTGGAGGACCGCATCACCATCGAGATCAAGTCCTATGCCGAGCTCTCCGGCACGTTCGACAAGATCTCGTCGATCGGCATGTTCGAGCATCTGGGGCTTGCCAACCACGGCGCCTATTTCTCGGCAGTGCATCGCCTGCTGAAGCCCGGCGGCATCTATCTGCATCACGCCATCACCCGGCGCAGCAAGGGCGACATCCGGAAGACATTGCGCAAGGGGCCGGAATACAAGGCGCTGATCAAATACATCTTTCCCGGCGGCGAGCTCGACACGATCGGCATGACGCTCGGCAATCTCGAGGCGCATGGCTTCCTGGTCCATGACGTCGAGAACCTGCGCGAGCACTATCAGCGCACCTGCCGCCTGTGGGCCGAGCGCCTCCATGCGCACTTCGAGGAGGCGATCGCCGAGGTCGGCGAGGCGAAGGCGCGGCTCTGGCTGCTCTATCTCACCGGCTGCTCGATCGCCTTCGAGCGCGCCTCGGCGCAGATTTTCCAGACCGTCGCCACAAAGCGCGCGCGTGGCGCCAGCGGCCTGCCGCCGACGCGGGCCGATTTGTATCGATAGCCTACACGAACCGCATCGGCGCGCCGATCTCGACGCGCGCCGGCCGGTCGACGGTGCAGTAGACGCCGAGATTGTGGGCGTTGTGGCGGACGAGGTTGCGCAGGATGCCGGGATCGTTGTCGAAGCCGTCCTGGGCGATGATGGTGAAGCCGCAGCGCCGGCAGGGCTCCGAGACGGTGAGCAGAAGATCACCGACGGCGAGCTTGCGGCCGATCCATTCCGTCTCCGGGAAGGAGCCTTCGACCGGGTCAATGTCGACGACGATATTGGGGCGGAAACGGCGCGGATCGGGCACGCCTTCCGGATGCAGCGCCTTCAACCTTGCCAGCGAGGCGGTGGTGAGCAGGTGGATCGGCGCCTTGCGGTAGCGGGCGGCGGTCAGCGGGCCGGCGTAGCCGGGCGCGGCGCCTTCGCGGTCGAACGGCCGGATCGACGCCTTGAAGCCGAGATAGTCGGAAACGGCGCGATCGCTTTCGACCCCCGGGGCCGACAGCCAGTCGCCCTCCGGCACTGCCACCTCGAGCTTCCTGTCTGCGGACAGCCTCGTGCGGATGCGTGGCACCTTGTGCCATTTGACGTCGCGGTCGGGCCGCGCGATCTCATTGTCCGTGGCGTCGACAAGGCCGAACATGCGATCGCCTTCGATGCTTTCGGTGCCGACCGAGATGGCGTCCAGCCGCTCGCCGGCGAGCGAGCTCGCCGGATAGCGCCAGATCTGGCTGACGGTGCCGAGTGCCGCCTGGACGGTCATCAGGCCCTCTTGTTCTGCCGGTTGGCGACGAGATCGTCGACGACGGCCGGATCGGCGAGCGTCGAGGTGTCGCCGAGCGCGGCGTAATCGTCCTCGGCGATCTTGCGCAGGATGCGGCGCATGATCTTGCCCGAGCGGGTCTTGGGCAGGCCCGGCGCGAACTGGATCTTGTCGGGCGTTGCGATGGCGCCGATCTCCTTGCGGACATGGGCGACGAGCTCCTTGCGCAGGTCCTCGCTCGATGTGCTGCCGGCCATCAGCGTGACGTAGCAGTAGATGCCCTGTCCCTTGATGTCGTGCGGATAGCCGACGACGGCGGCTTCCGAGACCTTGTCGTGGCTGACCAGCGCCGACTCCACCTCCGCCGTGCCCATGCGGTGGCCGGAGACATTGATGACGTCGTCGACGCGCCCGGTGATCCAGTAGTAGCCGTCGGCGTCGCGGCGGCAGCCGTCGCCGGTGAAGTACTTGCCCTTGTAGGTCGAGAAATAGGTCTGCACGAAACGGTCGTGGTCGCCATAGACGGTGCGCATCTGGCCGGGCCAGGAATCGACGATGCAGAGATTGCCGTCGGCAGCCCCTTCGAGCACCTTGCCGCCGCCGTCGACCAGTTGCGGCTGGACGCCGAAGAAGGGCCGCGTCGCCGAGCCGGCCTTGAGGTCGGTGGCGCCGGGCAGCGGCGTGATCAGGATGCCGCCGGTCTCGGTCTGCCACCAGGTGTCGACGATCGGCCTCTTGCCGTTGCCGACGACGTTGAAATACCACTCCCAGGCCTCCGGGTTGATCGGCTCGCCGACCGTGCCAAGCACGCGCAGCGAATTGCGCGAGGTCTTCTTCACATGGCTGTCGCCGGCGCCCATCAGCGCGCGCAGCGCCGTCGGCGCGGTGTAGAAGATGTTGACCTGGTGCTTGTCGATGACTTCCCAGAAGCGCGACTGCGAGGGATAGTTCGGCACGCCCTCGAACATCAGTGTCGTGGCGCCGTTGGCCAAAGGTCCATAGACGATGTAGCTGTGGCCCGTGACCCAGCCGACATCGGCGGTGCACCAGTAGATGTCGCCGTCGTGGTAATCGAAGACATATTGGTGGGTCATCGAGGCATAGACGAGATAGCCGGCGGTGGTGTGCAGCACGCCCTTCGGCTTGCCGGTCGAGCCCGAGGTGTAGAGGATGAACAGCGGGTCCTCCGCCTTCATCTTCTCCGGCTTGCATTCGGCCTTAACGGTCGCTGCCTCCTCGTGGTACCAGACGTCGCGTCCGGGCACCCAGCCGGTCTTGCCGCCGGTGCGGCGCACGACAATCACCTTCTCGACCTTGGTGCCGGCCTTGGCCGCGATGTCGATTGCCTTGTCGGTGTTGTCCTTGAGCGGGATCGGCTTGCCGCCGCGCAGGCCCTCGTCGGTGGTGACGACGATGGTCGACTTGCAGTCGTCGATGCGGCCGGCCAGAGCATCCGGCGAGAAGCCGCCGAAGACGACCGAATGGATGGCGCCCAGCCGCGTGCAGGCCAGCATCGCATAGGCCGTCTCCGGAATCATCGGCATGTAGATGGTGACGCGGTCGCCCCTCTTGACGCCGTGCTTCTTCAACACGTTGGCGAAGCGGCAGACATGCGCATAGAGTTCCTTGTAGGTGATCTTCCTGTCATCGTAAGGGTTGTCGCCCTCCCAGATGATGGCGGTCTGGTCGCCGCGCTTCTTCAGATGCCGGTCGATGCAATTGTACGAGACGTTGGTCTGGCCGTCCTCGAACCACTTGATCGAGACCTTGCCGTCGAAGGAGGTGTTCTTGACCTTGGTGAAGGGCTTGAACCAGTCGATTCGCTTGCCGTGCTTGCCCCAGAACTTGTCCGGGCTCTTCACGCTGTCGGCATACCATTTGAGATAGGTGTCATTGTCGATCAGCGCGTTCTTCTTCCACGCCGGCTGGACGCGGTGGACATGGACGTCGGACATTTTTCAGCTTTCCTCCGGAACCGTTCCGCCGGCTTGACGTGCCGGCGGCATCGCGGCGAAGCGGCCGCGAATTCGCGGGCATTATTAACAGTTCCGCCGTGACGGCAATATTAGACGTTGGATTCGCGCGGCGGGATGACGCAGGGGCAACCGCGAGACGCTGTCAGCACTCGGCTGCGGTCGCTGCTAAGCATATGTTTTTTCGTGACAAAACCGATGGCGACCACTAGAATATCAATAGACGGGTAAGCAATAGCGCGCACAATTTGGTGTTGGGAGGAAAGGAGAAATCAAGTCTGGGGGCTGCAATGCGCGATCATTCCGAAATGGACCTGATGCTCAGAGGCTATGGGCTGACCACGGCCAAAATCCTCTATCACTTTCCCGACCACCCGCATTTGCTGCAAAGCTTCATCTGGCAGGACTACGACATCGCGCCGAAGTTTCCGGTGCTGATCCGCTTCATCGAATTCTGGAAGACGAAGCTCGACGGTCCGCTGCATTCGGTCACCTACACGCACCAGAAGCTGATCGCGCCGAACGAGTGGCGGAAGGTGGATGGGGAGTTTTTGGTGCATTAGGAGCTGGCGCAGAGGTTCTCCGGACGTCGAGTACCTGGCGGAAACGCTCATCGCTTCGTCATCCACGGGCGGAGCAAGGAGCGAAGCGACGCGGCGCAGACCCGAGGATCCATTCCGTGACTTCGAAGCGTTGCGACGATCCAGAATTCTGGTCCGCCGCGTTCTACGATCAAGGTAACGGCATGGATCCTCGGGTCTTCGCGACGCCGCTTCGCGGCTGCTTCGCCCGTGGATGACGAAGCTCGGAGGCTGCGGCTAATCCCGAATGTTCACGACCGACTGATATGGACGGTCGCGACATAGTCACACCGCCGGCGGGTTGAGCCGGGCAAAGCCTTCCTGTCGCCGATAGGGGAAGTACGGGTAGGGCGCGGTCACCGCGCTTGCTTCATCGAGGGCCTGGACCTGCTCCGGCGTCAATGCCCAGCCGACGGCGCCGAGGTTCTGGCGCAATTGCTCCTCGTTGCGCGCGCCGATGATCACCGACGACACGCTCGGCCGCTGCAACAGCCAGTTGATGGCGACCTGCGGCACGGTCTTGCCGGTTTCCTCGGCGACGACCGCGAGCGCATCGACCACCCGGTGGAGATGCTCGTCCTCGACCGGCGGGCCGAAATCAGCGGTGTCGTGCAGACGGCTCTTCTCCGGCAGCGGCTGGCCGCGACGGATCTTGCCGGTCAGCCGGCCCCAGCCGAGCGGGCTCCACACCAGCGCGCCGACGCTCTGGTCGAGGCCAAGCGGCATCAGCTCCCATTCGTAGTCGCGTCCGACCAGCGAATAGTAGACCTGGTGCGCGACATAGCGCGGGTAGCCATGCCTGTCGGCCAGGCCGAGCGACTTCATCACCTGCCAGCCTGAGAAATTGGAGACGCCGACATAGCGCAGCTTGCCCGAGCGCACGAGGTCGTCCAGCGTCGACAGCACCTCCTCGATCGGCGTCCCGGCGTCGAAGGCATGGAGTTGCAAGAGGTCGATATAGTCGGTGCCGAGGCGTTTCAGCGCCGCGTCGACCGACCTGATCAGCCGTGAGCGCGACGAGCCGTAGTCGGCCGGGCCGTCGCCGATCGGCAGCGCGGTCTTGGTCGAGATCAGCACCGCGTCGCGACGGCCCTTGATCGCTTCGCCCAGTACCTCCTCCGAGGCGCCGTTCGAATAGACGTCGGCCGTGTCGAAGAGATTGACGCCGGCCTCCAGGCAGATGTCGACGAGCCGTCGCGCCTCTTGCGCGTCGCTGTTGCCCCAATGGCTGAACAGCGGCCCGGAACCGCCGAAGGTTCCGGTGCCGAAGGAAAGCGCCGGCACTTTCAGGCCGGAGGCGCCGAGACGTCGATAGTCCATGGTTTTGCTCCTTGTGATCTTGAGGGGGTGATCTTGAGGGGGTGATCTTGAGGGCGGATTTGGGCGGGTCAGCACTGCGCCGTGACCGGCGCGCCGATCGCACGGCCGCGCTCGAGGCGCAGCGCCAGAAGCACCACGGCGAGCGCCGCAAGCGGCACCAGGCCGGCGACAAGCGTGACGGCGCCGAGGCCCGGTCCGTGATCGATGACGAAGCCTCCGAGCCAGGCGCCGATCGCATTGCCGAGATTGAAGGCGGCGATGTTGAAGGACGAAGCGAGGCCCTGGCCGGCGCCCTTGGCCTTCTCCAGCACCCACATTTGCAGCGGGGCGACGGTGGCGAAGGCGGCCGCGCCCAAAAGGCCGACGGCAACGATCGCCGCAATCGGCTGATGGATGGCGGCGGTCATTGCGAACAGCACAGCCGACAGCGCGACCAGCGTGCCGATGACGGTCGGCACCAGGTACCGGTCGGCAAGGCGGCCGCCGAGAAGATTGCCGGCGACCAGCCCGCCGCCGAAGACGAGCAGGATCGGCGACACGGCTGCTTCGGAAAAGCCGCTGATGCGGGTGAGGATCGGCGCCATATAGGTGAAGGCGGCAAAGACGCCGACCCAGCTCAGCACCGTGGTCAACAGGCCGAGCAGCACCGGCCGGCGGCCCAGCACGGCCAGCGCGCCTTCGGAGCTCGCCTCGTCGTCGGGCGTGGCCGGCTCGTCGCGCGGCACCAGCAGCGCGATCACGGCAAAGGCGACAACGCCGACCAGGGCGACCGCAAGGAAGCTCGAGCGCCAGCCATAGGCCTGGCCGAGCCAGGTGCCGAACGGCACGCCGAGGATGTTGGCGACGGTGAGGCCGGTGAACATCAGCGCGATCGCCGAGGCCTTCCTGCTGGGCGCGACAAGACTGGTGGCGACGACCGAGCCGAGGCCGAAGAAGGAGGCGTGGGCGAAGGCGGTGAGCACACGCGCGGCCATCAGCGTCCAGTAGTCGGGCGCCAGCGCACAGGCGAGGTTGCCGATTGTGAAGACCACCATCAGGGCAAGCAGCAATGTCTTCTTCGCCAGGCGGCCGGTGAGCGCGCCGAGCAGCGGCGCACCGATGACGACGCCCAGCGCATAGCCGGAAATGAGCAGGCCCGCGTTCGAGATCGAGACGCCGAGATCGGCGCTGACGTCGAGCAGCAGGCCCATGATGACGAATTCGGTGACGCCGATGCCGAAGGCGCCGGCGGTGAGGGCATAAAGAGCAAGGGGCATGGCGGTGGTCCGATTGATCATGGAGGGACGCCCAATCCCGCGCCCCGGCCGCGAAGATCGTGATCCGCCAAGCTGTGAACCAGCCTTGCGCCAGGCATATTTTCTGTGAAATAGATTCATGAATGGCGAGGCCCGAAATCAACCGCTCCGGCGAGATCGAAGTGTTCGTCCGAGTCGTCGAGGCGGGCAGTTTTTCGGCCGCGGCGCGGGCTTTGCGCATGACACCGTCGGCGGTGAGCAAGCTGATCGCGCGGCTTGAGTCGCGGCTTGGCGCGCGTCTGGTCAGCCGCTCGACGCGCAAACTGCAACTCACGCCGGAGGGAACAGGCTTCTACGACAGCGGGATGCGCATCCTCGCCGATCTCGACGCGGCCGAGCGCGAGGCGGCGGCGGGCGCGGCGCCGCGCGGCAGGCTGAGGGTCAACAGCTATGTGCCGTTCGGCCAGCACCGGCTGATGGCGCTGTTGCCGCGTTTCGTGGAGCGTTACCCCGAGATTTTCGTCGAGGCGGTGCTGACCGACAGCGTCATCGACCTTCTGGAAGAGCGCGCCGATGTCGCCATCCGCGCCGGGCCGTTGCGCGAGTCACGGCTGGTGGCGCGCAAGCTCGGCCAGAGCCGGATGGTGCTGGTCGCGTCCCCTGCCTATCTGGAATCGCGCGGCACGCCGCGCGCGCTCTCCGATCTCACCCGCCATAACATGCTGGCCTTCGGCTTCGCCAGGCATATCGAGGGCTGGCCCTTCGTCGATGCGGCGGGCAAATCGATCATTCTGCCGATTGTCGGAAACATGTCGCTGACCGATGGCGAGGCGATGCGGCGGACGGCATTGGCAGGAGCCGGCATCGGGCGGCTGGCGCGCTGGCACGTCGAGCCCGACATTGCCGCCGGGCTGCTCGTGCCGTTGCTCGAGGGATTCAATCCCGGCGACGAGGAACCGACGCACGCCGTCTATGTCGGCCAGGGCAAGCATCTGCCAGCGAGGGTGCGGGCTTTCCTCGATTTTCTGGTCGAGACGGTACGGATATGAAAGGCCGCGCGTCCGGGAACGCGCGGCTCTGCTATTGCGGCTGATACCCTGGACGATCAGGTCTTCGGCACGAAAGGCGCGGGATGCCGGCCGGCGCCCTGCCGCTCCAGCATCCAGCCGGGATATTCGGAAGGCAGCGCGCTCACCTCGTCCAGCCTGGCGAGATCGTCGGCGTCGAGCTTCAGCCCGGTGGCGGCAAGGTTCTGCTCAAGCTGGTCCATGCGGCTGGCGCCGATGATGACGCTCATCACGAAGGGCTTGGCCAGCACATAGCCCAGCGCCACCGTGGCGACGCTGACATCGTGCTTCCTGGCGATCTCGCGCATGGCGGCGACCGCCGTCCAGGCGCGGTCCTCGTTGACCGGCGGGAAGTTGAAGGAAGCGCGGCGGCCCTCGCCATTGCCCGGCGCGCCCGGGCCGTATTTGCCCGAGAGCAGCCCGCCCGCCATCGGCGACCAGACCATGAGGCCGAGCTTCTCCTCGTTGATCAAAGGTACGATCTCGCGCTCGAGATCGCGGCCGGCGATGGAGTAATAGGACTGGACCGTCTCGAAGCGGGCATAGTCCTTGCGCTCGGCGATGCCCAGCGCCTTGGCGATGCGCCAGGCCTGCCAGTTGGAGACGCCGACATAACGGACCTTGCCGCCGGCGACGAGGTCGTCGAGCGCCCGCAGCGTCTCGTCGATCGGCGTCGCCGTATCGGTGCCATGCAGCTGGTAGAGGTCGATGTGATCGAGCTGCAGCCGCTCGAGGCTGGCGTCGATCGAATCCATGATGTGGCCGCGCGAGGAACCGCGCTCGTTCGGTCCGCTGCCCATGGCGCCGTGGACCTTGGTGGCGATGACGACGTCCGAACGCTTGACGCCGAGATCCTTGAGCGACTGGCCGAGCAGCCGCTCTGACTGGCCGAAGGAGTAGACGTCGGCGGTGTCGAAGAAATTGACGCCGGCGGCGATCGAGCGGCCCACGATCTCGTTCACGCCTTTCTGGTCGAGGCTGGCGATGAGGCCCCATTGAGCATTCTCGCCGGCGGCGCCGAAGGTCATGGTGCCGAGGCAGAGTTCGGAGACGAACAGGCCGGTATTGCCAAGCTGGTTGTAGCGCATGATGGAAGTCTCCCGGAGCGTGTTGAATGACACGAGGGATATAGGAACGCACCGTTTCGTTTCAACCGCTGGCGCAACGATATCGCTCGGCTGGCCGGCCTATGACGAGATCGTGAAAGGAAAGTCGCGCGGAGACGCCTAGGTTCGACTGCCGAAGATCGCCGAGCCGACCCTGACGCTGGTCGCGCCGAAGGCGATCGCGGTCTCGTAATCGCCGGACATGCCCATCGAGAGCCTTGCTACTCCGGCCTCGCGGGCGATCTTTTCTAGAAGCGCGAAATGCGGGCCGGGATTCTCGTCGGCCGGCGGAATGCACATCAGGCCTTCGATGGCGAGGCCGTGTACCTCGCGGCACCGCTTGACGAAGGTGGCGGCCTCGCGCGGCTCGAACCCGGCCTTTTGCGGCTCGGAGCCGGTGTTGACCTGGACGTAGAGTTTTGGCGCCCGGCCCTGCCTGGCGGTTTCCCTGGCGAGCTCGACGGCGATCTTCTCGCGGTCGACCGTCTCGATGACGTCGAAAAGCGCCACCGCTTCCCTGGCCTTGTTGGACTGCAGCGGGCCGATCAGATGCAATTCGATGTCGGGAAATGCTTCCTTCAGCGCCGGCCATTTCGCCTGCGCTTCCTGCACGCGGTTCTCGCCGAAGACCCGCTGGCCGGCCTCGATCACAGGGCGAATGTCTTCGGCCGCGAAGGTCTTCGACACCGCGACCAGCGTGACTGCGCCCGGGTCGCGCCTGGCCTCGCGCTCGGCCTTCGCGATCCTCGCCTTGACCGCGAGAAGCTGTTCGACGGCACTCGTCATGCCCATATCCTGCCTATAGTTTTAGCGCCAACGCCGGGTCGCCGCAGTTGACGGGTCCGGCAATCCATGGTGAACACCGCGACGACATTTCCTCGGCCGCCGGCCTTGTCCGGCGCCGCGTACCGCTTTTAAGTGAAAAACATCCGATGGCAACCGAACGATACAATCCGCGCACGTCAGAGCCCAAATGGCAGAAGGCCTGGGCCGAAAAGAAGCTGTTCGAGGCCAGGAACGACGATCCGAAGCCGAAATACTACGTGCTCGAGATGTTCCCTTATCCGTCGGGGAAGATCCATATCGGCCACACCCGCAACTATACGATGGGCGACGTGGTGGCGCGCTACAAGCGCGCCAAGGGCTTCAATGTGTTGCACCCGATGGGCTGGGACGCCTTCGGCATGCCGGCCGAGAACGCGGCGATGCAGAACAAGGTCCATCCCAAGGACTGGACCTATGAGAACATCGCCGTCATGCGCGAGCAGCTCAAGATGATGGGCCTGTCGCTCGACTGGGCGCGCGAGTTCGCGACCTGCGACGTCGACTACTATCACCGCCAGCAGATGCTGTTCCTCGACTTCGTCGAGAAGGGGCTGGTGACGCGCAAATCCTCCAAGGTCAACTGGGACCCGGAGGACATGACGGTGCTCGCCAACGAGCAGGTCATCGACGGCCGCGGCTGGCGCTCGGGCGCGCTGGTCGAACAGCGCGAGCTGACGCAGTGGTTCTTCAAGATCACCGAATTCGCGCAGGATCTGCTGGAATCGCTCAACCTGCTCGAGGAGTGGCCGGAAAAGGTCAAGCTGATGCAGCACAACTGGATCGGCCGCTCGGAAGGGCTGCTGATCCGCTGGCCGCTGGCGGCAGCAGCGGGCGACATGCATGAGCTCGAAGTCTACACGACCCGGCCCGACACCATCTTCGGCGCCTCCTTCATGGCGGTCGCCGCGGACCATCCGCTGGCGAAAAAGGCCGCCGAGAGCAATGTCGAGCTGGCAAAGTTCATTGACGAGGTCCGCCATATGGGCACCTCGGTGGCGGCGCTCGAGACGGCCGAGAAGAAGGGCTTCGACACCGGCATCCGCGTCGTCCATCCGTTCGACGAGAACTGGACGCTGCCGGTCTACGTCGCCAATTTCGTGCTGATGGAATACGGCACCGGCGCCATCTTCGGCTGTCCGTCGGGCGACCAGCGCGACCTCGACTTCGCCAATAAATACGGCCTGCCGGTGATCCCCGTGGTGATGCCGGAAGGCGAAAATCAAGGAAGCTTCCAGATCATCGAGGAGGCCTATGACGGCGACGGCGTGATGATCAATTCGCGCTTCCTCGACGGCATGAAGCCCGAGCGGGCCTTCGACGAGGTGGCGAAGCTGCTCGAGCAGAAGACGATCGGCGGCCGGCCGATGGCGGAGCGCAAGGTGAATTTCCGCCTGCGCGACTGGGGCATCTCGCGCCAGCGCTACTGGGGCTGCCCGATCCCGATGATCCATTGCGAAGCCTGCGGCGTGGTGCCGGTGCCGAAGGCCGACCTGCCGGTCCGGCTGCCCGACGACATCGAGTTCGATCGTCCGGGCAATCCGCTCGACCGCCACCCCACCTGGCGGCATGTCAAATGCCCGCAATGCGGACGCGACGCGCGCCGCGAGACCGACACGATGGACACCTTCGTCGACTCGTCGTGGTATTTCGCGCGCTTCACCGCGCCCTGGGCCAACGAGCCGACCGAGCCGAAGGCGGCCGACGAATGGCTGGCGGTCGACCAGTATATCGGCGGCATCGAGCACGCGATCCTGCATCTGCTCTATTCGCGCTTCTTCACCCGCGCCATGCGCGAGACCGGCCATCTCAATCTCGCCGAGCCGTTCAAGGGCTTGTTCACGCAAGGCATGGTCGTGCACGAGACCTATCGCGTCGGCGGCTCGTCGACCAATGGGCGCTGGCTGTCGCCGAGCGAGGTCAGGATCGAGGATGTCAGCGGCAAGCGTCGTGCCATCGAGATCGCCACCGGCGAGGAGGCGACGATCGGCGCGCTCGAGAAGATGTCGAAGTCGAAGAAGAACACGGTGAGCCCGGAAGAAATCACCGATGGCTACGGCGCCGACACAGCGCGCTGGTTCATGCTGTCGGACTCGCCACCCGAACGCGACGTCGAATGGACCGATGATGGCGCGGCCGGCGCGCATCGCTTCGTCCAGCGCATCTGGCGCCTGGTGCAGATCGCGGCCGAGCAGCTCGCCGGCGTCAAGCCGGCTGCGGCGAGGGACGGCGAGGCGGGCGCCGTTTCCAAGGCTGCGCACAAGACCCTGAAGGCTATCGGCGAGGACATCGAGAAGCTCGGCTTCAACCGCGCCATCGCCCGCATCTACGAGCTTGCCAACGCGCTGACCACGCCGCTCAACGACGTCGCCGAAGGCAAGGCCGACGCGGCGCTGAAAGCCGCCTGCCGCGAGGCGGTGGAGATCCTGGTGAATGTGATCGCGCCGGTGATGCCGCATCTGGCCGAGGAATGCTGGGAGGCTCTGGGCGGCACGCACATGGTCGCGGAACGGCCGTGGCCGATCTACGACCCGGCTTTGGTCGTCGACAACGAGATCGTGCTGCCGGTGCAGGTCAACGGCAAGAAGCGCGGGGATTTGACAATTGCCCGCGACGCGGATCAAGGTGCCGTCGAAAAAGCGGTGCTGGCTCTCGACTTCGTGCAAAAAGCGCTCGATGGTAAGGCCCCGCGCAAGGTGATCATCGTCCCGCAGAGGATCGTCAATGTCGTTGCCTGATCCGGAAAAGTCACAGGCGGCGCGTTTGCTGCGCCGCGCGGCTCTCTGCGGGCTGGTCGCTTCGCTGGCCTTGGTCTCGGCCTGCACGGTGCGGCCACTCTATTCCAGCCAGCCGCTCACCGTTGGCTCACCGGTCGCCGCCGCCGCCGAGCTGGCATCGATCTCGATCAAGCCGGTCGGCACGCGCTACGGCCAGCAGGTGCGCAACAATCTGATCTTCGCTTTCGGCCAGGGCTCGGGCGAGCCTGCCTCGCCCGCCTATACGCTCGATCTCGGCGTCACCGAGCTGGTCGAGTCGGCGGCCATCGTTCAGGTGCAGACCGAAGAGGACGAGCCGACGGCGGGCACCGTGACGCTCACCGCCAATTATGTGCTGCGGGATGCGACCGGTGCGGTGGTAGCGGTCGGCAAGCGCTCGATCCCGTCGTCCTTCGACCGGCCGCGCCAGGAGTTCGCGGCTTACCGGGCGCAGATCGACGCCGAGAACCGCGCCGCGCGCGAGCTTGCCGATCTGCTGCGCCTCGCAATTGCTCAGGACCTGGCCAAGCACAAGAAGGCCTGACCGGCACTGACACTGGGTCACAAAAGAAAAAAGGCCGGTTGCCCGGCCTTTTTCTATTCGGCGTACCGTCTCAGCCGATCTTCTGGCCGGTCTTGGCCCAGTCGGCGAGGAAGGCCGCGAGGCCCTTGTCGGTCAGCGGATGGCTGACCAGCGCCCTCAGCGTCGCCGGCGGGGCCGTCACCACGTCGGCGCCGATGAGCGCCGCCTGCTTGACGTGGTTCACCGTGCGCACCGAAGCGGTCAGGATCTCGGTCTTGAAGTCGTAGTTGTCGTAGATGGTGCGGATTTCCGAGATCAGCTCCATGCCGTCCGAGCCGGTATCGTCGATGCGGCCGACGAAGGGCGAGATGAAGGAGGCGCCGGCCTTGGCGGCAAGCAGGGCCTGGTTGGCCGAGAAGCAGAGCGTCACGTTGACCATGCGGTTCATTTGGGTGCGGATCGTCTTGCAGGCCTTCAGCCCATCCAGCGTCAGCGGCACCTTGATGCAGACATTCGGCGCGATCTTGGCCAGCACCTCGGCCTCGGCCATCATCTGGTTGAACTCGGTTGCCACGACCTCGGCCGAGACCGGGCCTTCGACGATGTCGCAGATCTGCTTCGTCACCTCGGAAATCTTGCCGCCCGATTTCAGGATCAGCGAGGGGTTGGTGGTGACGCCATCGAGCAGCCCCAGGTCGTTCAGCTCCTTGATCTCCTTGATGTCGGCGGTGTCGACGAAAAACTTCATGGCGGTCTCCTTGGATTCCTGGTGCCGGTCCGGCACGTTCGAGAGTCACCCTTTGATCTAGAGCAAAGTCGGGGCAAGGTCACGCCTCATGATCGAAGATTCGCCCTTTGTCGCGGCCGCACCGGTGCTGGTGCCGATGCCGGCCGAACGGCCCTACACCTATGCCGTGCCGCCCGGCATGCGTGTGGTGCCGGGCTCGATCGTGCGCGTGCCGCTCGGACCCAGGCAGGTCGCAGGCGTCGTCTGGGACGGCGTCGTCGAGACCGTCGACCCGAAGAAGCTGCGGCCGATCGAGGAGGTCTTCGACTGCCCGCCGATCGACAGGGCGATGCGCCGCTTCGTCGACTGGATCGCGCAATACACGCTCTCTGCCCCAGGCATGGTGGCGCGCATGCTGCTCCGCGCCCCCGAAGCCTTCGATCCGGAGCCCTGGATCGAAGGACTGCAGCGCACGCTTGCCGAGCCCGACCGGTTGACCGACGCGCGGCGGCGCGTGCTCGAAACGGCGGAGGGCGGCCTGGCCTGGACGCGCTCCGGGCTGGCGCATGCGGCGGGCGTCTCCTCGACCGTCATCGACGGGTTAAGGGCGCAAGGCGTGTTCGAGACGGTGATGATCCCGCCAAGGCCCGTGGTGGCGGCGCCCGATCCCGGCCATGCCGTGCCCGAACTGATGCCGGACCAGAGGGCGGCGGCCGACAAGCTTCGAGCCACCGTCGCCGCCGACGCCTTCAACGTCACCCTGCTCGACGGCGTCACCGGATCCGGCAAGACGGAAGTCTATTTCGAGGCGGTGGCGGCGGCGCTCGACAAGGGCAGGCAGGTGCTGATCCTGCTGCCGGAAATCGCGCTCACCCATGCCTTCCTCGAACGTTTCCAGGATCGATTCGGCGCCAAGCCGGCGGAATGGCATTCCGACCTGCCGCCACGGATGCGCGAACGCGTCTGGCGGCAGGTGGCGGAAGGCGGCGTGCGCGTCGTTGCCGGCGCGCGGTCGGCGTTGTTCCTGCCGTTCAAGGAACTCGGCCTGATCGTCGTCGACGAAGAGCACGACCCGGCCTACAAGCAGGAGGATCGCGTCTTCTACAACGCCCGCGACATGGCGGTGGTGCGCGGCCATATCGGGACCTTCCCGGTGGTGCTCGCCTCGGCGACGCCTTCGGTCGAGAGCCGGGTCAACGCCAGCCAGGGCCGCTACCATCGCGCGGTGCTGTCGTCGCGCTTCGCCGAGGCGGCGCTGCCTGACCTCAAATCGATCGACATGCGCCGCGCGCCGCCGGCGCGCGGCGGTTTCCTGTCGCCCCTCCTTCTGGAGCAGATGCAGCGCACGCTGGAGAAACAAGAGCAGTCGCTGCTCTTCCTCAACCGGCGCGGCTATGCGCCGCTGACGCTCTGCCGCGTCTGCGGCCATCGCTTCGGCTGCCCGGTCTGCTCGGCCTGGCTGGTCGAGCACCGCTTTCGCGGCCAGCTCGTCTGCCATCACTGCGGGCACAACGAGCGGCGGCCGGAGGCGTGCCCCGAATGCGGCACGCTTGATCATCTTGTTGCCTGCGGGCCAGGCGTCGAGCGCATCGCCGAGGAAGTGGTGGGCCATTTTCCCGAGGCGCGCACCATCGTGCTGTCATCCGACCTTCTTGGCGGCGTGCGCCGGCTGCGGCTCGAGCTCGAGGCTGTCGCCAATGGCGAGGCCGACATCGTCATCGGCACGCAGCTTGTCGCCAAGGGCCACAATTTTCCCGGCATGACGCTGGTCGGCGTGGTCGACGCCGATCTCGGCCTTGCCAACGGCGATCCGCGCGCCGCCGAGCGCACCTTCCAGCTGCTCAGCCAGGTGACGGGGCGCGCCGGCCGCACCGGCAAGAAAAGCCTCGGCCTCTTACAGACCTACCAGCCCGACCATCCGGTGATGCGGGCGATCGTCTCGGGCGATTCGGAAGCCTTCTACGAGCGCGAGATCGCCGAACGCGAGCGGGCGGCGCTGCCGCCTTTCGGCCGGCTCGCCGGCATCATCGTCAGCGCCGCGACACGGGGCGAGGCCGAAGGCCACGCGCGAGGATTGAGACGGGCGGCGCCACAAGCCTTCGATCTCTTCGTGCTCGGCCCGGCGGAGGCGCCGCTGTCGCTGATCGGCGGCCGCCACCGCTTTCGCCTGCTGGTCCAGGGCGAGCGGCGCGCCGACATGCAGGGCTTCATTCGCGCCATGCTGGCGGATGGGCCGAAGCTGCGCGGCTCGGTGCGGGTGCAGGTCGACATCGACCCGCAGAGCTTTCTGTGAGAGACATCTTGCAATCCTGCTGGAGCACTCCCTTATGAAAACCCTTGGCCTCATCGGCGGCATGAGCTGGGAATCGACCGCGATCTATTATCGCCTGCTCAACGAGATCGTGCGCGAGCGTCTCGGCGGGCTGCATTCGGCGAAGCTCTTGCTGTGGTCGTTCGATTTCGCCGAGATCGCCGAACGCCAGCACGCGGGCGATTGGGATGGCGCCGGCGCCCTTCTCGTCGAGGCGGCGCTCGGGCTGGAAGCGGGCGGCGCGCAAGGCCTGGTGATCTGCACCAACACCATGCACAAAGTTGCCGATAATGTGGCGGCGGCGGTGTCGATCCCGCTCATCCACATTGCCGATGCCACGGCGCGCGCTGTCGTCCACGCCGGCGTGAAGCGCCCGGCGTTGCTCGCGACGCGCTTCACCATGGAGCAGGATTTCTACAAGGGGCGGCTCGCCGACAAATATGACTTGCGGCCGGTGGTGCCGAATAAGGCAGGTCGCGACTTGGTGCACAAGGTGATCTACGACGAGCTCTGCCAGGGCATCGTCAAGGAGGACTCGAAGGCCGCCTATATCGCCGAGGTCGGCCGCCTGCGGCGCGACGAAAAGATCGACGGCCTCATCATGGGCTGCACAGAGATCACCATGCTGATCGGCCAGGGCGACTTCGACATCCCGGTGTTCGACACCACGCGCATCCATGCCGAGGCCGCGATCGATTTCACGCTCTCCTGACCGGATACCCTCCTGATCGGGCGCTCGCCTGATTCGGGGTTCTTGATGCGCCTTCTCTAAATGTGCCGGCCGCCATCTGGCGCGCGGCTTTTCCTCAGCTAGAATGCCGGCAATTTCAAACAAGAATCTACAGGGGGAAGGATGGAATTCGCGTTTCCGTGGCCCGCGAGCCAAGGCGAGTGGCTGGCATGGTCGAGCGCTGTCGTCACCCTGCTCATCGGCCTCGTCCTGTTCCTGGCGCCGAACCTCGCATTCCGAATCCTGCGTCTGCAGGCAAAGCCCGAGAAGGCGGCGGCGATCGCCGAGGGGCGCGGCCGCATGTCGGGCTTCTATCTCGGTGTCAGCCTGTGCTGCATTCTTTTGGCGCAGCCGCTGCTCTATATGGCGCTCGGCTTCTCCTGGCTGTTCACCGCTTTCGGTCGGCTTCTGTCGATGATGTCGGACGGCGCCAACACCCCTTTCAACTGGGCTTCCATCGTGGTTGAATTGGTGCTGGCGGCGCTGCCGCTGGCCTTTGCCTTCGGCTTCGTGCCGTGAATTCATGACCAGCGCGTCGCGCTGAAACGGATTCAAGCGACGCGCTTCAGGTTCTTGTTTCGATGCATGTCGTTCCCCAAAAACCGCCGCACACTTTTGGGCGACATGCATTAATCCGGCGCTTGGAGTTGGCCTTCGCCGGCTGATGCGACAAAAGTGCCTGAAAACCATGCCGGACGATGCATTGCGGTCTTAAAAGGCCTGTGCTAGACGGCAATCGACTTTCGGCCGGGGATAGCGGAAGCCATCCTTCCGTGCTTGGAAAAATCGCAGTAAGGTCAAAGATTTAGCCAGAGTTTTCGCTCGCGCCAACAATCTGCGGCCTGTCAGACAAGAGAAAAGACGGTCCGTGGCCCAATCGTCATCGCCAATCTCAGCTGTCGCAGAACGCTATGCCAGCTCGCTGTTCGAGCTCGCGCTGCAGGAAAATTCGGTCGCCAAGGTCGAGACCGACCTCAACGATTTCGAGGCGATGCTCAACGGCAGCGCCGACCTTGCCCGGCTGATCAACAGCCCGGTGTTCTCCAGCGACGATCAGGCCAAGGCGATCGGCGCGATCATCGCCAAGGCCAGGATCACCGGCCTCGTCGGCAACTTCCTGCGCGTCGTCGCCAACAACCGCCGCCTGTTCGCCGTGCCCGGCATGATCAAGGCGTTCCGCCAGATCGCCGCCGACCATCGCGGCGAGGCGTCCGCCGAGGTCACCTCGGCGCACGCGCTGACCGATGCGCAGCAGGCCGAGCTCAAGGCGACGCTGAAGAGCATCGCCGGCAAGGACGTGGCCATCGCCATGACCGTCGACCCGTCGCTGCTCGGCGGCATGATCGTCAAGATGGGCTCGCGCCAGATCGATACGTCGCTCAAAACCAAACTCAATTCGCTCAAGCTTGCACTGAAAGAGGTCGGCTGATGGACATCCGCGCCGCGGAAATTTCCGCAATTCTGAAAGACCAGATCAAGAATTTCGGCAAGGAGGCCGAGGTCTCCGAAGTCGGTCAGGTTCTGTCCGTCGGTGACGGCATCGCCCGCGTCTACGGCCTCGACAACGTCCAGGCCGGCGAGATGGTCGAATTCCCGGGCGGCATCCGCGGCATGGCGCTGAACCTCGAAGCCGACAATGTCGGCGTCGTCATCTTCGGCAACGACCGCGACATCAAGGAAGGCGACACCGTCAAGCGCACCGGCGCCATCGTCGACGTTCCGGTCGGCCCCGGCCTGCTCGGCCGCGTGGTCGACGCGCTCGGCAATCCGATCGACGGCAAGGGCCCGATCAAGGCCACCGAACGCCGCCGCGTCGACGTCAAGGCGCCCGGCATCATTCCGCGCAAGTCGGTGCATGAGCCGATGTCGACCGGTCTCAAGGCCATCGACGCGCTGATCCCGGTCGGCCGCGGCCAGCGCGAGCTGGTCATCGGCGACCGCCAGACCGGCAAGACCGCCATCATCCTCGACACGATGCTGAACCAGAAGTCGGTGCACGACAACGGCCCCGAGAAGGAGAAGCTCTACTGCGTCTACGTCGCCGTCGGCCAGAAGCGCTCGACCGTCGCGCAGTTCGTCAAGGTGCTGGAGGAGCGCGGCGCGCTCGACTACTCCATCATCATCGCGGCCACCGCGTCCGACCCGGCGCCGATGCAGTTCCTGGCGCCGTTTGCCGGCTGCACGATGGGCGAGTATTTCCGCGACAACGGCATGCATGCGCTGATCAGCTATGACGATCTGTCGAAGCAGGCCGTCGCCTATCGCCAGATGTCGCTGCTGCTGCGCCGCCCGCCGGGCCGCGAAGCCTATCCGGGCGACGTCTTCTACCTGCACTCGCGCCTGCTCGAGCGCGCCGCCAAGCTCAACGACGACAACGGCAACGGCTCGCTGACCGCCCTGCCGATCATCGAGACGCAGGCCAACGACGTGTCGGCCTACATCCCGACCAACGTGATCTCGATCACCGACGGCCAGATCTTCCTCGAAACCAACCTGTTCTTCCAGGGCATCCGCCCGGCGGTGAATGTTGGTCTGTCGGTGTCGCGCGTCGGTTCCTCGGCGCAGATCAAGGCGATGAAGCAGGTCGCCGGCTCGATCAAGGGCGAGCTCGCGCAGTACCGCGAAATGGCGGCCTTCGCGCAGTTCGGTTCCGACCTCGACGCCGCCACGCAGCGCCTGCTCAACCGCGGTTCGCGCCTGACGGAGTTGCTCAAGCAGCCGCAGTTCTCGCCGCTCAAGGTCGAGGAGCAGGTCGCGGTGATCTTTGCCGGCGTCAACGGCTATCTCGACAAGCTGGCGCTCAACCAGGTCGGCAAGTTCGAGCATGGCCTGCTCAGCCACATGCGCTCGGCCGGCAAGGACGTGCTCGATGGCATCCGCAACGAGAAGGCGCTGTCGGACGACCTGCGCGCCAAGCTGAAGGCGGAAATCGACGCCTTCGCCAAGACCTTTGCTTGAACGAAGCCGGACGGGATCGGGTTTGAAGCATGGCTTCGTTAAAAGACCTTCGTAACCGTATCGCCTCGGTCAAGGCGACGCAGAAGATCACCAAGGCGATGCAGATGGTCGCCGCGGCGAAGCTGCGTCGCGCGCAGGAAGCAGCGGAAGCGGCCAGGCCCTATTCCGAGCGGATGGGCGCGGTGCTGGCCAACATCACCCAGGCGATCGGCGGCGGCGGCGATGCTCCGGCGCTGATGACCGGCACCGGCAGGGACGATGTGCATCTGCTCATCGTCTGCACCGCCGAGCGCGGCCTGTGCGGCGGCTTCAACTCGCAGATCGCTCGCCTTGCCCGCGACCACATTCGTAAGCTTCTGGCCGACGGCAAGCAGGTCAAGATCATCTGCGTCGGCAAGAAGGGTTTTGACATCCTGCGCCGCGACTACGGCTCGCTGATCCTCGAACGCGTCGATCTGCGCGAGGTCAAGACGCTCGGCTTCGTCAACGCCGACGCGATCGCGCGCAAGGTGATCAACCTGTTCAACCAGAATGGCTTTGACGTCTGCACGCTGTTCTACTCGCAGTTCAAGTCGGTGATCAGCCAGATCCCGACGGCGCAGCAGATCATCCCGGCGGCCCAGGCTTCCGCCGCCGCCGAGACGAGCAACGGCGCCACCGCCGTCTACGAATACGAGCCGGAGCCGGGCGAGATCCTCTCCGACCTCATCCCGCGCAACATCGCGGTGCAGATCTTCCGGGCGCTGCTGGAAAACGCGGCCGGCGAGATGGGCGCCAAGATGAGCGCTATGGACAATGCGACGCGCAACGCCGGCGACATGATCAACAGGCTGTCGATCACCTACAACCGCCAGCGGCAGGCGCAGATCACCAAGGAACTGATCGAAATCATTTCGGGCGCCGAGGCGCTCTAAGCACGCGCCGCGCGGGGCGATGACCTCGCGGCGGACGGCGTGAGTAATAGATAGACGAAAAGGGCAAAGACGATGGCGAAAGCAGCTACCCCGAAGACCGCCGCCAAGGCGGCACCGGCCCCCAAGGCGGCAAAGGCCCCGGCAGCAGCGGCGAAGGCCGCTCCGGCCAACAAGGCGGCCGCTCCGGCCAAGGCAGCGGCGCCCGCCAAGGCGGCCAGCGTTGCGGCGAAGCGGGTCGGCGCCGCCGGCAAGGTCCGCCAGGTCATCGGCGCCGTCGTCGACGTGCAGTTCGAAGATCATCTGCCGGCCATTCTGAATGCGCTCGAAACCGACAATGTCGGCAACCGCCTGGTGCTCGAGGTCGCCCAGCATCTCGGCGAGAACACCGTGCGCTGCATCGCCATGGACTCGTCCGAAGGTCTGGTCCGCGGCCAGGACGTCTTCGACACCGGCGGCCCGATCTCGGTTCCGGTCGGCCCGGGCATGCTCGGCCGCATCATCAACGTCATCGGCGAGCCGGTCGACGAAGCCGGCCCGGTCGACGCCGTCGAACTGCGCGCCATCCACCAGCCGGCGCCGGCCTATGTCGACCAGTCGACGGAAGCTCAGATCCTGGTCACCGGCATCAAGGTTCTCGACCTGCTCGCTCCTTACGCCCGCGGCGGCAAGATCGGCCTGTTCGGCGGCGCCGGCGTCGGCAAGACCGTGCTGATCCAGGAGCTGATCAACAACGTCGCCAAGGCGCACGGCGGCTTCTCGGTGTTCGCCGGCGTCGGCGAGCGCACCCGCGAAGGCAACGACCTCTATCACGAGTTCATCGAATCGGGCGTCAACAAGAAGGGCGGCGGCCAGGGTTCGAAGGCCGCGCTGGTCTACGGCCAGATGAACGAGCCGCCGGGCGCGCGCGCCCGCGTCGGCCTGACCGGCCTCACCGTCGCGGAGTATTTCCGCGACCAGGGCCAGGACGTGCTGTTCTTCGTCGACAACATCTTCCGCTTCACGCAGGCTGGCTCGGAAGTGTCGGCGCTGCTCGGCCGAATTCCGTCGGCGGTGGGCTATCAGCCGACGCTGGCCACCGACATGGGCGCGCTGCAGGAGCGCATCACGACGACGACCAAGGGCTCGATCACCTCGGTGCAGGCGATCTACGTTCCGGCCGACGATCTGACCGACCCGGCGCCGGCGACCTCCTTCGCCCACCTCGACGCCACCACCGTGCTCAACCGCGCGATTTCGGAAAAGGGCATCTACCCGGCCGTCGATCCGCTGGACTCGACCTCGCGCATGCTCGACCCGATGGTCGTCGGCGAGGAGCACTACCAGGTCGCCCGTCAGGTGCAGTCGATCCTGCAGCGCTACAAGTCGCTGCAGGACATCATCGCGATCCTTGGCATGGACGAGCTGTCGGAAGAGGACAAGCAGACGGTTGCCCGCGCCCGCAAGATCGAGCGCTTCCTGTCGCAGCCGTTCTTCGTCGCCGAAGTGTTCACCGGCTCGCCGGGCAAGCTGGTCGACCTCGCCGACACCATCAAGGGTTTCAAGGGCCTCTGCGCCGGCGACTACGATCACCTGCCGGAGGCAGCCTTCTACATGGTCGGCGGCATCGAGGAAGCGGTCGAGAAGGCACAGCGCCTGGCGGCTGAAGCGGCGTAATCTAGCGAATAGCGAATAGGGAGTAGCGAATAGGGATCAGTGGGCCAGCCGAGTTACTTCACTACTCGCTACTCGCTATTCCCTACTCGCTAGACAGGCATGGCTGAAGCTTTCAAGTTCGAACTGGTCTCGCCGGAGCGGCTGCTCGTTTCCGAGCAGGTCGAGTTCGTCGTCATCCCGGGTGCCGAAGGCGAGATGACCGTCCTGGCGCAGCACGCTCCGGTCATGACGACGATCAAACCGGGCGTCGTCACGGTGAAGACCGCGGCCGGCAAGGAAGAGCGCTATGTCGTGTTCGGCGGCTTCGCCGACATCCTGCCTTCCGGCTGCACGCTGCTCGCCGAATCGGCGACGCATGTGAACGACATCGACCGCGCCGATATCGCCCGCCGCATCCAGGAGGCCAGGGAAGACGCGGCCGACGCCAAGGACGACGAGAGCCGCGCCAAAGCCGAGCAGTTCCTCAACCAACTCACCACGCTGGAAGGCGCGCTGCTGCCGGCCTGAAATCGGCTTCAGACAATAGGTGGAAAAAGGCGGGGCTTGCCCCGCTTTTTTGTTTGCCCGGTTTTCTCCTTTGATGGACAGTCCGCCCTGCTTGTCGGAGCGTCTTGCCGTTTCACGGAACCGGCGAGCCGCTCTATCACCTTGTCTTGACGCAATCCCTGACGGAAAGTTACGGCGAAGGCGCCGAACTCAATCGCTTCGCACTTTTCCTGGAATTGCTCTGGGGGCGCCGGATGTCCAGCGAATCAGGCTCACGATCCAGATGGTCGACGGCGCTCGTGTCGGTGTTCGGCGGGCCGTTCGGCGGCTTCCTGTGGATCGGCGCCGGTTGGTTGGCTGTCGCCTGGCTTGTCGGGGTGGGCCTGGCTGAGTTGGCTGTCTGCTATGTCGGCTTTCCGGTCTTTCCGGGCGTCAAGCTTGCCTGGGCCGTCAACCTTGCGCGGCTCGGTCTGGCGGTCCTGTCGGTCGTGATCGTCGTTCCCTTCGCGTCGCGTTTCAGGCCCGACAAATGGTACGCGCGCGGGCTCTGGGTGCTGATCCTTGTTCTTCTCGTCTCCTATGGCGCCGCGCTGGCGGTCCGCACATTCCTGGTCCAGCCATTCTCGATGCGGTCCGGCAGCATGGAGCCGACACTTGAGGCCGGCGACTATCTGTTCGCCTCCAAATCCGCTTATGGCTATGGCCGCTACAGCTTTCCCTTCGGGCTGATCCCGATCCAGGAGCGGGTTCTCGGCGGCCTGCCGAAGCGAGGAGACGTGATGGTGTTCAGGCCGCGCAGCAATCCGGACACGGACTATATCAAGCGCATCGTCGGCCTGCCGGGGGACCGGATCCAGATGGTCGACGGCCGGCTCTACATCAACCGCGTCGCCGTCAAGCTCGAGGATCTCGGCGACTATTCCACCGCGGAGATCCCCTCGGCCAGGCTGCAGCGCGAGACGCTGCCGGAAGGCGTGTCCTATCTGGTGATCGACTATGATGTGAGCTCGGTCGGCGACGACACGCCGGAAATCACGGTGCCGGCGGGAGAGTATTTCATGCTCGGCGACAACCGCGACAACTCCGCCGACAGCCGCTTCACCATCGGCACGGTGCCTTACGCAAATCTGGTCGGCAAGGCCGTGCGCCTGTTCTGGAATTCGAACGGGATCGACTATGCCGCGCGGCAGGTCGTGAACGGTTCGGCCCGCGAATAGGCGAGCGTTACCGGCCGTCTATGCCTAGCGCGGCGAATGCCAGCACCGGCCCTTCCCGCCGCAAGTGGACGAGATGCACGGCTACGAGCTCGATCAATGTCTGTCGTTCGGCATGGTCCTTGGCGAAGCCAGCCAGATCAAACACCGCCGTCACCGTTTCATTCGCCGGCAGTTGCTGGTCCAAGAGCGCTGTCAACGCCGCGTCGAGCGGGTCGGTGAAATGCCCTTCCGGCAAGGCCTTTCCCCGCGCCGCGCAGGCGGCGATCCAAGCGGCAACCACCAGGGTAAGATGGACCAGCTCAGTGCCGGCTTCCAGGCACTCCAGGGTTGACGCTATGATGCGCTGCGGTAATTTCTGGCTGCCGTCATTGGCGATCTGCGCGGTGCGATGGGCGAGCGCCGTGTTTGAAAACCGCTCAGCGAGTTCGGCCGTATAGGCGGTCGTATCGAGTCCGGCGTCGTCCGGCAGTGTCGGGATGGCTTCGGCCCACAACGCATCGACGAATTGCCGGATCGCCGGATCGGCGAATGCGCGGTCGACGGTGGCGTGGCCGCTGAGCAGGCCGAGATAGGCGATGCCCGAGTGGGCGCCGTTGAGCAGCCTCAGCTTCATGTCCTCGAACGGACCGACATCCTCGACCATGGTGACGCCGAATTTTTCCCAGGCCGGCCGCCCGGCCGGGAAACGATCCTCGATAACCCATTGGCGGAACGGCTCGGTCATCACCGGCCAGGCGTCCCCGAAGCCGAGTTCGCCGGCGATGCGCGCGCGGTCGGCATCGGTGGTCGCCGGCACGATGCGGTCGACCATGCTCGACGGGAAAGCCACATCGTCAGCTAGGTAGCCGGCTAACGGAAGATGATCTGCGCCGGCACGCTCGGCATCGCCCTGTCGGGCGAGCCCGGCATCGACCTGGCGGTCGTGCCGTAAATCCCGCAGCTTCGCGAACTCGACCAGCAGCCGGTGCAGCGTGGCGCCGTTGGCCGGGAGATTGTCGCAGCAGAGTACGGTGAAGGGCTGCGTGCCGGCAGCGCGGCGGCGCGCGAGCGCCTCGGCGAGAAAGCCATGCGCCGTCTTCGGCGATGCCGGGTTCGCCAGATCGTGGACAATATCGGGATGGGCCCTGTCCAGCGTGCCGTCGGCGGCTCGAAGATAGGCCTTTTCGGTGATGGTCAGCGTGACGATGCGGATGCGCGGGTCGGTGAGTGCTGCGAGCACCGCGCCGGGATCCTCCGGCGCCACCAGCAGCGACAGGATCGAGCCGACGACATCAAGCTGCTCGCCGGCGCTGTCCCTTACCGCCAGCGTGTAGAGCCCGTCCTGCGGCGCCAATGCATCGCGGGTGTCGGGGCTGCGCAGCGAGACGCCGACGATGCCCCAGTTCGCCTCGCCATCCGCCAGGCAGGCGTCGACATAGGCCGCCTGGTGCGCGCGGTGGAAAGCGCCGACGCCCAGGTGGACAATGCCGGGCCTCACGGCGCCGCGATCGTAGCGCGGTATGGCAATGGCGTCCGGCAGTTTAGCGATCGTGGCGTTGGAAAGACGGCTGTTCATTGGCGTTTGAAGTCTCCGATCGGCGCGTCGAGCCCGGGCATGAATGGACGACTGCGGCGTAGCATCCGTCCCCGCCCCATACAATGGCCGGGCTCCGCGCAAAAGTCATCATACAACTTAATGATTTTTGTATGTTGACATTATCTCCGGCCGATCTACCAATAAGCCAGCCTGGGAGGAAGCCAAGTGGCAGCACTGACCGATCCGGACCTGCTGTTCGCGCCGGAAACGCGAACGCTTGCCCGCTCGCTTTATGCGGGGGTGAAAGACCTGCCGATCGTCAGTCCGCACGGTCACACGGATCCGCGCTGGTACGCGCTCGACGAGCCGTTTCCCGATCCGGCGCAATTGCTGATCGTGCCGGACCATTACATTTTCCGCATGCTGTTCAGCCAGGGCGTGCGGCTGGAGGAACTAGGGGTGACGAGGCTCGACTCCCCGACTCCCAATGGTGCCCCGGTCGAGACCGACGGCCGGGCGATCTGGCGGCGCTTTGCCGAGCATTATCATCTCTTCCGCGGCACGCCGACCCGGCTCTGGCTCGACCATGTGTTCGAGCATCTGTTCGGCATCGACGAGCCGCTCGATGCCAGTACCGCCGACCGGCACTACGACACGATCGCGACGCTGCTCGGCCAAGACGACTATCGGCCGCGGGCGCTGTTCGAACGCTTCAACATCGAGGTGATCGCCACGACCGAGGGCGCGCTCGACGACCTCAAATGGCACCGGATGATCCGCGACAGCGGCTGGCAGGGACGCGTGGTCACCGCCTACCGGCCGGACGCCGTGGTCGATCCCGACTTCGAAGGTTTCCTGGCCAATCTCGATCGGCTCGGCGAGATCACCGGCTGCGACACCGGCACTTGGGCCGGCTATCTCGAAGCGCACAGGCAACGCCGCGCCTATTTCAAGGCGTTTGGCGCGACCTCGTCCGACCACGGCCATCCGACCGCCGAGACCGCCAATCTTTCCGACGCCGGAGCGCAAGAGCTGTTCAACCGCATCCGCCGCGGTTCGGAGGACGAGAGCGAGCGAAAGCTGTTTCGCGCCCAGATGCTGACCGAGATGGCCAAGATGAGCCGCGACGACGGCCTGGTGCTGCAGATCCATCCTGGATCATGGCGCAATCATTCGCCGGCTGTTTTCCGGAAGTTCGGCCGCGACAAGGGCTTCGATATCCCGACCAGGACCGACTATGTGGCGGCGCTGGCGCCGCTGCTCGACTGCGTCGGGCTGGAGCGCGACCTCACGATCATCCTGTTCACGCTGGACGAGACGAGCTACGCGCGCGAATTAGCGCCGCTCGCCGGGGTCTATCCGGCGCTCAGGCTCGGGCCGGCCTGGTGGTTCCACGACAGCCCGGAAGGCATGCGCCGCTTCCGCGAGATGACCACCGAGACGGCCGGCTTCTACAACACCGTCGGCTTCAACGACGACACGCGCGCCTTTCCGTCGATCCCGGCGCGTCATGACGTCGCCCGCCGCGTCGACTGCGCCTTCCTGGCGCGGTTGGTCGCCGAACACCGGTTGCGCGAGGAGGAAGCGCATGAGCTGGCGCGGGAGCTTGCCTACACGCTCGCCAAGAAGGCGTACCGGCTCTGAGCCGGTCGCCAGGGTTTTCAAAGGGAGGAAGTCATGTTGCATCTTTCGAAATTGACGGTGGTCACGTTGGCCTTCGGCTCGCTGCTGATCGGCATTGCCAGCGCCGAGACCGTGCTGCGCTCGGCCGACACCCATCCCGATGGCTATCCGACCGTCGAGGCGGTCAAATACATGGGCGAGCTGATCAAGCAGCGGACCAACGGCCGCTATTCGATCGAGGTCTATCATTCGGCGCAGCTCGGCGAGGAGAAGGACACGATCGAGCAGACGCAGACCGGTGTCATCGATTTGAACCGCGTCTCGATGGGACCGTTCAACGGCATTGTGCCGGAAACGCAGGTGCCGTCGCTGCCCTACATGTTCCGCTCGGTCGACCAGATGCGCCACGTCATGGACGGGCCGATCGGCGAACAGATACTCAAGGCCTTCGAGGCGCATGACCTCGTCGGCCTCGCCTTTTACGATTCCGGCGCGCGCTCCTTCTACAACACCAGGAAGGACATCGCCTCGATCGCCGATCTCAAGGGCATGAAGTTCCGCGTCATCCAGTCGGACGTGTTCGTCGACATGGTCAATGCGCTCGGCGCCAATGCCACGCCGATGGCCTATGGCGAGGTCTATTCGGCACTCGAAACCGGCGTCATCGACGGCGCCGAGAACAACTGGCCGAGCTTCGAATCCGCCAAGCATTATGAGGTGGCAAAGCACTACACGGTCGACCAGCACCAGATCGTGCCGGAAGTGCTGGTGATGGCGAAGGCGAGCTGGGACAAGCTCTCGCCGGAAGACCAGACGATCGTGCGCCAGGCCGCCAAGGACAGCGTCGTCAAGATGCGCGAGCTGTGGGATGCGCAAGAGAAGAAGTCGCGCGACATCGTCGAAAAAGCCGGCGTCAAGGTCAGCGAGATCGACAAGCAGCCGCTGATCGACGCGATGAAGCCGGTCTACGACAAATATCTGTCGACGCCAGAGCTGAAGGACCTCGCCGCGCGCATTCAGGCGACCAAATGAAAGCTGCCCGCGGGGCGGGCTATCTGCCCGCCCGTCACGTTCTCACAGGCTGAAGATCGGGAGGATCGGATGGCGACAACGACAAAGGCGGGCGAAGCGGCGCCGCGCTTCAGCATCATCCTGTCGCGGGTTTGCGACGGCGCGCTCTATCTCGCCGGGTTCGGGCTTGTCTTGATGACCGCTTTGGTCGCCTACCAGGTGTTCTCCCGCTTCGTTCTCAACAACTCGCCGAGCTGGACGGAGACCAGCGCCATCATGCTAATGAACTGGTTCATCTTCCTGGGCGCCGCGGTCGGCGTGCGCGAGAACTACCATATGGGCTTCGACGTGCTGGTCTATATCCTGCCCAAGGGCAGCAAGGGGTTCTTGCGCACACTCTCGGACCTGATCGCTCTGGCGTTCGGCGTCGGCATGGTCTGGTACGGCTGCAAGCTGGTCGGGCTCACCTGGCACACCATCATTCCCGCGCTCGAGCTGCCGGGCGGCTTCGACTATCTGCCACTGGTCACCGGCGGTGTGCTGATCTGCCTGTTCTCGGCCGAACGCATCGCGCTGCGCTGGTCGGGTATCGACGTCGACAGGAATCTCAATCTCGAGGATGTGCCCGAGATGCCGGCGGTGCAGGAGGCCTAGATGGAGCTTTGGATCCTGTTCGGCGTCTTCACGCTGTTGATGCTGGCCGGCACGCCGATCGCCTTCTGCCTGGGCGCGGCATCCTTCGCCACGGTGCTCTATCTCGGCCTGCCGCCGCTGGTCGTGTTCCAGCAGCTGAAGTCGGGAATGAGCGTGTTCTCACTGATGGCGATCCCGTTCTTCATCTATGCCGGCGACCTCATGGTGCGCGGCGGCATCGCGCAGCGCATCGTTTCCTTTGCCGGCTCGCTGGTCGGCCATGTCAGGGGCGGGCTCGGCCAGGTCAACATCATCGCCGGCACGCTGTTCGGCGGCATCTCCGGCTCGGCGGTCGCCGAAGCGGCCGCGGTCGGCGGGCTGATGATCCCGCAGATGAAGGCGCGCGGCTACGGCGCCGACTATGCCGTCAACGTCACCTCGATGGCGGCGCTGATCGCGCTGCTTCTGCCGCCGTCGCAGAACATGATCATCTATTCCATCGCCGGCGGCGGCAAGATCTCGATCGCCGACCTGTTCACCGCCGGGATCCTGCCCGGCCTTCTGTTCGCCGCCTCGCTGATGGTCACCGCCTATCTCGTCGCCCGCAAGCGCGGCTATCCGGTCGAGACTTTTCCAGGTTTCGCGCGTGTCGGGCAGTTGGCGCTGATCGCCATCCCCGGTCTGCTCCTGGTCGGCATCATCTTCGGCGGCGTTCGCTCCGGCATCTTCACGGCAACCGAAAGCTCCTGCATCGCCATCCTCTACGCCTTGCTGGTGACGGTCTTCGTCTACCGATCGATGCGCTGGAACGATTTCGTCCACGCCACGCTTGGCGCGGTGCGCACGACTTCGATGGTGCTTTTGATCATCGGCATGGCGGCGTCGTTCAGCTGGCTGATGGCCTATCTCAAGGTGCCGGTGCTGCTGATCGCCGGGATGAACGCCATCTCCACCGATCCGCTGGTGGTGCTGCTTCTGCTCAACGTGCTGATGCTGCTTCTCGGTACCTTCATGGATATGGGTCCGATGATCATCATCTGCACGCCGATCTTCCTGCCGCTGGTCCAGCACTACGGCGTCGATCCGGTGCATTTCGGCGTCATCACCATCCTCAATCTCGGCATCGGCCTCAACACGCCGCCGGTCGGCACGGTGCAGTTCGTCGCCTGCGCCGTCGGCAAGATCACGGTGTGGGAAGCGATGCGCTCGATCTGGCCGTTCTACGGCGCCGGTATCGTGGTTCTGGGGTTGGTGACGTATATTCCCGCGATCTCGCTGTGGCTGCCAAGTGTATTCAGATAGGGCGTATTCAAATAGGCGTGTTCAAATAGGAAGTGCGACGTGGCCGATACCACAACCGATCTCAGGGTCGAACGGAAGCCGAAGCTGTCGGAAACGGTGGTTGCGGCGATCCGCAAGCAGCTTCTGGCGGGCGAGATCCCGCCCGGGCACAAGCTGCCCACCGAGGGCCAGCTGACGGAAACCTTCGGCGTCAGCCGTACCGTCATCCGCGAGGCGCTGGCCAAGCTCGCCGCCGACGGTCTTGTCGAGCCCAGGCAAGGCGCCGGCGTCTTCGTCACCGAGCATATCTCCACCACGCTCGGCGTTCTGGCCGCCGACATGGGGGCCAAGGACTCCATCGCGCTCAATGTGCTTGAGGTGCGGCTGGCGATCGAGATCGAATCGGCAGGCCTTGCCGCCATCCGCCGGAACGCCGCGCAGGAGGCAGCGATCCAGGAAGCCTTCTTCGAGTTCGAGCGGCTTTTGCTCGACAGCCAGCCGACGGGTCCGGCCGATCTCGCCTTCCACCGGGCGATCGCCAGCGCCACCAACAACCCCTTCTATGTCGAGATGCTCGACGTGCTCGGCCGCCGCGCCATTCCCTGCGACGTGACCTCGCCCTGGTCGACGGAGCTTGTCCAGTCCGACGAATACCAGCGCGGGCTGCAGCGCGAGCATCTGGTGATCCTCAACGCCATCTCGGCGGGCGATGCGAACGCCGCGCGCGAGGCGATGCGGGCGCATCTCACCGCCAGCCAGCAGCGCTACCGCGAGCGCCTGCAGGCGCGGCAGGCCTATTACGCGAAGTCGGTGGCGGCGGCATCGAACGGATGATCATTCGAGCAAGATGATGGATCAAAAGCACACCGAATTCTCCTCGCGCTTCGCCATCGACCCGACCGCGGCCGCGGCGATGGGAACCGCCGAGCTGCGCCACAATTTCCACGTCGCGGGGCTGTTCCAGCCCGACCGTGTCAACCTGACCTATACGCATTACGACCGCATGGTCGTCGGCGGCGCCATGCCGGTCGATACCGTCCTGCTTCTGGAAGCGATCAAGCCGACCGGCACCCAGGCATTCCTCGACCGTCGCGAGCTGATTGCCGTCAACATCGGCGGCGCCGGCACGGTGAGGGCCGACGGCCCGCCCTATGAGATGGCGGCGCGCGACATGGTCTATCTCGGCATGGGCACAGAGCAGGTGTCGTTCGCCTCGGCCAGTCCGGATGAGCCGGCCAAATTCTACCTGCTGAGCGCGCCGGCGCACCAGACCTATCCCAGCCAGTTGATCCGCATCGCCGACGCCAGGAGGCTCCACCTCGGCAGCCAGGCGGCCAGCAACGAGCGCTCGATCTTCCAGTTCATCCATGCCGATGGTGCAAGAACCTGCCAGCTTGTCGTCGGCATAACGCAGCTGGCGCCGGGATCGGTGTGGAACACCATGCCCTGCCATGTGCATGATCGACGCATGGAGGCCTATCTCTATTTCGACCTGGCCGAGGGCGCGCGCGTCTTCCATTTCATGGGCCAGCCGGACGAGACGCGCCACATCGTCATGCGCAACGAAGAGGCGGTGCTGTCGCCGGGCTGGTCGATCCATTCGGGCGCCGGCACGTCGAACTACGCCTTCATCTGGGCCATGGCCGGCGACAATGTCGACTATACCGACGTCGACCAGGTGACGATGGATCAGCTCAGGTGAGCGACCTCTCCGCCTTCAGCCTTGCGGGAAAACGCATCCTCGTCACCGGCGCCAACACCGGCATCGGCCAGGGCATCGCCGTGTCGGTGGCGCGCGCCGGCGGCGCCGTCATCGGCGTCGGCCGCTCGGCGATGGACGAGACAGCGGAAAGGATCACCGCGACCGGCAGCAGCTTCGAAGCGATGACCGCCGATCTCGGCGATCCCGGCAAGGCGGCCGCCATGCTCGACCGGGTCTGGGACGAGAGCGGGCCGCTCGACGGCCTGGTCAACAATGCCGGCATCATCCGCCGTGCCGACGCCGTCGACCTGACCGAGGCCGACTGGGACGAGGTGATGGATATCAATCTGAAGACGGTCTTTCGGCTCGCTCAGAGCTTCGCCAGGCGCGTGCTGGCGGAGCCCGGCCGACGCGGCAAGATCGTCAACATCGCCTCGGTGCTGAGCTTCCAGGGCGGCATCCGCGTCGCCTCCTACACAGCCTCGAAGCATGGCGTGCTCGGCCTCACCCGGCTGCTCGCCTGCGAATGGGCGCCGAAGGGCATCAATGTCAACGGCATCGCGCCTGGCTATATCGAGAGCAACAACACCGAGGCCTTGCGCGCCGATCCCGACCGCAGCGCAGCCATTCTCGGGCGTATACCGGCTGGGCGCTGGGGCCGGCCCGACGACATCGGCGATGCCGCCGTGTTCCTGCTCGCGCCTGCGTCGGACTACATGCATGGCGCGGTGGTGCCGGTGGACGGCGGCTGGCTGGCACGGTGACCATTTCGATTTCTGAACGGAAGCCTGCAATGACCGACATTTTCGCTCGCGCCGACGAAAAAAGCTGGACGCCGACGCCCGACGGCAACAGGCGGCGCGTGCTGGTGCATACGGACGAGCTGATGATGGTCGAATTCGCCTTCGACAAGGGCGGCGTCGGCGCGCTGCACTCGCATCCGCATGTCCAGGCAAGCTATGTCGCCGAGGGCCGCTTCGAGGTCACCGTCGACGGCCGGTCGGAGATCCTGGAAGCGGGGAGCAGCTTCATCGTGCCGTCCAACCTGGTGCACGGCGTCAAGGCGCTGGAAGCGGGCCGGCTGGTCGACAGCTTTGCGCCCCATCGAGCCGACTTCCTCGCCTGAAACGCGGCTTTGAAATATCGGAACGGAAAACCCGCGCCGTAAGGCGCGGGTTTGTTGCCTGGGGCGCCCGTGGCGCCGCTGCGGTACTCAAACATCGCCGCAGGACGACAAAGCTGCCGCAACATGGTGAAGATAGGTTTAACAAAGAGACCCGGAACTCTGCTGGCATATCGGCCGAAGAGGCGGCGGCCGCAAATCATCATTCGGCCACGGATGCCGGCTTTGGCAGCGGATGAGCTAAAGCGCGACGCGATCCTTCGGAATCGCTCCACGCGCTTTAGGTTTTGATTTACGCATGTCTTTGTCCCGAAACCGGTTCCCATTTTCGGCAGACATGCTTTAAGCCGACCGGAGAGAAAGTCGGAAAATGGACGTGGTACAAAAATCAGAAGCCTTTTTGCGCGAGGCCACCAGGCGGCCGATCAGAGAGATCCGGCGCCTGGCGCTGGATATGAAGCGGCTGTGGCGGCTGTGGGTCACCGGAGGCGCGGCGCGCTACAAGAAGATATTCATCGCCGGCTGCGCGCGCAGCGGAACGACGCTGACCCAGCGTCTGATGGGATGTTTCGAAGACACTTTCGTCCATAGAGCCGAAGCGAAATATACCCAGCTGGATATGCTGGACCGTCCCGAATCCAACCTTGTCGTCAAGCGCACCGAGCGGGGTCACGCGCATCTGGCAAGGTTGCCCAGCGCGATTGGTCTGATCTATTGCGTCCGCCACCCGTTCGACGTGCTCACGAGCTCGCATCCGGAAAGCAGGGCGGAGCGCCGGTTCCATGTCACGTCCGAACGCTGGCTGGCGGAATACGAGGCCTTGCTGCGGCTCAGAAAGGCACAGCCGCATCGCGCGATCATCTACGTCCGCTATGAGGACACGATCGCTCGGCCGGACGAGGTTCAGGAGCGGATCGCGCGGGCATTCGGGCTCAGGCCGCGTATCCTTTTCAGCGAGGATCCCGGCAATCCGATCCGAGCGACCTCGCTTCAGAAGTGGGAACGCAACGAGGAATATCTTGCCTACATCAAAGGCCTGCCGCCGGCGTTCCTCGCCCGGTTGAAAGGGTTCTGCGACGAATTCGGCTACGACATGCCGGAGTGGGCTGGCGCATGACGCCGATGCCCGGCCTTTCTGCCGAACGGCGCGGGCCGTTGATCACGCCCGATATGCTGCCGGGCGACGAGGGGGCCAGCATAAACGGTCCATCGCTGGTCAGGATGCCCGATTGGGCGAAGGGCCGGCTCGGGGCCTACCATCTCTATTTCGCGCATCACAACGGCACCTACATCCGCCTTGCCTATTCCGATGCGATCGAGGGTCCGTGGCGGATCCATCCGGGTGGCGCGCTTTCGCTCGCCGAGTGTCCGTTCATCAAGGGGCACATTGCCTCTCCGGACGTGCATGTCGATGCGCAGAACCAGCGGATCGTCATGTATTTCCATGGTCCGGTCTTGAACGGCCAGGGGCAGACGACCTTCGCGGCCACGTCCGTCGACGGTCTGCGTTTCAGACCCGATCCCGAACCGCTTGGACCATTTTACGCGCGGATCTTTCGCCATGGCGGCTGGTGGTACGGGCTCTTCGGCACGGCCAACGTCGAGCTTCGCCGATCAAGCGACGGTCTTTCCGGCTTCGAGGAAGGGCCCATCGTGCTGCCGGGCTCGCGCTGGGTCCGGCCGCGGCACGCGGCGGTGCAGAAGAGCGGGAGCTCGCTGATCGTCTACTACACGTGCAAGGGCGACGCGCCCGAGCGCGTGCTCTACGGCTGCATCGACCTTTCCGGCGACTGGCGGCGCTGGCTCGTGCGCGGCAGGACCGAATTGCTGAGGCCGGGCACCGACTATGAGGGCGCCGGCCTGCCGGTTCGCCGCAGCCGCGTGGGCATGGCAAGGAGCAGGGAGAACGGACTGCGCGATCCGGCCATTTTCGAGGAGGATGGCCGCACCTGGATGCTCTATGCCATCGCCGGCGAAAGCGGCATTGCGCTGGCCGAAATCCAACCGGGCAAACCCAGGGCTCCCGGCTTGCGAAGATCGATTGCGGACCTGTGGAGCCGGCTCGGAGCGTAGCGCCCTCAGCTGGCGAAGTTGGGATCAGCGTTGCTGCAGCGCCAGCCGCACGCCGAGCGCGCAATAGATGCCGCCGACCACCTTGCCCTGCCATTTCAGCACGGCCGGGTTGCGGCGCAGGAAGGCGCCGAGACTTCCGGCCGAGACGGCGAAGACCACGGTGCTGAAGAGGCCGAGGAGGACAAAGACGGTGCCGAGGATCGTCAGCTGGAGCATGACCGATCCGTTTTCAGGGCGCACGAACTGGGGCAGGAAAGCGAGGAAGAACAGCGCCGTCTTCGGGTTCAGCACCTCGGTCAAGATGGCCTGGCGGAACGCCTTGCCCGCCGGTACGGCCAGGGTGCGGGCCCCGAGATCGGCCGGCGCCTTCTCGAGGATGGCACGGATGCCGAGATAAACGAGATAGGCCGCGCCGATGTATTTGATGACGGAAAACAGCATCGCCGATGTGGCGATGATGGCCGAGATGCCGAAGATCGCCATGGCGGTGTGGACGACATCGCCCGCCGCGACGCCGGCCCCGGTAGCGATGCCGACCTTGGTTCCCGAGCTCGTCGCCCGCGCAACGGTTAGCAGCGTGGCGGGCCCGGGAATGAAGACGAAGCCAAGCACGATCGCGACATAGGTCGCCAATGTGGCCAGGTCGATCATTGCCGGCTTCCTCCGCTGCAGGTCGGGACAACAAGCCACCCTTTTCGCGGAAAGGCAATGCAGCTGCGCTGCGCCAGCAAAACGACGGGCAGCACGGGTTCGGATAGCATTCCGGCGATCTTCTCCGTAAGAAGATTGCCTCAGCCGAATCCGGGAATCACACTCAATGCGGACATCGACGGCAGGTCTCTTTGCCGAGGGACGCGATCCGAAGCGGCGCGTGCTGAAAGACGTGTTCGGCTTCGACGATTTTCGTCCCGGCCAGGCCGACGTGATGGAGGCGCTGCTCTGCGGACGCCATGTGCTGGCCGTCATGCCGACCGGCGCCGGCAAGTCGCTCTGCTACCAGGTTCCGGCGCTGGTGCTGGGCGGGCTCACCATCGTCGTCTCGCCGCTGGTGGCGCTGATGCAGGACCAGGTCGCGGCGCTGCGGCTTGCCGGCGTCGCCGCCGACACGATCAATTCCTCGCTCGACCGCGATGCCAACGTCGCGGCATGGCGCCGCGTCGCGTCGGGCCAGACGCGCCTGCTCTATCTCGCGCCGGAGCGGCTGATGACCGAACGCATGCTCGACGCGCTCGCCAGGCTCGACATCCGCCTGATCGCCGTCGACGAGGCGCATTGCATCTCGCAATGGGGACCGGCCTTCCGGCGCGAATATGAAGACCTGGCGCGGCTGCGCGACATCTTTCCGCAAGTGCCGATCATCGCGCTGACGGCGACGGCGGACGAGACGACGCGCACCGACATTTCGGCGCGGCTGTTTGCCGACCGCGTCGACACCCTGGTGCTGGGCTTCGACCGGCCCAACATCAGCCTTGCCATCGAGGCGAAGCAGGACAGCAAGCGCCAGCTGCTGCGCTTCGTCGAGCGCCATCCGGGGAAGAGCGGCATCGTCTACTGCCTGTCGCGCCGGAAGACGGAGCAGATGGCGGCCTTCCTCGAGCAAAACGGCATCACCGCGCTCGCCTATCATGCGGGCATGAGCAAGGAGGTGCGGGAGGCCAATCAGAACACCTTCATGACGCTTTCCGGCGTGGTCATGGTGGCGACCATCGCGTTCGGCATGGGCATCGACAAGCCAGACGTCGCCTATGTCTTCCACACCGACCTGCCGGCGAGCCTCGAGGCCTATTACCAGGAAATCGGCCGCGCCGGCCGCGATGGCCGGGTGGCCGAGGCGCACATGCTCTACGGCCTCGGCGACATCCGCACGCGCCGCCTGTTCATCGACGACGAGGATGCCTCGCCGGAGCACAAGAGGCGCTCGCATGGCCGGCTGGACACATTGATCGGCTATTGCGAGACGGCGCAGTGCCGCCGCCAGGTGCTGCTTGGCTATTTCGGCGAAAGCGCTTCGCCCTGCGGCAATTGCGACAACTGCCTCAACCGGGCACCGCGCACGGACGGCAGCGCGGAAGCGCGCATCATCCTTGCGGCCATCGCGCAAACCGGCGAGCGCTTCGGCGCCTCCCATATCGTCGACATCCTGCTCGGCCACGAAACCGAGAAGGTGCTGGCCAGGGGCCATCAAAGGCTGGCCGGCTTCGGCACCGGCGCGGCGCACAAGCGGCCCGCCTGGCTGTCGCTGATCCGCCAGCTCGTGGCGGGCGGGTTCCTGATGCCGGACCCGGAAGGCTATGGCGGGCTTGCCATTTCCGACAGCGGCCGCGCGCTCGGCCGCGGCGAGGTTGCGTTCGAGTATCGCGTCGATACGCGGCACCGTTCCTTGCGCAACAAGGCGCGTTCGGCCCAGGCTGCCGCCGGCACGGACGATCTGGACGCCGCGCTGCTCGGCGCGCTCAAGGCGCTGCGGCTGCGCCTGGCGAAGGAACGCCAGGTGCCGGCCTATGTCGTGTTCTCCGACCGCACGCTGATCGACATGGCCGGGCGCCGCCCGCGCGACCTCGATGCCTTCGCGCAAGTGAACGGCGTCGGCGAGGCGAAGCTCAGGGAGTTCGGCGAGGTGTTCCTGAGCGCGATCGCCGCGCATCAGGCGGCCGCCTAGCGCCTTTTTGATCCGCGACGGGTGCTGCCCCGCACAGGAGTTGCCGCCGACAAGGAAGCACTTTGCTGTCCTTGCCGGCGGTCTCCTGTTTGATCAGCGTCGTCGTGCGGAAGTTCAGGCCGCCGCAGGCAGCGCCTCGATACCGTGGCGCTGCATGGCGGCGCCAATCCGGGCAAAGTCGGGCTGCGCCTGCGGCTCGACGGTGCCGATGTCGCGGAAGAAAGCGATCATCGACGGCTCGACGAGCACCAGCATCCGCACAGGGCGGCCGCTGTCGTTGGAGTAATTGTGCGGTGCCCTCGGGCCGATGCGCACGGAAGTACCGGGACCGGCGACGGTCACTTCGGGTGAGCCGCCCGCGCCAAAATGGCGGACGGTGAGCGTGCCTTCCAGCACATAGAACAACTCGGGCGACGCGTGGCTGTGCGGCGGAGTGCCGGAACCCGGCGGGACCTCGACCTCGATGAGTTCAAGACTGGAATCGGCGATGCCGCCGAGCAGGCGGATGCGGTCGGCGACGACCCAGAGCGTCTGGGCGGCCTCGGGAGTGGTGACGTTGAAGTTCATGGCTTGTCTCTTTGGTTTGCAACTTCCGCCGGTGAATGACCCGGGGTGACCGCGGACAGGATCACCTCGAGTGCCCAGGACGCGGTCTCGCCGGCCTGGGCGCCGGTGAGACCGCCATAGTCCTTCAGAACCTCCCATGCGGAGGCCGAGAAGAGCAGGTGAGCCAGCGCCTCGACCTTCTCGGCGTCGGCGGGCTGAAGGGAGGAAATGGCGGGAGCCAGCGCGCGCCTGAAATTGGCGCGGCGACCCGCCACCGTGCCCATGCGCATCTCACGGCCGGTCCGCGAATGGAGCGATGAGCGGATGGCTGCGTCGTGCATATCGAACCGCGGGAAGGCACGCCGAGGGCCATCGATGATGTCCTTGACGGTCTCTGGGGTCGTAGAGGCTCCTATTCGGGCATTCAGCCAAGGCCAGAAGGCAGTCAGCAGGTCGTCCTTGGTGGCGAAGTGGCGGAACACGGTCCGCCTCTGCACCCCCGCCTTTTGGGCGATCGCCTCCATGCTGATCTCGTCCGCGGCGGTGGCCGAAGCCATCAGCTCAAACAAGGCACAAAGGATCGCCTCATGCGTTTCGCGCGCTTTCTCTTCGCGCATGGGGCTGTTGTAGGTGCGGACGTCCGACACGCGGGGTACTCCTAATTGGTGACACCATATGTGTCATGAAATTCTGCGGCCGTCAATTGGTGTCATCAATGGTGTCATTAATCGAAATCGAAGCGCGGCGCTTCTGCCACCGCTGCTTGGTCTATCCGACTGGGGAAGATGGCGGCGTCTTCATTGTCCGCGTGCGGCGCGGGTATGAAGGCTGTAGCCGCTCCTGGAACGAGATCCGCAGCTCACCGCGTGGATAGCATTTCAATAATGCGCGTAGCCGCTCAGCGGACATTTCTGGGACGCGGGAACCTCGAAGGTGCCGTCAATGCCGCTGCAGGTGCGGTACCCGGACTTTCGCTGCGCCGGTTTGGCCGCCTTTGGCGCCGGCCGCGGATTTGCGGCTTCGCGTCGCTGTTCGCGTCTCGGCTTCGCGCGGACGACCGGTTGCGGCTTCTGCGTCTTTTGCGAGGTCGCGCTTTCCTGTTTCTTCGCTTCCGCCTCCGACGCCCGCTGGGCGCGATAGCTCTTCAGGGCGTCGTCCGTGTCGAGTTTCAGGCGGGCATATTGCTTTGAGGTGAGAAAGCTGGTCGGGGGCAGCCGGTTTTCCTCCTGCCACCGGCCGATGGCACGGCGCGTCTTGATGCCGAAGTCGCCGTCGGCACTGTCCAGCTCGTAACCGATCGCCAGCAGCCTTTCCTGCAGATCGATCTTTGCCTGACGATCGAGGCCGATCGCGCTTTCCGTCAGTTCGGTCCCAACGTCGGTTTCCGGATTGGCGGTCGCGGCCGGAGGTTGCGCCGCCATGGCCGAGCGCGACGCGTCGCTCTCGGTCTTGGCGGCAGCAGCCGGTGCATTGCCGAGCGTAATCGGCGGCTTCTTGAGCTGATCGATGTTGAGGCGGGCGAGGTCCGCGAACGCTCCCTTGGGGAATTGCTGCAGATAGGCCTCGTAGTGGGCAAGCGTGTTGCGCTTCGAAGCCTCGTCCCACACACGCTGCTCGATTTCCCATCCGCGCGCATCCGAGCCTGGCGGCTCGACCGGCGTCTCGGTCGCGGACGGCTGCGGAGCGGGCGCGGCCGGTGGCGGCGTCTGCGGGCCGATAAAGACCTCGCGGCCGAGCGAGGCGTTGTGCCAGGGCCGCTGGCGCCCATCGGTTTCGGCCGTCACCTCACCGCGAACCCGGGTCAGCGCGCTCTGGATCTCGACGCCGGGCTCGGCGAGGTGCCTGGCCAGCGACATCGTGTAGGGGCTGTTGGCGCCTTTGCCGTCATAGGATACGGCGCCTGGATCGGTCGCAAAGGCGATCAGCACGCCGCCGGTTCCGACGTCCGACCCGCTGACATCGATCGGCGCCAGGCCGGGCGCGGTGGTCGAGCGGCTCTTCGGCAAGGACGCCGCGAGCGTCCTCGCCAGTGGATTGTCGCGGCAGGCGTCGAGAATGACGATGCCGACGGCAGGGTCCGGCGGGAGAGCGGCGAGCAGCTCGTCCATCTGGACGGTGCGGGTCCTGAGATGCGCGGGAGCGGTAAGCTCGGCGTCGACCGGGATCAGATAATTCTTGCCGTTCACCTGCATGCCGTGGCCGGCGTAGTAGATCAGCGCCGTATCCGCCTCATATGAGGCCTCCGTGAACTTGTTCAGCCGGTCGCGCATTCCGGCGTAGTCGAGATCGACTCCTTCGATGACGCTGAATCCCGCCTTGCGCAGGACGTCGGCCATCAGGCGGGCATCGCCGGCGGGGTTGGGTAGAGCCGGCGCGTAGACATATTTGCTGTTGCCGATGACCAGGGCGACCCGGTTGCCGCCGGCGGCAAGGGCGCTGGCCGGCAGCAGGGCTTCCGCGGCCAGGAAAAACAAACCAACAAAGGCGGCCCAGAACCTCATCGCGCGCACTCTCAATCAAGTTGCGGCTTTGCCTGCTCGTTCCAGTCGCATTTCATGCGGGGGATGCCCCTTCCATGAAATGTATAACACATTGGCGGAGGTTGAACGTACATCGCGTCGCATTCCTGCATCGGCTTGTTCGATTCGTCCGGGCAAGCGCGACCGCGTCGCACGCGAGGATAGAGCGCGGATACAAAGTCTGGCTCGCCTGGATGAGGCAATTCAAGGGATTGAGCCCCGGAGTGCGTTCTCGTACCGGACTGGCTTCTTACGGGATCGAAAGAATAGTAATCGCTAATTTAGGTAATTCTGATATATAGTTCGGGCCGCCTTTCATGAGGGAAAAGGATTTGAGGCTTCTTCGACTTCTCCTCGTTTCGACCCTGACGAGCTTGTGGGCTCAGGCCAAGGCCGACGATTTCGAAGTTCAGGCGCAATCCCGCCCGAACGACGTTCCGGCAGCGGTGCTGCCGGGTACGGGTTTCGTTGTCCGGCCCGGCTATTTCGAGACCCGCAATGAGAGCCTGAGGCCATTGCTGGAAGCCATCGCCGTCTGGCTTTCGTCGGAATTCGACCTCCCTCCTCCTTCAAATCCGCCGACGATCTCATGGGTGCCGGCCGAGCGGCTGAGTCGGCTTCGGTTCCGAGGCCTACCCTCCGATCATTGGGGCGGAGAGAAAGCCGATATTCTTGCAGTCTACGATGACGATGCGCGTACCATCTACCTGCCGGCCGGCTGGAACGGCCGAACACCAGCCGAACTATCGATCCTCGCCCACGAAATGGTCCATCACCTCCAAAACCTGGCCGGGTTGAAATTCGCGTGTCCGCAGGAACGGGAGCAAATCGCCTATGAGGCCCAGCAACGCTGGCTGCGATTGTTCGGAAGCGACCTGGCCGCAGATTTTCAGATCGATGGATTCATGCTCCTCGTCCTGACCAACTGCCCCATGTGATCTAACGCGAACCGTACTCGGTCGCCGCCCCTGTGGAAACATTCCCATTGCAATGCCTCAAAAGAAGAGGTTCGATTAAGTGTCCGGGGAGAGACACAGTCAGTGAACAGAGGCGTGGTACGGCTTATTCCAAAGCCGAGGGTTTCCATATTTATCTGTGGTTGTGGCCATACCGGCTCGACCTTGCTTGCTCGAATATTGGCCGCGCATCCCGATGTCTTCAGCGTCCCACGGGAAACAAGCGCTTTTGTCTCGGACAATGGCGCCAGATGGACCAAGCTAAGCTTGCTTTTGCTTGAGGCGGCTGTTTCGCGCCGGAGCGTCTGGGTGGAAAAAACCCCCGGCCATATCCACCATACCGGTCAGATACTCGAGACGATTCCGGGCGCCCGTTTCATCGTCGTCACACGCGACGGCCGGGATGTCGTGACCTCGCTCGGGCAGCGTTACGAGGGCGATTTCGACCGAGCTTTCCAAAGGTGGGTTGCCGACAGCAAGGCCTCGATGCTCTGCATCGAGAGAGGCGGGAGCATGCTGTGGCGCTACGAGGATTTCATCGAGGCGCCCGCGCTTTCCATCGAACGGCTATGCCGCTTCATCGGGGTGGCTTTCGATCCGGCCATCCTGGACTATCACCGGCATCCGGTCGTCTGGGGAAGGGAGAGAAGAGTCCGGACGGCGCATTCGGCCCGCCGCTTGACGCAGGTCAACCAGCCTATCACCGACTACCGGGGCGGCTGGAAATCGACGCTGCCCGCGGACGTCGCCTCGCGTTTCGAGGCGGGCGAGGCGCAGGAGCTCATGGCTTATTTCGGATATTGCTGAGAGCGAGCCTCCTTCGCCGAGGCTTCGAAGAACATCCAGTTTCGCGCCGAGAGGTATTGAGGGACTTGTCCTGCGAAGCGCGCAGCGCCAAGCAGGATGGCGGAGAGGGAGGGATTCGGTTTCACGCCTATCCTGCTGAAAATGCTAATCTTTTCGCGCTTTTTGTTACGCAGTTTGTTACACTGCTACAACTGCGATTTACAATCGCTCTTTTGAGCTCGCCTGCCCAATCCATCTTATCTGTCGAAACCGACGCAATGGCGCGGCGGTGGATTGGGTCACTCTGTCATAGTATCCGCGCTTCATTAAGTTGACGATGCCGTTTAGACTCGGAGCTGATCCTTTCCGGTCGATCACCAGGATTTGGCGCGCGACCCGGCACCGGCGGTTCGTCTTTGTACGTTTGTGTCATCCAGGCCGGATCAACTCGGCCATCAGGCTTCTCACGACTTATGCATGCGTTTCCCACTTTTATTAGCATTCGGTGCGAACCCGCACCCTGCACCAAACCTGCGACGCCTAAGCTATCGTCCTCGACTTGAGCGTTCCCTGCTTCTCGTGGAAGACGCTAAATTCGCTCGTGCGTTATTGCCGGCCAGCAAAGGCTGCGGGTCGGCGGTGAGGGTGTCGAGGAGCGGCGGCCGTTCCCTTTCACTCAATAGTGCCGCCGGCGCCTGGATGGTTTCCACGACGCCGCCCCCGCAATCGTAGCCGTTGTGATGATCATCGTGCATGCGCTGAGCTGTTGGGGACATGCTGATGGCGGTGCCGGAAGCACCGGAGACATGTGATATCTCGGCAGCGGGCAGAGCGGCTTCTCTGTCGCTGCACAGGAAAGCGTAGAGTTCCTTCACGCAAATGCGGGCGTCCTTCTTGTCTTTTTGAAAGGGCGGGACGAGGGGCAACCTGATATCGGCCTTTTGGTAGAACGGACTGCGCTCTTCGTACAGCTGGTCAACCTTCTGCTCGATGTCGGCGCCTTGCAGCAGCGGCCGGCTGGTGTCCCTCTCGAGGCGCCTGCGGAGCTCTTTCAGCTCGGGTGTCGAGCCAGATCGACCTCGCCTTATTAAGAATCAGGGCTTGATTGGACTCCTTGCCAAAGCAGCCGCCGCCGGTTGCGATGACGATGGGGCCTCTCTCCAGCTGCTTGGCGAGCTCTTTGGTCTCCAGGTCCCTGAAGTGCGCCTCGCCACGGCCAGGGTCGGCGAACATCTCCATCAGATTGCCGTGATCGGCGACGATATGCTTATCGATGTCGACAAACTCCACCCCCAACTCCTTGGCAAGCTGGGCGCCGATGGTCGACTTGCCGCTCGCCGGCATGCCGACGAGCACGACCGGCCGCGTACCGAGGGCCGCGAGGATCTCGCCGGCTTGCGGCGAGCGAGCGACCGCAATCTGTTGTCTTGCGACGATGGGCGACCTGGAGGTCCCTGCCGCCCTCGACCTGCTTTCTCCTGACGAGTCCCAGTGTAATATCTCCCAGGCACCACGGGGAATGGGGACTAGCTGTGAGCTCTGCGCGCGGTGCGCGAGCTCGGCCCGATAACTGGCCGGCGTAGGGAACTCGACCTCGAAGCGATAGTTCTGCGCGGTTCTGAACGCCGTGTGAACGCCGCGTAACCGCGGCCTGTCCATCCTGATGACCCAGTTGGTGGTCTCGACCTCGCTGCAGTCCCGCTCCTCGAAGGCCAGTGCCGCCTTCCTGAAGGCGCGCGTAAAAGCCTCGTCCGGGATCTCGAAGACATGGCGCACGGCATTGGTGACCAGTTGGGCCTCCGGCGCCGTGCTCACGCTCTGGCCGGTCAACTCGTCGGCTATCCAGACCTGCCCGCCCGACCGTTGGTCAAGATGCGGCACCTTCACCTCGATGCCGTCCTGCCGCAAAAGCTCGGCAACCGCATGCACAATTTTTGGTAATCGCGCTTTCTTGCGCTTCGGCGGGGGCGGCTTCGAGCCTGGCCCGCTCAAGGGCCTGTTCGCTGCTCAGCGTTATCGTGCTGGCGCGGTCGTCTTCGGCCGAGATTGCTAAGGCGCTGAGCAGAATGCGCTTTTCGACGGCGAGTCTGATCGAGGCCTCCATGACCGATGCCGCCAGCGTGGGGTTGTCCTTCAGATCCGCCAGGCTGCCATCGACGTCGAACCGGCCCTGGTGGAGCTTTGCCGCCTGCGCCTTGACATATGGCGCCGACTTGAAGCCCGGCCTCTGCTCCAAGAGCCGCTGCAATTCGGTGGTTTTTTGCATGAACACCCGCGCACCGGTATCGGACTTGTAGGCGTCAGTGCCGACCTTGATGCCGACGCTCAACAGATTGATGGCGCTTTCATGCAGCTTGACTTCCGACTGCTCATGAGCCGGCTCGCTATTGAGCTGCAGGTTCCAGTCCTGGAGCTCGGCCACTAACAACGCGGCCAGTTCGCAGGCCACCGGATGCCTGGCGGCCTTGCTGTCTTCCCTCGCCCTGGCGATGAGCTCATGGAGGGCCTGGCCATCCGGCCGATCTTCCTGCAACAGTGCGCGGATGTCGGCCTTGAGCTCATTATGAATGCCCTCGTAGGTGCCGAAGATGGCACGCTCGGCAAACCAGCGTTGCGCCTCCAGCGGCTGCGCCAGCACGTTGCGCTGCAGGCAGCTGTAGGTCTCCAGCACCAGCCCGGTGGCCGACAGGATCTGCTTGGACCGGGTGAACTGGTAGCCGCTTTTCTCAATGGCCGGCGTGTGCGACTTCGGCGGCTTCATCGAGGCGATGCCGCGCGCCTGCAGCTGCGCGTCGAACTGGCGCACATGCTCGTAAAGGCGAGGCTGGTCGCCAATGATGACGACGGTGTCGCCATCAAAATCGCCGTCGAGCATTTTTTGTTCGACGCTTGGAACCGCAACCAAAGAGCCGGGCGCGAACACCTCCGTCGCCTGCAGGATGCCGACGCACTCGAGCGCGGTGTCGGCCTTGACCCGGTCCTTTTCCTCCAGCCAGTACGAATGGCACTTTACGTCCTCGGCAGACATCACGACCCCGCGCTCGGCGAAGTCCGCCGGCCACATTTCGTCGGGCACAACGATCAAGATGCCTTTGGCAAAGAAGGTCGGATCGTCGGCGGCAAGCCCAGCCCCCGACCTGTGCGCGAAGTTGAAGCTATATTGGAAGGCCACGCACCGATCCAGGAACGCCGCGGTCCGGTCGCCATCGCGCGCCGACCTGACCCGGTCGGCGGCGAACGGGCGCAGGTTGGGCTTGTCATAGGGGGAGCGTCCGACAAGCACGCCAGCGTCACGGGTCAAGGTCTTGCTCTTGCCCGTCGGCACATGCAGGCATTCGTCGCTGGACGGCACGGCGATAGCGCTCGAACCCTCGATATGCCCGCCCGTGACCGTCCGGAACAGCTCCTCGGCGGTGAGGCTTTGATGGGTTTCGAGCCAAGCCTGAGCCTTCTCGCGGGTCTCCTGTGCTACCTCGACGCTACGCGGATAATGTTGCAGCGCCGAGGGCGGTACCGCCGATTGCCTTTTATCGGCATAGGCAGGCATCCGCTCGGGAGCGTCGTGGCGAGCCCGGGCAATGGACGGCATGCGCTCGGCCAGTGAGGCCCTAATGAAGCCGCAGCCGTCATGCGGCCGCAAGGCGATCTCGCCGTCTCGCCCCTCGAACCGGAAGGGATGCACTGCGCCTGCGGGATGGTCGGGCAGAAGGGACAGCTTGAAGCACCCTTCCAGCGCATAATCATGGGGGCCAATGTCGGGGATGCCCGGCGGCGCGGCAAATCCGCGGCGCTGGGTATAGTAATAGGCTTCCTTGAACGGCGCCCAGGCCCGCGACAGCTGCTCAAAGGCCGTACCCGGAGCCGTCTCGGCATAGGGGATCGCCAAAAGCTTGCCGCTTGGGGCCTCTGCGGCCGTGAAAGGCAGGTGAGAGGCAAGCTGGTTCAGGCTCTTTTGCGGCGGCTTCAGTTTGCTGCCGCCGAACAGGTCCATGCGGTAGGGCACGCCCTCCACGGTGAACGTGCGTGTCAGCATGGCTCCAGTCGGAGTTCCCTTTAGCTGCACCGCCACCACCTTCACCGCGCCCGAGGTCAAGCGGTGGAAAATGGAATAGCGCAACTCGGCTTCGCTGGCCAGCGGCCGGCCTTGCATGTCGACCACCGGCAGCCGCATCAGTCCGGCATCGCCTTGCGGCGGTCTCGGCTCGTGGTCCATGGCCTGAAGGACCCGATGGACATCGAAGCTGGAGGCTGCATGCTGGGCCTGGATCATCGATGCGTTCTGCGCCATGAAGGTGTCGAGCGCTTCGAGCGGCTCCTTCGCCTCGATCTCGGCGATCACGCTCGAGTTCGCGCACCGCCTCGGCGCGCGCCGCGGCGCTCCTTCCTCGGCTGATGAACACTGCCGATCATAGATTCGACTGCCAGCCTCAAAGCCCCATCGTCGTGCATAATATGGGCTGGCCTCGCTACATTCGAAGGGGATCGAAGGCCGATCCCACGGTGCGGTGAAAGAAGCTGCAAGCGGCTTCCAAGACTAGGTGCGAGCACCTCGATCTCATTGTAGGCCCGTCATCGGATCATATGGAAATCGGTGAGCTTCATCCGCCGGCCTTTTACAACGTGGTTTGGTCGATCCTCTAGGGGATTACGCAGTCTTAAGCCAGCATTAATACCTTAGACGCGACACTAGGAATACTTTTACTATTCGCTAAAGCTCGATGCTATTTGACGAGGACTGGTCTTGCGTTTGCAGTTTTCTAGATGAGAGGGCTAAAGGACATTAGCGTCGGGACCAAGCTCTCGTTGGGCTTTGGGCTGGCGCTGCTGTGCGTCGTGGCCGTGGGAGTATTTGGGGTCGCGCAACTGCGATCACTCAACAAGGTCACGAGCGAGATCACCAGCGTTTGGTTGCCCCAGGTCCAGATCGTCGGCGAGATGAAGCGCAACCTCGCGGAACACCAGCTCTATGCGACGTTGCGCGTGCGCACTGCCGAGGCTGCGCAGATAGCCGGCATTGAGAAGGAGATGGCGAGGGAAAGCGACGAAATACTGCAAGGTCGGCGCGCCTATCGCCGGAGTGCCGGATCGCTGGCCGAGCAGCAGCTGTTCGACCAGTTCGTCAACCTATGGACGGCCTACGAAGATTCCCTGACATCGATTTTCCCGCTCCTCGAAACAGGAGGGCGAACAATGGCTGTCAAGGAGTTCGAGACGGTATCGCTCCCGACCGTTGCCGCCGCCACGCAGCGATTGGACGACCTGCTGGCCCTCACCAACGAGCGCAGCACGGCCGCGGCGGTGATGGCGGACAGGACCTACACCGTTGCGCAAAGATTGACTTGGCTGGCAGTTCTTTTTGCCGCCGGGTGTCTTGGTGGGCTTGTCGCCTGGATACGCCACAATGTCAGCAAGCCGATCCTCGCCGTGACCGAGGCGATGCGTTGCTTGGCGCAGGGCGAGCGCCGTTCGAGTCTCATTGCGCTGAAAAGGGATCGGCAGGACGAGGTTGGAGTGCTGTTCTCGGCCTTTGCCGGCTACCGGGCCAGCCTGGAGCGCAGCGATGCCTTGGCCCGAGAAGCCGAGCTGGAGCGGCAGCAATTGGCCGCGGCCGCCGCCAATATGCCCGTAGGGCTTTGCATGTTCGATGCGGAGAGGCGGCTGGTTCTGTGCAACCAAAGCTACGCCGATCTCTACCATGTGCCGGAGCCCCTGACTCGTCCCGGCACGCCGTGGATCGATTTGATGCGGTTCCGGATCGCGGCGGGCCTCTATGCCGGCCATGACCCGGAAAAGTATGTGCAGCAGCTGACGGAGACCATCGATCGCGCAGAGCGGACGGTGAGCCTGGTGGAACTCAGGGACGGACGCACCATCGACCTCATCCATCAGCCACTGCCGGGCGGCGGGTGGCTTGCCACTCACCATGACGTGACCGACTTGCGGCGGAGCGAAGCCAAGATTTCATACATGGCGCGCCACGACGGACTTACCGAGCTTCCAAATCGCATATTGTTCCGCGAACGCGCCGAGGAGGCTTTGGTCGAGATGCGGCGTGATGGTAGCAAGATTGCTTTCCACTGCCTCGATCTCGATCATTTCAAGATGGTCAACGACACGCTGGGGCACCCGGTTGGCGACGCCTTGCTGAAGGAGGTCGCCGCCAGACTGAAACAGGTGGCCCGTGAAGGCGACACCGTGGCAAGGCTCGGCGGCGATGAGTTCGTGATCATTCAAACCGCGGTTGATCAGCCGGTCGAGGCGACAGCTCTTGCCCAACGGGTCATTGATGGGCTGAGCGCACCTTATGTCGTCGATGGCCACGGGGTTATGATCAGCGCCAGCATCGGCATCTCGATCGCGCCGGACGATGGCATTGACGCCGACCAACTTCTCAAGACCGGCGACATGGCGCTCTACCGGGCGAAGGCGGAAGGCCGCGGAACCTACAGGTTCTTCGAACCGGAAATGGATGCGCGCATGCAGGCGCGGCGGTTTCTCGAACTCGACCTGCGCGAAGCGGTGGTGCGGCAGCAGTTCGAAATCTACTACCAACCGCTCCTCAATCTCGACCGCGGCGAGGTCAGCTGCTTCGAGGCGCTGCTGCGCTGGCATCACCCGACGCGCGGCATCGTATCCCCGGGAGAATTCATCCCGCTGGCCGAGGACATCGGCCTCATCGTCCCGATCGGTGAATGGGTTATCAAGCAAGCCTGTCTCGACGCGGCAAGCTGGCCCGGTAGCATCAAGGTCGCCGTCAATCTGTGCCCGGCGCAATTTCGCAACGCGCGCTTGCTCTCCACCATCGTCGAGGCATTGGATATCTCGGGACTGCCCCCCAGCCGGCTTGAGCTTGAGATCACCGAGACAGTGCTGCTGGCCAACAGCCAGGCGACTCTCTCGATGCTGCAACATATCCACATGCTCGGCGTTCATATCGCGATGGACGACTTCGGAACCGGATATTCGAGCTTGAGCTATCTGCGCTCGTTCCCATTCGACAAGATCAAGATCGATCAATCCTTCATCACGGACGCCGGAGATATCGACAGTTCCGTCGCCATCATTCGAGCGGTCACGAGCCTCGGCAACAGCCTCGGGATGCAGACCACCGCCGAGGGCGTCGAGACCGTGGAGCAGCTGGAACGGGTCCGAAGAGAAGGCTGCACCGAGGCGCAGGGCTTCCTGCTCAGCCGCCCGCTGCCCGCGCGGGACATCCCCGCGATGCTGGAGCGGACCCGCGCCGTGGTGGCGGGCGAGATCATTGAGACCGAACCCGAAACGTCAGGCGAGCGAGACACGGACAAGCCGGGCAGGCGTCGCAGTAGGGCGTCTGTCCCCGCCTAACCGGGATGCAAGCGAAAAACAGTGCCAACGAACATGAGTTTGCCGGCCTAGTTCAGGCCGCCACTCGGATCATGTCGATAGCGGGTGTGTAGGTCGGCGCGGCTCGAAATTAGGTGTGCTGAGCGCCGGTCAAAGTGGGATTAGCTTGTCATATCGATTATGGGATCCAGGTTGAACCCGACTTGCAGGACTCTGCTCGTAACCGAGCAGATCAACCTCACATTCGGTCGCTGCTCTTCACGGCTGCACCAACATCCCGCCTACGGCCGCTGGGCTCGGGCGACGAGACCATTCTGAGTGAGCGGCGTTTTATATACCCGTTCGGTCGTCAGTACCTTGCGTTCACGACAGATACGCCGGCGATCCTCCTGCTCCGGTGTTGGCTCTTTGACCATTGCACATATGCGCGGTTCGCCTCGCTTGAAGGCAAGGAGAGACGAGCGTTTCACCATCGATCTTATCGGTTTTGGCTCGGCGACTGCGACGAGACACTGCGATAGAAGCGGGATCAACGACGTAGCTCTCGATCCCCGCCTTGCTCAGAACCCGATGGATCCAGGAGCCATCGAGCCCGGCTTCCTGGATAGCGACGACGGGGAAGTCTGGCCCCATGCGTGCTCTTGCCTTCTCTCGCACGCTATCGAAGCGACGGAACAAGGCGGATAAATCACCACTGGGGACACTGTGTTTCGACAACTTCTCGCCGCCACCTGGCGACAACGACGAGATCAGCCAGGTTGAACGGCTGAGCTCCAGCGATACGAAGATTGCGCCCAGACCAGTCCGGATAGCAGTCAGAGTTTCGGATCGGTCGGCCACTACATGCATGGTGTTCCTCCGCGGGGTGTTTGTTAGCAGCGTCACTCTGCCAGAGCACGCGCCGCTATCCATCCGTCGCCATGGGATCTGGTGATTGTTCATGTCGCCGATTCCCGCGAAGGAACGCCACCATGACCAAGATTGAAAGTAAGACCGCCAGCGCTGCCGTCAAAGACATTCTGCTTTCAGACCCGGACGGACTTCACGAAATGATCCGTGCGGTGATGCAGGAGGTGCTCGAGGCCGAGATGGACGACGGTGGAGGAGACCATCGAGCGCACGCTGACCTTCTTTTGCCTGCCGCGCCAGCATCACAAGCATCTCAAGAGCACCAACATGCTTGAACGGCTCAATGAGGAAATCCGCCGGCGCACCTATGTCGTGCGCATCTTCCCCAACGCCGAAAGCTGCCTGCGCCTCGTCAGGGCGCCGGCTGTCGAAACCAACGAAAACTGGATGGAGGCCCTACATCAACATTGACGACCTGCGCGAGCACAAGAAGCTCGCTCTACGCCAAGCCGCATGACCAGCATCGTGGCCGCCCCATTTTGCAGAACTTGACGCACACAACCGCCACTTCGAGTTTACCGACCGCACCGAGTCATCCACGCAAAGACCTGCGCAGCGTCAGCTTCAGAGCTTGGTCCCACCGGCTGAACGCCAAAAAAGCGGATCTTGGCCATCGGAAGCGCCCTCAACCGACTGAGAGGTTTCGGCTTATGCGATGCGACTGGCAGTCCTGCGCTCCGGGGACAAGGCCGTGGCGGCAGAAGATCCCCTGGACATCAGGCGATGTCCGGAAGGCAGCATCGTAGTAACGGTTTTTACGCCGCTCGCGGCACGCGCGAGGTGAACGTCGCCCGGGTGACCGACACGCTGGTGCCGTCAATATCGCTGATAATCTCCACCCTGGCCTCCAGTTGTTTCACCAGTGCTTCGACGATGGCTGTTCCAAGTCCGGTAGCCGGTACGTCGTTGGCGATCTTGCCGACGCCATTGTCCGAAACCGTCAGTTTCCAGTCACTGCCCGCGGTCTCGTAGCTCACCTGGATGCGAGCGCCGGTTCTCTTCTTGGGGAAAGCATATTTGATGGCGTTGAGCACGAGTTCGGTGACAATTAGTCCCAGACTGACTGCCCTTTGCGAATCTATCCTGCCGCCTTCGGCCATTACGGTGACCGTGATCGGCTGGGCTTCGCCGACCATCGACGAGGCGAGGCTGCTGCACAATTTCGGTAGGTAAGAGCCGACATCGATCTCGTCGACGCCGGCGGAGGTGTGGAGATGGCGTTGCACCTCGGCCACGGACAGAACGCGCTGATGGGCGTCCTTGAGATGCTGGCGCGTCTCTTCCGACGTCACCGAGCGTGCCTTCAGCAACAGGATCGAGGCAATGATCTGCAGGCTGTTGGCAACCCGATGCTCCATCTCGCGCAGCAGGACGTCTTTCTGCCGAAGCAGGTCTTCGGTGCGACCGAGCAGTTCTTCCTTCTCCCGCTCGATGATACGACGGGCCGTTATGTCATTGAAGGCGAGAAGGATGGTGATGGCCGAACTATGGTCGTAAAGCACCTTGCGGGCATTGAGCAGCATGGTGCGACGGCCGATCCGCGTTCCTGAGCCATGCTTGCCTCCCTCTATCCCTTGATCTGGATCTTCTTCGGCCGATCCGCCTCCGGCCGGTGCAACTCGACTTCGAGCAGCCCGTTGGCGAAACGCGCCTCGACCCGTTCCGGGTCGACGCGGAATGGCAATTGCACTGTCCGGGAGAAGGTCCCATAGGCGCGCTCACGGCGGTGCCAGACGGATTTCTCGTCCTCCGTTCGAGGCTCGCGCGTTCCCTTCAATGTCAGAATGTTCTCGCGCACCGTGAGGCCGATTTCGTCAGGTGATATCCCCGGCAGTTCCGCGGCCACCGCCACGCTGTCCTCGCCAGTCCAAAGATTGATCGGCGGAAACTCCTGAGCGGCGCTGGCGGTCAGCCCGGCCAAACGCTGGTTTACTTCCTGTTGCATGCGCCGCATTTCCACAAACGGATCGAACCCGATGCGGCCGAAATCCGACAAAAGCATGTACATCCTCCTATGATTCACGACCTTGCATGATTGCCACGCGCGACACGTGCGTGCGCACCGGAAGCGGAATCGATCGATGGCAACAGGAGGGGCGATCAGCACAGAGACCGAGCGGCCCGATCGCGCAACCTCGCAGAATGCGAGAAAGAGGGGTTCGGGCAGACGCCGGAACACATCCTCCTTGCGAAGCGACATGAACCGAACTCGATCCACCGTAGGGCCGGACCGTCATTCCCGTGCCAGGACCCGATAGCGGCATCCGGCTTTATCATTAGGTGGCCCCAAATGGCCTTTCACGAGGTGATCTTTGACATTCCACCAGTCACCTCTTCGGCAACAGCGGGGTCCCTTCGAATCCGTAGCCACGTTGCCTCTAGTCGCTGATTTGGCTTCCCTTTGCGCAACTGTCGGGATCGACGAAGCGTCCCGAATTGCACCGCGGTTCGATCAACTGATCGCAGGCGACGCGCCGCATCGTCATGGTAGCTGACGAATGAATCGGCATGACACGTCGCAGTGACCGAGACATCAAGCCAGCACCTATGTCGGCTTGCCGCAAGTCAAAAGAATCCAGCCCTGCGTGCCGCGTTCGCTGACCTTCGCCAGTGACGCCATTTGCATTTCGGCCGGACAGATGGGCACAGACATGTGCAATTCCCGCATCGCCCATTATTGGAACTCACAAGGCGGCGTTCTTTCCGTCTTGGCGAGCAGCGGGCCAACGCGTTACCGGCGGTGATCTTCCTGCAGCTTTAAATCAGTCGCCACCAACGACGAAATCAGATTTGGCCAGCACGCCGGCAATCCTGGCAAATCCCACAATGCTTGCCGCGCCTGCTCGGGTGTCATCTGTCCGGCGATCGCTGCGTTGCTGCTTCTCACCGCGCAACTGAATACCGGTCCCCGACGCGCTTTTGGCCACTGATTCAGGAATACGAGCGCTTCGCGCACTGTGTTGATGTCGTGACGACGTCGTTGGTCTTAACCTGGACCGGCGATAGGAAAGCCAGACCGGTTATTCTTACCTCCCTGCGATCGCACGCTGGATCTTTCATTCGGTGGTTGGTTGCGTGACAGGTTTCGAACGTTAGGTCTTGTTTTCTCTGGAAGATCGGGCTGTACGACATAATCCAAATGTTGCGACGCAGCGAAGGCTTCTGCTGGTTCCCGAGTTGAAAAAGCCAGTTGCACCTGGATGAGTGTGTCGCCGCCACCCAATAGCCCATCAGATGTTCAATGGCAGGCGGCGTCCGACGCTCGAACAGCAAGCGCCACGGCCGGCGGGTAGCCGATGCCACAGCTTTGGAGCTGCCCCGGATACTATTATAAGACCGATTGACGCGGGGCTCGACGCGTTTGCGGCAAATAAGCTCGAGTGTGGACAGAGATGTGACGTTCTATTGAGTCGCTGACCCAATCGGTAGCGACCTGGTGATCCACGCAACCAATTCCGGTCGTTTCTGTCACTAAGAACTCGATATTCGCTATTTGCACCTCGAAAGTCGCATAATTGGCAGTGAGAAACTCAACGCGTTGTGAGGATGGCATAGAGAAGCAGTAGCCCCTTCTCTAGTCTCGCTACGGGAAAAATTCTGGAAAATGGGTCTGCTTGGCTGGACGCAGAACGCTGTGGTTATTCAGCCGGCATTTCTGAAGCCTCTCCAAGACAAACAGCTTGCCTTCGCGCACGCTGTCTTCGAGCGGCTTCGGCTTCGCCAGATGCGCCGCAATCGCGCTGGCCAGCATGCAACCTGTCCCGCGCATCGATGTGGCAAGGCGCGGTGCATCGAAGCGGATGGGTTCGTGCCCGGAGCGTAACAGAATATCGGTCGACCGGGTTCCCGACGCATGCCCACCCTTGATCAGCAGGGCTTGAGGGCCGGCGGCCAGCAGTCTTTTTCCTTGTTGGAGCGCTCCGTCCTCATCCACTGCCAGTTCGGAGCCACTAAGGAGCGCCAGTTCAGGGAGGTTGGGCGTGACAATGCAGCAAAGCGGCATAAGATCGCGCTTCATGGCAGCGATAGCGCCTGCTTGCAGAAGTGCGCGGCCTGAGGTGGAGGCCAGCACAGGGTCGAGTACTGCGGGGACATGCGGAAATTTGCGCAGCACTGCGGCAACGGCAACAATGATCTTGGCAGTCGCCAGCATGCCGATCTTGATTGTGGCCACGTCGTTGGCCTGCAGCGCGGCGCACATCTGATTGGCCACCAGGCTAGGTGGCGAATAATAGATTTCGATCACGGCGTCATGCGTTTGCACCGTTAGCGCTGTGACGGCGAGACAGGTGCGCACGCCAATGGCAGAGATCGTCTCGATATCGCGTGCAATTCCAGCACCGCCACTGGAGTCCGATCCACCGACGACAAGCACATGTGGTTCTCGCCTCAGCGCCATTGGTCCGTCTTTTCGATCCATTCTCGCGTGCGCGCCTCGGGGTCGTCGTTGAGCGTGATGTCGGTCACCACCGCCGCGCTGTCCGCGCCAGCCGCAAAGACACCGTCGAGCCGCTCAGGGTTGAGGCCACCAATGGCGACCAATTGAAACGGCGCGACCTGGCGCTTCCATTCGCTGATCCGTTCGACCCCTTGCGGCGCCCATTTCATCTTCTTCAGGATGGTCGGATAGATGGGTCCAAGCGCTATGTAGTCAGGCTCGGCGGCCATCGCCGTTTCCAGCTCCTGATGATCATGTGTGCTCAGTCCGAGCCTTACGCCGGCTGCCCGTATCGCCAAGAGGTCAGCGGTCTGCAAATCCTCCTGGCCGAGATGTATGAAGTCGCAGCCTTCCTCGATTGCCAGGCGCCAGTGGTCGTTGACGATGAGTTGGCACTGGTATCGAGCACACAAGGCCTTCGCGGTGCGGATCTCCGCGCGCAACCCAGCCTCATCCACGGTCTTGATGCGCAGTTGCAGAAGCCGGACTCCGAGTGGGACCAGCCGTTCGATCCAGGCAGCGCTGTCGACGATCAGATAAAAGGGATCGAGCTTCATGAAAAAACGGCCCTGCCGACCATCGGTGTCGATGGCACGGCGACGTCGCGCGGTTCGAGCATTCCCGAACTGAACGCCTCACGACCGGCGTCGACCGCCTTACCGAAAGCACGCGCCATGCCGACCGGATATGCCGCCTTGGCGACCGCTGTGTTCAGGAGCACGGCGTCAAAGCCGAGTTCCATGACGGTGGCCGCGTGCGACGGCCGTCCGAGCCCCGCATCCACAATCAGCGGGACGCCAGGGAAATATCCGCGCATCGAGCGCAGCGCCGTCATGTTGACCGGTCCCAAGGCGGAACCGATCGGTGCGCACCACGGCATCAGGACCTTGCAGCCCGTTTCCAGCAGCCGCTCGGCGACAACGAGATCGTCGGTGGTATAGGGGAATACCGCAAAGCCGTCCTCGCACAGGATGCGGGCGGCTTCAACCAGACCGAACACATCCGGCTGTAGCGTGTCGTGATTGCCGATCACTTCGAGCTTGATCCAGTTGGTGCCGAAGACCTCGCGCGCCATTTTCGCGGTGGTGACGGCTTCCTTGACGGAGAGGCAGCCGGCGGTATTGGGCAGGATTCTGGCGCCCAGCGAGCGGATCAACGACCAGAATTGTTCGCCGGCTCTACCGCCCGCCATCTCACGCCGCAACGAGACGGTCACCACCGACGTGCCCGACGCCTTGACTGCATCGGCAAGGATGGCCGGCGAAGGATATTGAGCGGTGCCGAGAAGCAGGCGCGACGAAAGCTCGGTTCCATAAAGCTCCAACATGCTAGCCGCCCTGCATGGGCGAGAGGATTTCGATCCGGTCGCCGTCGCTCAACTGGAACTCCGTGCGGTTGGCTTTGTGCACGAGGTCGCCGTTGACGGCGGTGGCGAGCCAATCGCCCTCATAGTCGAGCGCGGCAAGCAACTCGGCCAGCGTGGTGGCGGCAATCTCACGCGCCTCGCCGTTGACCATCAGTTTCATGAGCATGCTCCTTGGTTCT
>NZ_RZOZ02000001.1:0-155118 GCF_003999155.2 Mesorhizobium sp. M1D.F.Ca.ET.231.01.1.1
TTCAGGTTGATGGTTCACCGGTGGGAAGGGACCGGGCCATGCCACGGCCTGTCTGCAAGGACGACCAGGATCCACTCGGTCTCCTTCCCACTTCAAACCATACACGGGAATCAACACACAGGATCCTAGGTCTGCGCGCGTCGCTTCGCTCCTTGGTTCGGCCTAGGATGACGACGTTGCGGACGCTCCTGCTAATCGCAAAGGTGCGCAACCTGCTTGCACCCAGCACCCTTCATTGCGGACGCAGCCTCAAATCCAGCGCCGCACGCGTTTGGCGTAATCGCGGTATTTCTTGCCGAACTTCGCCGTCAGGATCTTTTCCTCCTTCTCGATCGCCAGCTTCTGCGTCGCGAAGGCGGCGAGGAAGGCAAAGAGCAGGAACCAGGCGATGCCGGTGATGAAGGAGACGCCGATCAACAGCAGCGTGTTGGCGAGATACATCGGGTTGCGGGTGACGCCGAAGGGGCCTGACGTCACCAGATGATCGGGCTCGGCATTGGGATTGAGCGTCGTCCTGGCGCGCACCATGGCGCGGATCGCCGTGACCCAGAGCGCCGTGACGCCGAAGAGCGCCACCCAGCCGGCGCCGACCAGGATGTCGCCGAAGATGTCGCCGATCCAGGGCAGCGGGTAGAACATGCCAAGCACGACGCTGAGCGCGATCGCCGCGACATAGATAACAGGCGGCCAGGGGATGAACCCATGCTTCGGCTGGGTGCCGGTCATTATTGCCCTCCCTCCATCTTGCTTTCGGTCGCTGCGGTGCAGGTGCTGGCGAGATCGGCAAGATGCGATTTCCAGATGCTGGACTGGTCGTTGCTGTAGAGCTTGTCGAGAGACCCTTCGCCCTTCAGCGTGTCGAGCATGCAGCCACAATAGCTGGAACAGAACTTCGTCTCCTGCTGCTGTTCACACTGCGCCTGGCAAGCCGGCAGGAAGCCGGCGTCCCTGTCCTGCGGCGTGGCGGGCATGGCTTGCGAAAGCAGCCAGATCGAGCCGAACAGCAGCGGCTGATGGATGAGGTAGAAGGCGAGGCTGTGCCGGCCGATGAAGGTCAGCGGATTCGACCAGCGGCCGGGCATCCAGGTTCCCAGCCGGGCGAGAAGACCGGATGCTGAAGCGAGCTTGACGACCGCGATGCCTGCGAGCACCGCGCCGAACCATGGAAACAGCGGCACATAGTCGTTGGAGCGCGGGTTGGTCGCCGACAATCCGACCCACCACAGCGCCGGATGGTCGAAGACTTCCGATCGCAGATAGTAGGGTGCTGCAATCACGGCTGCCGCGACGATCGCCGTCAGCAGCGCCGGCAGCCTGAGGAAGGCGAGGCCGAGCAGGCTCGCCAGCGCGATCTCGTGCAGGATGCCGAAGAAGATGAAGCCGTCCGGCGTCGCGATGTAGGTGATGGCCGAGATGGCGATCGCCGCCACGGCGACCATGGCAAAACGCTTCCAGAAGCTCGGCCAGCGGATCTGGCGGCCATGCGCCAGGAAGAGGCTGACGCCGACCAGGAACAGGAAGGTCGAGGCGATGCAGCGCGCGTAGAGCTTCCACCAGCCGAAAGCGGTCAGCCCCGGCGTGGTGTAGCCGAAATTCTCGAGATCCCAGGTGAAGTGGTAGCTCGCCATCGCGATCAGCGCGATGCCGCGCAGGATATCGAAGGCGACGATGCGGCTGTGTTTCGGCGCGTACTGAGCGGCTTCGCTCGTCGTTTGAAGGCTCATCATCTCGCATTCCGATTCAGTCGTGCCAAACGACTATCACGGTTCGGGCCAACAACAGAGGGCGGATCGGCGGCTGCCATTCCGGCGGCATGGCAAGCCGCTTTAGGCCAGCGGCGGAAAGCCTTTGACCGGCTTCGCTTTTCGGCTTCTCGGAGTCGATTTCCTGCTACCGGTCCGCCACTGGTCCGGCCAGATTGGCGGGCGATTCACTTTCGGAGGGCCGATGTCCACCCATGTGCGCCATCCGATCTGGCTTCCGGCCCTGAGGCCCGCCGATGCGCGCACCTTCGCCTCGCTCTACGCGGTCGAATCGTTTGCCCGCGCCACGATCTCAAGCGTCATCCCGATCCAGGCTTACGAAATCCTCCACAGCGAGCAGATCGTCTCGATCCTCTACGCCGTCGTGTCGCTGCTCGGGCTTTCGGTGACATTGTTCATGCCGATGCTGATCCGCCGCTTCGCGCGGCGCTGGGTCTATACGGCCGGCTGCCTGATGCTGGCGATCGGCTCGGTGTTCTTCGTCACCCACACGCTGCCGGGGCAGCTCGCCGGCATGCTCTGCCGTGTCATGGGGGCGAGCGCGCTGTCGATCACGCTCAACCTCTACATCATGGACCACATCCGCAAGGCCGACTTCATGCAGGCGGAATCGCTGCGCATGGCGTGGTCGATGTTCGCCTGGACCGGCGGGCCGACGCTGGGCATCTTCCTCTATACCCGCTTCGGCATCTATGCCGCGCATGGCGCGGTCGTGGCGTTTGCGCTGGCGCTGCTTGCGCTGTTCTGGACCTACCGGCTGGGCGATAACCGGTCGATCCGCCCCGGCAAGAGCCGTCCGGCCAATCCGCTTGCCAATATCGGCCGCTTCATCGCGCAGCCGCGGCTCAGGCTCGCCTGGCTGATCGCCTTCGGCCGCTCCTGCTTCTGGACGACCTTCTTCGTCTATAGCCCGCTTTTCATGGTGATCACCGGCGAGGGCAAGCTTGCCGGCGGGCTGCTGGTGTCGGCAGGCAATGCGCTGCTGTTCATGGCGATCTTCTGGGGCAGGGCGGGCAAGCGCTTCGGTGGCAGACGCACCATGACCTTCGCCTATTTCGCCATGGCGGCAATGCTTTTTGCCGCGGGCGGCGTCGGCCAAGCCGCGCCGCTGCTCACGGCCGCGTTCCTGCTCTGCGGCGCGCTCTTTACGATTGCGCTCGATGCGCTGGGCTCGACCGCCTTCATGCGCTCGGTCCGTTCCTATGAACGGGCGCAGATGGCGGCGGTCTACCGCACCTATCTCGACTTCTCCGAGCTGACACCGCCGCTGGTCTATTCGGTGGTGCTCACCTTCTTCGGCCTCGGCTCGGTCTTCGTCACGCTCGGCATACTGGCCGCCTTCTGCGGCTTCTTCACCTGGCGCTATCTGCCGAAGTCGTTTTGATCAGCGAGCGGGCTGGTACGCCGCATCGCGCCTGCCCGCCCGCTTGGATCCGGCTGCATCGGCTGTTCCCTCGCTCCCGACAGCCGGCACCCCGGACAAGGCCGTTGTGAATTGCGGGGCCATTGTGGTGTCCGGGGACCGCCCTTAAGGTCCCTTGCCGATGCCGGCGCCTGCCGGCTGGCGAGGGTCGCAAAGCATGCCTGCAAGGATGATGTCGCTTACCGAGGAACTGGTGGCTCGCTGCTTTCGCGTCGTCGAAGACAGCGGGCCTGATCCTGATACGCAGCATCTCTCCGACAGCGACTACGAAACCATGCTCGATGCATTCGAGACCGAGCTTCCCGCAGACGAGCCGCTCTGGCTGTTCGGCTATGGCTCGCTGATCTGGAAACCCGAGATCGAACATGTCGAGGAGCGGGTCGCCGTGGCGCGCGGCTGGCATCGCTCTTTCTGCATGAAGATGACCCGCTGGCGCGGTACCAAACAGAGTCCGGGCCTGATGATGGCGCTGGATCGTGGCGGCCAATGCAAGGGCGTAGCATTCCGCCTGAACGGTGGCGACCGCCGGCGGGCTCTGGACAAGCTTTTCCGGCGTGAGATGACGCTGAAGCCGACCAGCTACCACCCGCGCCTGCTGCAGCTCGCAACCGACAATGGGCCGTTGAAAGCGCTCGCTTTCGTCATCAATCGCAGGGGCACGACCTATGCCGGCCCGCTCGGTGAAAGCGAGGTGGTGGAAAGGCTGGCGACATCGTGCGGGCACTGGGGTTCGGGCGCCGACTACCTCTACAACACCGTCAAGAATCTCGAAGCGCGCGGCATTCACGACGCCCATCTGTGGCGGCTGCAACAGCTTGTCGCGGAAAGGATCGCCGCCTCCTAGCATGCGAATCCATGGCGCAATCGCGTTTGGCGATGACGGAAATTGGTTTGCCGCCTGCGGCGATTCTGCCTATAGTCCTCGCCGTCGTCGGTTCCGTTTTTGGAGCCAAGAGGGAATGCGGTGAGGGTGGACTTCCTGCCCAAAGCCGTGGCTGCCCCCGCAACTGTGTGCGGTAGTCCTCCCCATAGACCACTGAGGATTTTCCTCGGGAAGGTGGGGAAGGGCGCGGATCCGCGAGCCAGGAGACCTGCCGGCGACGGCAAAGTTGACTTCGATGCCCTCGGGTGGAGGGCGAAAGGACAAGACATGAATACCGCTTCCGTTTCCCTCGGCGCCTCCGTCTCCTCGCAGTCGCGTATCATGCAGCTGGCTCTGGCCGCGCTGCTCGGCATCTTCGTCGTCGGCTTTGTCGGCTTCTCGCATATCGATGCGGTCCACAACGCTGCTCACGACTATCGCCACTCGATGGCTTTTCCCTGCCACTGACAAAGGCCTGACATCATGAATCTGTTTCGCAACGTCGTGTTCGTCGCGGCGATCGCGGGGCTCGTGGCGGGCATCGCGCTCGCCTGCATGCAGGCCTATGCGACCGTGCCGCTGATCCTGAAGGCGGAAGTTTATGAAAAGGCAGGCGGCGGCCATCACCACGATCACGCCGCCACAACCACCGACAACAATGCGATGAGTTCGGCCGCGCCGGCGGCGATGAGCAGCGCGGCTCCAGCGCCTGCCGACGCGGCAGCTCCGGCCGAGGACGAAGGCTGGGCGCCGGCCGACGGCTTCGAGCGCTTCGCCTTCAACGTCGTCGCCAACATCGTCACCGGCATCGGTTTCGCGCTGATCCTGGTCGCGGTCTCGGAGTTTGCCGGTGGCACCGGCAATTGGCGTCAGGGCGTGCTCTGGGGCCTTGCCGGTTTTGCCGTGTTCACTTTGGCGCCCGGCCTCGGCCTGCCGCCCGAACTGCCGGCGATGCCGGCGGCTGAACTCTTTCCGCGCCAGATTTGGTGGATTTCGACTGTGGCTGCGACCGCCGCCGGGCTTGGCCTGATCGCCTTCCGCAAGTCGCTGCCGCTGGCCGTCCTGGCGGTCGTGCTGATCGTGGCGCCGCATATCGTCGGCGCGCCGCAGCCCGACAGCTTCGAGACGGCTATCCCCGAAGGGCTGCACCATCAGTTCGTGGTTGCCGTGACGCTTACCGATCTGGTGTTCTGGCTGGTGCTGGGTGCTGTCGTCGGCGTGGTGCGCGGCCGCTTCACCGGCACGGCGACCAGCCTGCGCGGCAGCTTTGCCTGATCGCGCCAAGGGTCGTCTGACCTTCGTCATCGGCGGCGCGCGCTCCGGCAAGAGCGCGCATGCCGAAACCCTGGTCACGGCAAGCCCGTCGCCCTGGGCCTATATCGCCACCGCGCAAGCCTATGACGACGAGATGCGCGAGCGCATCGCCCTGCATCGCGCGCGGCGCGGCGAAGGCTGGGTGACCGTCGATGCGCCGCTGGACCTGGTTGGCGCGATCGAGGCCTTGCCCAACCACCAGCCGGCCCTGGCCGATTGCCTGACATTGTGGCTGACCAATCATATGCTGGCGGACCATGATATCGAGGCCGAGTGCCGGCGGCTCTCGGATTTGCTGTCGCGGCCGCGCGGGCCCTGGTTCGTGGTGTCGAACGAGGTCGGGCTCGGCATCGTGCCGGACAATGCGCTGGCGCGCCGGTTTCGCGACGCCGGCGGCCGGCTCAACCAGCAGGTCGCGGCTGTCGCCGACAGCGTGCTGATGATGGTGGCGGGGCTGCCGCTCAAGGTGAAGTGACATGGCCGAAATCGACGATAAGGATGCCGAGCGCCATCGCGCCAAGATGGCCAAGCGCAAGGCGGTGCAGGATGCCGAGGTGGCCGGCAAGACGATCGAGAAGGGACTGCTAATCGTCAACACCGGGCCGGGCAAGGGCAAGACCACCGCCGCCTTTGGCCTGGCGCTCAGGATGCTCGGCTACGGCAAGCGCGTCGGCGTCGTCCAGTTCATCAAGGGCAAATGGCACACCGGCGAGAAGAACGCCTTCGCCGCTTTCGGCGATCGCGTGGTGTGGCATGCGATGGGCGAGGGCTTCACCTGGGAGACCCAGGACCTGAAGCGCGACATCGCCGCCGCCGAGGCCGCGTGGGCGAAGGCACTGGAGCTGATGGCCGATCCTTCGATCAGCCTCGTCGTGCTCGACGAGCTCAGCATCGCGCTGCGCTACGACTATCTCGATCTCGAGAAGGTGGTTGCGGCGCTGAAGGCACGCCGCGACGATTTGCATGTCGTCGTCACCGGCCGCAACGCCAAGCCACCGCTCGTCGAGGCGGCCGATCTCGTCACCGAGATGGGGCTGACCAAGCACCATTTCTCGGCGGGCGTGAAGGCGCAGCAGGGGATCGAGTTCTAGCCGCTGATCAAAATGCTCAGGTAGATCACGACCGTCGACAGAACCCCGAACAGAGCGATCAACAGCCCGTCGGCGATCCGGTAGAGTTTCAGCGCCTGCCTGATGTCGGTGCTTTCGGCCTCGCGCCGGCCGCCTTCGCCCATGAAAGCGTCCTCGACCATCTCGCCGCCATAGCTGCGCGGCCCGGCCAGGGACAATCCCAGCGCGCCGGCCATGGCGGCTTCCGGCCAGCCGGCATTGGGCGAACGGTGTTTCTTCGCGTCGCGCCGCATCACCTGCCAGGCATTGCGAGGATCGGCGCCCTTGACCAGGAAGGCCGCGAGCACGATCAGCAGGCCGGTGAGCCGCGAGGCCGGCAGGTTGATCAGATCGTCGAATCGCGCGGCGGCGCGACCGAAGGCCTCGTGTTTGGGCGTACGATGACCGATCATCGAATCGGCGGTGTTGGCGGCCTTGTAGGCAGCCCCCCCGGCCAGCCCGCCGATGCCGGTCCAGAAGGCGGGCGCGACGATACCGTCGGAGAAATTCTCGGCCAGGCTTTCGATCGCGGCACGGGCGATGCCTGCCTTGTCGAGCTTTTCCGGATCGCGGCCGACGATACGTGAGACGGCGATGCGGCCGAGCGTCAGGCCACCGGTCTCCAGCGCGTCGGCAACATCCTCGACATGCTCCGCCAAGCTCTTCTGCGACAGCAGCGAAGAGCCGAGTATGGCCGCGATAACCAGGCCGGAGGGGAAGATCAGCCAGAGCAGCACATGCAGCGTCAGGCCGATGGCGGCGGGCACCAGCAGGATGACGAGAAGCGCCTGAACGCCGCGACGGCGACGCAATTCGTCGGAATCGGTCGCGCGGTTGAGCCTGCGATCGAGAAAGGATATCAGCCTGCCGATCCAGGTGACCGGATGCCCGATGGCGTTGAACAGCCAGTCCGGATAGCCAAGGATACGTTCAACGGCGAGTGACAGGAAAGCGATCAGGATCGACATGAAGCTTCTGGATGGAGCGATTGCTGCGGTGGATCACGGCGGATCCCTCGGCCGGGCGAGCGCGCTCTTCCCCCACGCGCCACGGCCTTTCGTCGATCTTTCGACAGGTATCAATCCGCACTCCTACCCGCTTTTCGATCTGCCCGCCACCGCCCTGTCGCGATTGCCGGAATCCGAACGGCTGTGCGAATTGGCCGAAATTGCGGCCAGAACCTATGGCGCGCCGTCGGCGGCGCATGTCGCGGCAGCACCGGGCACGCAGATCCTCCTGCCGCGCGTCGCTTCGCTGGTGAGACCCGGCAAGGCGCTGGTGCTCGGTCCGACCTATGCAGAGCACGCCCGGGCCGCCGCGATCGCTGGCCATGCGGCTGCGGAGGTGAACGACTTCGAGGCGTTGGCGGACGCGCACCTTGCCGTGCTGGTCAACCCGAACAATCCGGATGGGCGGGTGATCGAAAGGGATCGCCTGCTCGGCCTTGCCGCGCGGCTGCGCAGGAAGGGCGGGCTGCTGGTCGTCGACGAAGCCTTCATGGATGTCGGCCCGACCGAACACAGTTTGGCCGATGATGTCGGCGAGGGCGGCATCGTGGTGCTGCGCTCTTTCGGCAAGTTCTTCGGCCTCGCCGGCGTCAGGCTCGGTTTCGCGCTTACCGACACGCTGACTGCCGAGCGGCTGGAGGCGCAGCTTGGGCCGTGGGCCGTTGCCGGACCGGCGCTGGAATATGGCATTCGCGGGCTGTCCGACACCGAATGGCAAGCCGCCATGCGCAGACGCCTCGCTGAAGACGCCGGGCGGCTCGACGCATTGTTCGGCAAGGCCGAAGTGCCGGTTGCCAGCGGAACGACACTGTTCCGCTATCTGTCTTTCACGGATGCCCCAACCCTGTTTTCGGCGCTAGGCGAACGTGGCATTCTGCTGCGCCATTTTGCCGGGCGGCCACAAGTCTTGCGAGTCGGCTTGCCGGGCAGCGAGGCCGAATGGCAGCGCCTCGAAAGCGCGCTTGCCGCCTGGGCCGCGCGGCGCAAGGATATGGGCAAGGAGTCCGGGGATATGGGCAAGGAGTCCGGACGATGATCCATGTCTGTCCGCTGTCGAAGATCGAGGAGACTGTGGCGAGGACCGGCGCCGCGCGTCTGCTTTCGCTGCTTGCGGCCGGAACCGACGTTGTCCGCCCGGCCTCGATCCTCGCGGAAAACCATCTGCATCTGGTCATGCATGACATCGCCGTCGCGCAGGTCGGCATGACCATGCCGGGCGAAGAGCATGTGCGCGCGCTTCTCGACTTCGCCTATCGCTGGGACCGGACCAAGCCGATGGTCGTGCACTGTTATGCCGGCATCAGCCGCTCGACGGCGTCCGCCTATATCATTGCGGCGGCGCTGGCGCCCAAACGCGACGAGGTGGAACTGGCCAAGACGCTGCGTTTCCTCTCACCGTCGGCGACGCCCAATCCGCGGTTGATCGCAGTCGCCGACACCTTGCTTGAACGCGACGGCCGCATGATCGCTGCGATCGAGGCGATTGGGCGCGGCGCCGATGCCTTTGAAGGGACTCCCTTCGAGCTCGATATCCAGGCTTAAGACAGCCAGTCCGCAAGCTTGGCCTTACGAACATCCCTCACCAGGTTGATGAAGCCATCGGCCTGATGCTCGGCGGTGAGCCGGCCTTTTTCGGCGGTGGCGATGCTGGCGTCGCCGACCACGCCGTTCGGATTGAGGTCGCTGGCGATCCAGGCGAAGGCGTGCGTTCCGGTGTGGCGCAGCAGGGCGAATTCCTTTTCGGCGCGGCCGACATTGGAGACGAAATTATCGGCCTTGGTCATGTCGACGAGGTCTGGCCGGAAGTGCAGCATCAGCGAGGTCTCGACGTCGCCGCCATGGATGCCGTGATGGTCCTCCAGCTCGGTAAACATGCCGGCTGGACGGCCGAAGCGCTGCCAGCTGGTCTTCACCGCCAGCATCTTCGTGCGCACACGCAATTCGCGCGTGACAATGCCCATGATCTCCTCGTTGCCGCCATGCGAGTTGACGACGATCAGTTTTCTCACGCCAGCGCGCGCGATCGACAGGCCGAGCTCGGTCCATGCATCCGCCAGCGTGGTGGCCGGCAGAGTGAGTGTGCCAGGCGCATGCAGATGCTCGTTCGACTTGCCCACCGCCTGGACCGGCAGGATGCGGATATCGAGGTCGTCGGGCAGGCGAGCGATCACCGTCTCCAGCATGCCCATCATAATCGAGGTGTCGGTCGAGACCGGAAGGTGCGGACCATGCTGCTCGATCGCCGCCACCGGCAGCACGGCGATCGTTGCCTCCGCGTCGATCGAGGCGTATTCGGTCGTCCGGTAATCGCCCCACCACACACGTCTTGTCGTCACTTTCGTCTCCCGATTGGCCCTGCTGTCACACTGGGGATGATCTAAAGCGCCTGGCCGTTCCGGGCAACCATCAGCCGGCAGCAATCACCTCGACCTCGACCTTGAATTCCGAGCGCGCGAAGCCCGAAACGATCATAAGTGTCGAAGCCGGCGCCGGATCGGAAAAGAGGCGGTTGCGGACATCCATATAGGCTTGCAGATGCGCCCGATCGGTCACGAAGGCGTTGATGCGCACGACGTCGTTCAGCGTCAGCCCGGCTTCGCTGAGTATCGCGGCAATGTTCTTGAAGCAGAGCTCGGTCTGCGCGCCGGCATCCTCAGGGACGGCATCATCCGGCGCTATGCCCAGCTGCCCCGAGCACAGCACGATACGCTTTCCCGCCGGAATTTCGACACCGTGACTATAGCGGGCAAAGGGCGGCTTGATCGATTGGGGGGCGAGGTATTTGAGCATGGCATTCTCCTGTCCGCCGGCAGACTAAGGCCGGATTCACGAAACCTTCAAGATGCGGTTCATGCCGCCCGGGCGATTATGGACAGGCGTCCAAAAAATAGGCACGATGCCCCTCGTACAGCATGACCCGTCCGGTCTCGGCAATGACTGCCGCGCAAGCAGGCGGCCCAGGCGGTGGCATGTGTCTTGCTTCTTGAACAAATGGTGTCGAGCCCAGCGCGCAGCGCGCCGGAGCCAAGAGAGGGTGATGTTTATGCACGGAAAAGAGAAGATCCTGGCAGGCGCGATCGCGCTGCTGGCGACCGGCACGATGGGCGCCGCGGCCAATGAGAAGGTCACCTTCGGCACCAACTGGCTGGCCGAGCCGGAACATGGCGGCTACTACCAGGCGATCGCCGACGGCACCTACGCCGCCTGCGGCCTCGACGTCACCATCATGCAAGGCGGCCCGCAGGTCAGCGGCCGGCCGATGCTGCTTGCCGGCAAGATCGATTTCTATATGGGCGGCAACCTGCTCTCGGCCTTCGATGCGGTGCAGCAGGGCATTCCGATGCGCGTCGTCGCCGCCGACTTCCAGAAGGATCCGCAGGTCATCATGTCCCAGCCGGGGCAGGGGCTCGACAAGTGGGAAGACCTGAAGAACGCGGATCAGTACATCCTCGGCGACGAAGGCGCGCAGACCTTCTTTCAGTGGATGGTCACCGATCTCGGCTTCGACGCCGCAAAGCGCGTGCCCTACACCTTCAATCCGGCGCCGTTCATCGCCAACAAAAAGTCGATCCAACAGGGCTATGTGACGTCCGAACCCTTCGCCGTGCAGAAGCAGGGCGGTTTCGTGCCGAACCAGTTCCTGCTCGCCGACAATGGCTGGGATACCTATGCCACGACGATCGAGGTGATGCAGGACACGATCGACAAGCGGCCGGAGGTGGTGCAGTGCTTCGTCGATGGCTCGGCCAAGGGGTGGTACAATTATCTCTACGGCGACAACAAGGCCGCCAACGATATGATCAAGAAGGACAATCCGGACATGACGGATGAGCAGATCGCCTTCTCGATCGAGCAGCTGAAGAAGTTCGGCATTGTCGATTCCGGCGATACGGAAAAGCTCGGCATCGGCGCCATGACCGATGCGCGCATCCAGAGCTTCTACGACAAGATGGTCAAGGCCAAGGTCGCGCAGCCGGGCATCGACATCAAGAAGGCCTATACGCTCGCCTTCATCAACAAGAGTGTCGGAATGGAGCTGAAGAAGTAAGGCGGCCTGCCTGAGATGATCCAGGAGAAAGTGGCGCGGAAGCCGGCATCGAGCGCGAGCCCGATGCTGCTTTCGCTGCGTAATGTCGGCAAGGTCTTCTCCAACGGCGTGACGGCGCTGAGCAGGGTCGACCTGGCGATCCGGGAAGGCGATTTCCTCAGCCTGCTCGGTCCGTCGGGCTGCGGCAAGTCGACGGCGCTCCGGCTGATCGCCGGCCTGTCGACGCCGACCTCCGGCCAGCTCGACTGGCGCGGCTCGATCGATCGCTCGAATATCGGCTTCGTCTTCCAGGAGCCGACGCTGCTGCCCTGGGCCAGCGTCTTCGACAATGTCTGGCTGCCGCTCCGGCTAAAGGGCGTGTCGCGTGCAAATGCCGAGCCGGCGGTGATGGAGATGCTGTCGCGCGTCCACCTCAACGGCTTCGAGACCGCAGTGCCGCGCGAGCTTTCCGGCGGCATGAAGATGCGCGTCTCGATCGCGCGGGCCATGGTGACCAAGCCGCGCATCCTTCTGATGGACGAACCCTTCGCGGCACTCGACGAGATCACCCGCTTCAAGCTCAACAACGACCTTCTGGAGCTTTGGCAGGACGAGCGCTTCACCGTCGTCTTCGTCACCCACAGCGTCTTCGAGAGCGTGTTCCTGTCCAGCCGGGTCGTCGTCATGGCGGCGCGGCCGGGCCGCGTCTTCGGCGAGCTTGCAATCGATGCGCCCTATCCGCGCGACGAGGCGTTCCGCACCTCGCCCGACTATGCGGCGCTGTGCCGGCAGGCGTCGGATGTGCTGGTCAATGCCATCAACTCAACCGCTGGATCCCATCATGACGGCCATTGAAGACACAGCCCTGAAGCTCGACCCGGAAGAGGCGCGCCGCGTCCGCCAGGAGCGGCTGGAGCGGATCGGCAAATGGGTGCTGCCGCTGGCGATCATGGTGCTGGCGATCTGGCTGTGGGACCGCATCTGCGTCTGGAACGAGATCCCGCAATACATCCTGCCGCGCCCCGGCGTGGTGCTGAAGACACTGCATGACGATGCCGGCCTGTTGTCCTCGTCGCTGCTGGTGACACTCAGGATCACCTTCCTCAGCCTGCTTCTCGCCGTCATCGGCGGCGTCGGGCTGGCGGTGCTGTTCGCGCAGTCGAAATGGGTGGAGATGTCGTTCTTCCCCTTCGCCATCGTGCTGCAGGTGACGCCGATCGTCGCGATCTTTCCGCTGATCAACATCTACATCAACAACCAGACGACCAAGCTTCTGCTCTGCGCCTGGATCGTCGCCTTTTTCCCGATCCTCTCCAACACCACGCTTGGGCTGAACTCGGTCGACCGCAACCTGCGCGACCTGTTCAAGCTCAACGGCGCGACCCGCTGGCAGCAACTGCGCTACCTGCGCCTGCCGGCGGCGATGCCTTATTTCCTCGGTGGATTGAAGATCGCCGGCGGCCTGTCGCTGATCGGCGCCGTGGTGGCGGAATTCGTCGCCGGCACGCAGGGGCAGTCGTCGGGGCTTGCCTCGCGCATCATCGAGGCCGGCTACCGGCTCAACGCGCCGCGGCTGTTCGCGGCGCTGATCCTGATCTCGCTTACCGGCATCCTGATCTTCCTGGTGCTGTCGCTGGTGTCGCATCTCATCCTGCGCCGCTGGCACGAGAGCGCGCTGAAGCAGGAACGGTAGGGTGGTTCGTCCCGTCACCCAGGAGAGCAGCGGTTGATTCCGGTTTCGACTTCATACCATCTCGCCAACGTCCGTGTTCATCGCTCGCTGACGCCGGGTTTTGCCGCGACCTTCGACGCCGATGGTTTCGCGCTTGCCGACATGACCGTGGCCAACGGCAAGATCTCCAGCATTGTCGCGCACGGCAAATCGAAGGCCCTGGCCGAGGCCGTCGATCTCGGCGGCCGCATCGTGCTGCCGTGTTTCGTCGACTGCCATACCCATATCGACAAGGGCCATATCTGGCCGCGAAAACCCAATCCCGACGGCACCTTCATGAGCGCGCTCAATGCCACTGGCGCCGACCGCGCCGCGCGCTGGAACGCTGAGGACGTCGCGCGGCGCATGGATTTTTCGCTGCGCTCGGCCTACGCGCACGGCACCAAGGCCCTGCGCACGCATCTCGACAGCGTTGCGCCGCAGGAAGAAATCTCCTGGCCGGTGTTCGAAACGATGCGCGAGACTTGGCGCGGACGCATCGACCTGCAGGCCGCCTGCCTGCTCGGCATCGAAGGGGTGCGCGACAAGGCCTGGTTCGAGCGGTTGGCGAAGCGCGTCGCTGCGGCCAAGGGCGTGCTCGGCGTCGTCACCTATATGGTGCCCGACCTCGAGGAGTTGCTCGACCAGGTTTTCGCGCAGGCGATCAAGCACGGGCTCGACCTCGATTTCCATGCCGACGAGACAGACGACGTCGCGGCCATCTCGCTGAAGAAGATCGCCGAAGCTTCGTTGTGGAATGGTTTTGACGGCAATATCCTGGTCGGCCATTGCTGCTCGCTCTCGCGCCAGCCGGATCTCGAGGTGCTCGACACGCTGGACAAGGTGGCGAAGGCGGATCTCGCCGTGGTGTCGCTGCCGATGTGCAACCTTTATCTGCAGGACAGGCGCAACAATCAGACCACCCCGCGCTGGCGCGGCGTGACGCTGCTGCACGAGATGAAGGCGCGCGGCATCAAGGTGGCGGTCGCCTCCGACAACACGCGCGATCCGTTCTACGCCTATGGCGATCTCGACATGCTGGAAGTCTACCGCATGGCGACGCGCATCCTGCATTTCGACCATCCGATCGGCGACTGGCCGAAGGCTGTAGCGGCGACGCCAGCCGAGGTGATGCGCCTGGAAGGCGTCGGCACGCTTGCCGTCGGCGGCAACGCGGACTTCATCGTCTTCAAGGGGCGCAATTGGACCGAATTGCTGTCGCGGCCGGAATCGGATCGCATCGTCGTGCGCGACGGCCGGGCGATCGAACGCAAGCTGCCCGACTATGCCGAACTCGATGAACTGATGGTGGAATGATGGATATCGCAGCGCTGAAGCGCGATCTCGAAGGGCTGAAGATCGACGACCATCCGGCGATCGTCCAGCAGAAGAGCCGTGACTTCTACTGGTATAGCCCGGTTCTGAAGCAGCAGCTCGACCATATCACCGGCGACCTCATCGTCACGCCGAAGAACGAGGACGAGGTGATCCGTGTGCTTGCCGCCTGCCACAGGCACAGCGTTCCGGTCACGCCGCGCGGCAGCGGCACCGGCAATTACGGACAGGCGATGCCGCTGTCGGGCGGCGTGGTGCTCAATCTCGCCGAGATGAACGAAGTAAAGGCGGTCGCGCCGGGACGCGTGGTGACCGGGGCGGGTGCGGTGCTGGCCGATATCGACAGAGCGACGCGCGCCCATTCCGCACAGGAATTGCGCATGTCCCCGTCGACCTACAATACCGCATCGATCGGCGGCTTCGTCGCCGGTGGCTCGGGCGGCGTCGGCTCGATCCGCTGGGGCGGATTGCGCGACCTCGGCAACGTCATCCGGCTGAGGACCGTGACGATGGAGGCCGAGCCGCGCGTCATGGAGCTCACGGGCGAGGACGTGCTCAAGGTCATGCACGCCTACGGCACCAACGGCATCATCACCGAGGTCGAGATGCCGCTGACGGCCTCATACGATTGGATCGACGTCATCGTCGGCTTCGACGATTTCATGGATGCGGCCGGCTTCGGCAACGACCTCGCCGTCCAGGACGGCATATTGGCGAAGCTGATCACGCCGATCGCGGCGCCCATCCCTTACGACTATTTCAAGCGCCACCAAAAATTCTTCCGGCGCGAGCAGAGCATCGTGGTTTGCATGATCGCGCCGAATGCGATGGACGCCTTCGTCGCTTTCGTCCGCAGCACCAAGGGCGAAATCGTCTTCCGCGCCGACCGGGAAACTGATCTCAAGGGGCTGCCGCCGGCCTACGAGCTGACCTGGAACCACACGACGCTGCGCGCCATCCGGGTCGATCCGACCATCACCTATCTGCAGGCACGCTATCCGTCGCCGGACCACCTCGCTCACGTCAAGGCGATGGTCGACCGCCTCGGCGACGAGGTGCCGGCGCATCTCGAATTCATCCGCTTCGACGGCGCGATCGGCGCCGCCGGCCTGCCGCTGGTGCGCTTCACAACGGAAGAGCGGCTGGACGAGATCATCCGCATCCACGAGGACAATGGCTGCTGGATCTTCAACCCGCACCGCTACACGCTGGAAGAGGGCGGCATGAAGCAGACCGACGAGGTGCAGCTTGCCTTCAAGCGCGAGACCGACCCGCAAGGCCTGCTCAACCCGGGCAAGATGATCGCTTGGGAAAACCCAAACTATGACTACCGCTCCGGCAAGTCGTTCCTGTTCAAGGGGCTGCAAAAGGCGGGCTGATGAAAATCCTCGTCCTCTTCGCTCATCCGGTGGAGACCAGCTTCAATGCCGGCCTGCACCGAGTGATCGTAGAGCGCTTGACGGCGGCAGGTCACGCGATCGACGACTGCGATCTTTACGCCGAGAATTTCGATCCCAGGCTGACGCGGGCCGAACGGCTCGGCTATCACGACCAGCGCGGGCCGAACGACGCGGTCGCCGGCTATGTCGAGAGGCTGCGCAAAGCCGAAGCGCTGGTGCTGTCGTTTCCGGTGTGGAATTACGGCTATCCGGCGATCCTGAAAGGTTTCTTCGATCGCGTGTTCCTGCCAGGCGTGTCGTTCAAGCTGGTCGACGGCAAGGTTCAGCCGACGCTGCACAACATACGCAAGTTGGCGGCCATCACCACCTATGGCGGCAGCCGGTTTCGCGCCATGCTGATGGGCGATCCGCCGCGCAAGGTGGTGAAGCGCATGCTGCGCGCCACCATCAAGCCTGGCGCTCCGGTCTCCTATCTCGCGCACTATTCGATGAACCTCTCGACCGACGCGTCGCGAGCGGCATTCACGGCGAAGGTGGCCGCCAGCATGGATCAATTCTGATGCGCGTGCTGGTGGTCTATTGCCATCCGGTTCCCGAGAGCTATTGCGCGGCAATCCGCGACAGCGCCGTCGAGGTGCTGGAGCGGAGAGGCTGGGACGTGCGGCTGCTCGACCTTTATGCCGAGAACTTCAATCCAGTGATGAGCTGCGAGGAGCGGCGCTTGTACAATGAGCGCGCGCCCCAGGATCCGGCGCTCGAACCACATTTCGATCATCTGATGTGGGCGGAGGCGATCCTCTTCATTTATCCGACCTGGTGGTACGGCCTGCCGGCGATGCTGAAGGGCTGGTTCGATCGCGTGTGGGCGGCCGACATCGCCTTCAAGCTTCCGGCCGGCAAGGGGCGGATCACGTCGCTGATGAGGCATGTGACCAAGGTCGGCGTCATCACCACTTGCGGCGCGCCGACCTGGTGGAGCGTGGTCGTCGGCCAGCCTGGCCGCAAGACCATCCTGCGCGGCATGCGGGCGCTGTGCGCGACACGCTGCAAGACGTTCTTTCTGGCACATTACCTGATGGACGCCTCGACGCCGAAAAGCAGGGCGGCGTTTCTGGCGAAGGTGCGGGCGAGGCTGGAGCGGTTTTGAAGCGCGGAACTCCCCCACAAGAAGGGGAGAAGGGGACGCTGCGCTACATCCGCACCCGCTCCGCCTTCGGATCGTACATCGGCTTTAGCGAGGCTTCGGCCGCAAACCGCTCCCCAGCGATCTCGACTTCGTAGGACGAGGCCAGCATATCCGCCTCGCTTTCACCTTGGCACGGCACATAGCCGAGACCGATGGCGCCGCCGAGATGGTGGCCATAGTTGCCCGAGGTGATCGGGCCGACGATCTTGCCGTCGCGCAGGATCGCCTCGTTGTGGAAGAGCAGCGGCTGCGGGTCTTTCAGGCGGAACTGGACCAGCCGGCGGGACAGGCCGGCCTCCTTCTTTCGCAACACGGCATCGCGGCCGATGAAGCCGGCCTTGCTCGTCTTCACCGCGAAGCCGAGGCCAGCCTCCAGCACATTGTCCTCGTCGGTGATGTCGTGGCCGAAATGCCGAAAAGCCTTTTCGATACGGCAGGAATCCAGCGTGTGCAGGCCGCAGAGCTTCAGGTCGACATCGGCGCCGGCATCGGCGATCGCCTCGAAGACGTGCGCCGCCTGCTCGCTCGAGACGTAGAGCTCCCAGCCGAGCTCGCCGACATAGGTGACACGGTGGGCGCGGGCGAGGCCCATGCCGATCTCGATTTCCTGAAAAGTGCCAAACGGATTGGCCTCATTGGAGAAGTCGTTCGGGCTGACTTTCTGGATCAGGTTTCGTGACTCCGGACCCATCAAGCAGATGACCGCTTCGGCCGCGGTGACGTCGATGATGACGACGAACTCGTCGGCGACATGCCGTCTCAGCCAGGCAAGGTCGCGCTGCAAAGTGGCGCCCGGCACGACAAGGAAATAGGCCGTCTCCGAAAGCCGCGTCACGGTGAGGTCGCTCTCGATGCCGCCCTTGGCGTTGAGCATCTGCGTGTAGACGATTTTTCCCGGCGCGACGTCCATGTCGTTGGCGCAGAGCCGCTGCAGGAAGGCACAGGCGTCGCGGCCCTCGACGCGGATCTTGCCGAAGGAGGTCATGTCGAACAGGCCGACGCCGTTCCTGACCGCCAGATGCTCTTCGCGCTGGTTGTCGAACCAGTTCTGCCGCTTCCAGGAATAGCGGTATTCGCGCTCCTGGCTCTCGCGGGCAAACCAGTTGGCGCGCTCCCACCCGGCGACTTCGCCGAAGACGGCGCCGCGCGCTTTCAGGTGCTCGTGCAGCGGCGAGCGGCGCACGCCGCGCGAGGTCGCCATCTGGCGGTAGGGGAAATGGTCGGCGTAGAGCAGGCCGAGCGTTTCGGAGACGCGCTCCTTAAGGTAGCGGCGGTTCTTCTGGAACGGCTGGGCGCGGCGGATATCGACCTCCCAGAGATCGAAGGGCGCTTCGCCGTCATTGATCCACTGCGCCAGCGCCATGCCGGCTCCGCCGGAAGAGACGATGCCGATCGAATTGTAGCCGGTCGCCATCCAGTAGCCGGCAAGTTCCGGCGCCTCGCCGAGATAGTAGCGGTCGTCCGGCGTGAAACTCTCGGGACCATTGAAGAAGGTGTGGATGCCGGCGGTGCCCAGCATCGGCATGCGGTTGACGCCCATTTCCAGGATCGGCTCGAAATGGTCCATGTCCTCGGGCAGCTGATCGAAGCAGAAATCCTCGCGGATGCCGTCCATGCCCCAGGGTTTCGCCACAGGTTCGAAGGCGCCGAGCATCATCTTGCCGGCGTCCTCCTTGTAGTAGGCGCACTCGTCCGGCACGCGCAGCACCGGCAGGCGGGAGAGGCCGGGGACAGGCTCGGTGACGAGATAGAAATGCTCGCAGGCATGCAGCGGGATGGTGACGCCGTTCTGGCGGCCGAGCTCGCGCGCCCACATGCCTGCGCAGTTGACCACGATATCGGTCTCGATCGTGCCCTGGTCTTCGCCCTGCGCCCAGGAGACGCCGGAGACGCGGCCTTTCCTTGTATGGACCTTGGTGACCTTCACGTTCTCGATGACGGCCGCGCCGCGCTGGCGCGCACCCTTGGCCAGCGCCATGGCGATGTTGGCCGGATCGCACTGGCCGTCGAGCGGCAGGTGCACCGCGCCGACCACGTCCGACACATTGAGATGCGGATACATCTCCTTGACTTCGCTCGGCGAAATCTCGCGCACGTCGACATCGAAGGCGCGGGCCAGCGAGGCCTGCCTATAAATTTCGTGCTTGCGCTCTTCGGTGAGCGCCACCGTGATCGAGCCGACCTGGCGCATGCCGGTGCCGACGCCGGTCTCGGCCTCGAGCCTGACGTAGAGGTCGGCCGAATATTTCGCCAGCCGCGTCATGTTCTGCGAGGCGCGCAGCTGGCCGATCAGGCCGGCCGCGTGCCATGTGGTGCCGCAGGTAAGCTGCTTGCGCTCGAGCAGAACGATGTCGGTCCAGCCGAGCTTTGCCAGGTGATAGGCGACCGAGCAGCCGGAAACGCCGCCGCCGATGATGACGGCGCGGGCTTTGGCGGGAATGGTCTTGGTCATGCGGCCTCGCGGCGGTAGTTGGAGGCGAAGCGGCGCAGCCGAAGCGCTGCCTCCTTAAGAACGGGTTCAGGCTGGCAGAGGCTGACCCGGATGTGGCCGGCGGCGGCCCTGCCAAAGCTCGATCCCGGCATGACGCCGACTTTTTCCTTGTCGAGCAGGCCCCAGGCGAATTTTTCGTCGTCAGGCTCGATCGCCGAGATGTCGAGCATGACATACATGCCGCCCTCCGAGCCGTGCACGGTGACGTCGTTCATGCCGCGTACGGCCTCCAGCATCAGCGTCCGGCGCGCGGCGTAGCGCTCGGCGATTGCCTTCACGCCGTAATGGTTCTCGAGCGCCTCGGCGCAGGCAATCGAGATGAAGGCCGGCAGGCCGTAGGTCGTCACCAGGTTGAGGTCGGTGAGCAGCCTGATCATCTCTTTCGGACCGGTCAGCCAGCCCATGCGCCAGCCGGTCATGCCGTGGCTCTTCGACATGGAATTGATGACCAGCGTGCGCTCGGCCATGCCGGGGAGCGAGCGCGGCGAGATGTGCTCGCCGCCGCCGAGCGTCCAGTAGACCTCATCGGACAGCAGCCAAAGATCGTGCTCGTTGCAGATTTCGGCCAGTTGCTCGAGCCGTTCGCGCGAATAGACGGCACCCGTCGGGTTGTTCGGCGTGTTGATCAGGATCGCGCGCGTGTTGGACCTGAGCGCCGCGCGGATCATATCGGCATGCGGCTGGAAGCCGTCCTCGGCCGGCGTCTCGACAACGGTGAAGCTGGCGCCGGCGGCGCTGAACGTATTGGGGTAGGTGGCGTAGTAGGGTGCGACGACGATGGCGTGGTCGCCTGGGTCGAGCACGCCTTGCACGGCCGCGTAGAGCGCGCCTTGGCCACCAGCTGCGGCGATGATTTCGTCGGGTTCGGTCTGCATGCCGGTGCAAGCGGTGGAGGTCGCCGCCATCGCCTTGCGCAGGCGCGGCAGGCCGGGCAGGGGCGTGTAGTGATGGTTGCTGCCGCGAACGGCGTTGACGCAGGCCTCGATCGTTTCCGAAGGCGTGTCGAAATCGTGGTCGCCGACCGACAGCATGATGATATCCTCGCCCGCCTGCTTGCGGGCCCAGGCTGCGGAGTGGACCTCCCAGCCATCCTTGCCCGAGGGTACGATGCCGGTGATGCGCGATGATGGTCTAGGCATGTGGAACTCCGGAAATTTCGTGTCCGCCTCGCACGAGCCGATCGCGCAGGGCGGCAATATGGGCCGGTCCGACCTCGCAGCAGCCGCCGACGATGGCTGCACCGGCCTCGACCCAGCCGACGGCCTGATCGGCATAGGCCGGCGGATCGAGATCGTGGCGTGCGTGCAGCACCTCGACAGTGCCGCCATGCTTGATCGCCTCGACCGAGGTGAAGCCGTTGGCATAGGCGCCGACCGGTCCACCGAGGGCGATCAACTCGGGCAGCGCTGCGCCGATCGCTTCGGGCCGGCAGCAGTTGAGCAGCCGGGCAGCGACAGGCAGATCGCCGAGCACGCCAGCTGCGGCTGCAATGCTTTCGCCGCTGCGCAGGCGTGGCGTGCCGTGATCGGCCAGTGTCCAAGATACCCATACAGGCTTGCCGCTTTCCGATGCAGCGGTGACGGCGGCGCGTGCCTCATCGGCGGAAGCCATGGTTTCGCATAGGAACAGATCGACGCCATCGGCCTGCTCGGCAACAATGCGGCGATAGGTGTCGAGCGTCTCCTCGAAGGAGATGGTGAGCTTTGGCGCATAGCTGCCGAACAAAGGCGAGAGACAGCCGGCGATGGCCGCGTCACCGGCTTGCTCGCAAGCTTGCCTGGCAAGTTCAATGCCGCGCGCCTGAAGCGATTTGAACAGCTCTTCCGCGCCCTCGCGAGCCAGCCGCTCGGGCGTTGCCGAATAGGTGTTGATGGTGATGACGCGGGCGCCCGCCTTGATGAACTCGCCGTGCAGGTCGCGCACCAGGTCCGGTTCGTCGATCAGCACCCTGGCCGACCACAAGGGCGTCGGTTCCGATTTGCTGCGGCGGATCAGTTCCTGGCCCATGCCGCCATCGGTGAGAATGACGGACCTCATGCCTGCAACCTCTCATTCTTCGGATCCCACAGCGGCTCGTCTTTCTGCACCACCGCCTTGAAGCGGTCGCCGAAGATCTCGACTTCGACAGCCATGCCCGGTTCGGCGAGATCCGCGCGCAGCATGCCGAGCGCTATCGACTTGCCGATCCGGTGGCCCCAGCCGCCGGACGTCGTCTCGCCGACGATTTTTCCGTCATGCCAGAGCGTCGACATATAAGGCGCATCGCAGTCGCCGGGGTTCTCGACGACCAGGGTGACGAAGCGCTTCTTCACGCCCTGCTGCTTCTCGTTGAGCAGTGCCGCCTTGCCGCGGAAGTCGGGCTTGTCCCATTTGACGAAACGCTCCAGCCCGCCCTGCAGGATCGTATAGTCGGTCGAAAGGTCGCCCTTCCAGGCGCGGTAGCCCTTTTCCAGACGCAGGGAATCGAGCGCGTACATGCCGAAGGGCTTCAGCCCGTGCTTCTGGCCGGTGGCCCAGACAGCGTCGAAGACCGTCAAGGTGTCGCCGACCTTGGTGTGGATCTCCCAGCCGAGCTCGCCGGCGAAGGAGACGCGCACCAGCTTCGCCCAGCGCCCGGCGATCACCGTTTCCTGATGCGTCAGCCAGGGCAGCGAAAGATCGGCGTCGCAGACCTCGGCGAGGATTTTTCGCGAGTTCGGGCCGGCAAGGATTTGTGTTGAATATTCCTCGGTCCGGTCGGTCAGCGTGAAGGCGGCATTCGCCGGCATGCGCGACTTCAGCCATTCGAGATCATGCCACTGGGCTACCGCCGCGGTGATCAGCGTCATCAGGTCTTCGCGGTGGCGCACGACCGACATTTCGGTGACGATGCGGCCCTTGTCGTCGGCGAAGTAGACGAGGCCGATACGGCCGGGCTTCGGCACCAGACCGGTGACCTGCAGCGCCAGCCACTCGGCAGCGCCCGGGCCTTCGAGGTTGAAGCGAGAGAAGCCGGGCAGGTCGAGGATGCCGGCGGCGTCGCGCACGGCCAGGCATTCCTGGCGCACGCGCTGCTGCCACGGCCCGTCGCGGCGGAAGGTGAGCGTCGGTTCCTCCGAAATGTTGTCGCCGGGCCCGGCATACCAGGTGGCGCGTTCCCAGCCGTTATAGGCGTCGAATTGACCGCCCAGCGCCTTGATGCGATCGTGCAGCGGCGACAGCTTGCGGTCGCGCCCTGCCGGCCAGGCGTGGCGCGGGAACTGGATGGCGTATTCGTTGCCGTAGATTTCCATGCCCTTGGCGACGCAATAGTCGGGTGCTGAAGCAAAGGAAGTGAAGCGGCGCGGGTCGCAGGACCACATGTCCCATTCGGTCTGGCCCTCGGTCACCCATTCGGCCAGCACCTTGCCGGCGCCGCCGCCTTGCGCGATGCCGAAGGTGAAGACGCAGGCCTCGAAGGCGTTCAGCACGCCGGGCATCGGCCCGATCAGCGGGTTGCCATCCGGCGCATAGGGGATCGGACCGTTGATCACCTTGGAGAGGCCGGCGGTGCCGAGGATCGGCACGCGGGCAACGGCGTCGGCGAGATAATGCTCCAGTCGGTCGAGATCGTCGGGGAAAAGCTGGAAGGAGAAATCCTCCGGCATCGGATCGTTGTGGGTCGCCCAATGCGCGCGGCAATTGCGCTCATAGGGGCCGAGATTCATCCCGGTCTTTTCCTGGCGCAGGTAATAGGAGGTGTCGACGTCGCGCAGCAGCGGCAGCTTCTTGCCCTGCTCCTTCGTCCAGGCGGCGAGTTCAGGGATCTCCTCGAACAGGATGTATTGATGGCTCATCACCATCATCGGGACTTCGCGGCCGAACATTTTTCCAACCTCGGCGGCACGGTAGCCGGCGGCGTTGATGACGATCTCGCAGCGGATTTCGCCCTGCGGCGTCGCGATCACCCATTCGCCGTTCTCGCGGCGGGCGCCGGTAACCGGGCAGAAGCGGATGATCCTGGCGCCCATGTCGCGAGCGCCCTTGGCGAGCGCCTGTGTCAATTGCGCGGGGTCGATGTCGCCGTCGCTCGGGTCGTAGAGGGCGCCCTTAAGGTCATGCGTCTCGATGAAGGGATAGCGGCGCTTGATCTCGTCGAGGCCGACGACGTCGATGTCCATGCCCTGGTAGCGGCCCATGCCCTTGGCGCGCTGGAACTCCTGCATGCGCTCCTTGCTGTGGGCGAGCCTGAGCGAGCCGGTGACGTGGTAGTTCATCGGATAGTCGACCGCGTCGGCGAGACCGCGGTAGAGCTCGGTCGAGTAGCGCTGCATGTTCATCAGCGACCATGACGAGGAGAAGGTCGGCACGTTGCCGGCGGCGTGCCAGGTCGAGCCGGAGGTCAGCTCGTTCTTCTCCAGAAGCACGCAGTCGGTCCAGCCAGCCTTGCAGAGGTGGTAGAGCGAGGAGGCGCCGACGACACCGCCTCCGATGATCACCACGCGCGCCGTGGTCGGCAAACCGGCCATATTCTCCCTCCAACGTTTATTTAGTACACCGGCGGCGAAACCACCCAGATGACGACCGCCGGCTCGGCGCCTGGATTGCGCCAGCGAAACGGCTTGCCTTCGAAACGGAACGAGTCGCCTTCGCCAAGCCGATGCCAGACGCCGCCGATCTCGATCTCGAAAGTGCCGGACGCGATATAACCGGCTTCCTCCGTCGGGCGGCGCGCTTCGGTCTTCAACTCGGCGCCCGGCGCGAAAACCGAGCGCAGCATCTCGAAGCTACCGCCGAGGTCGGGCGACAGAAGCTCCTCCACGAGGCCCGATTCGCTTGTGCCAAGCGTGCGGCGGCTGCCCGCCCGCACGACCACGCCGCGCTCCTGTTCGACAGGCACGTCATGGCTGAAGAACAGGCTGAGCGGCACGCCGAACAGTTCGGCGAAGGCTCTGAGATCGCCGAGCGAAGGGACCGAAAGTCCGCGCTCGACCTGGCTGACCCAGCCGACGGAGCGGCCGAGCTTGAGCGCGATCTCGCTGAGCGTCAGCCCGCGCGCCTTGCGCAGCGCACGGATGTCGCCGGCCAGCAGCCGCTCGCCATTGTCCTGCTCCGGTCTGACAGCGGTCGAGGTCAATCGGGCCTCATGAAAAAATACGAACAAATTTCATGAGAGGGCAAACTCATGAAAAAATCAAGCGGGTTTTCATGCCTTGCAAGATTTGCTTGCGCGATTTTGACGCTTGATGCAAAGGCTCCCCTACGAACGGAGGGTGGGGCGTCCGATCGGGACCAATCTAGTTTTGTGTCTGCGGATGGTCGTTGCGGAAATCGGGTTCCGGCCATGCCTGAAGGGACGGCCTATGCTGGATAAGAATAGCCGGATCGCGCTCGATGCTGCGACAGTCGACGAGGCGATCATTTCGCGCCGGTCCGTGCGCGCATTTTTGCCCGACATGGTCGACGACGAGACGATCCGCGCCATCCTGACGGTGGCGGCGCGGGCGCCGTCCGGCACCAACATGCAGCCATGGCGGGTCTATGTGACCAAGGGGGAGGTGAAGCAGCGCATCAGCGACGCCATCCTCAATTCGGGCATTCGCGCCGAGAAGGCGGAATGGGACGAGTACCGGTACTACCCCGACCAGTTCTTCGAGCCTTATCTCAGCCGGCGCCGCGCCAACGGTTTCGGTCTGTACGGCGCCATCGGCATCGGCCGGCGCGAGGTCGACAAGATGCGCGCGCAGCACGACCGCAACTTCATCTTCTTCGACGCGCCGGTCGGCATGATCTTCACGGTCGATCGGCGGCTGAACAAGGGGTCGTGGATCGACTACGGCATGTTCCTGCAGAACATCATGGTCGCGGCGCGCGGCAGGGGGCTGCATACCTGTCCGCAGGCGGCCTTCGCGCCCTACCACCGGCAGATCCGCCCGGTGCTCGGCATTCCCGATGAAGAGGTCGTCGTCTGCGGCATGGCGCTGGGCTATGAGGACAACTCCAAGCCCGAGAATGAATTCCGCACCGACCGCGCGCCGCTCGAAGACTGGGTGACGTTCGCGAAATAGCGCCGGCGTGGCCGCGGCCGGATTTGCTAATCCGTGCCCATAGGCGCGCCGTGGCCGCTAACATGGGCGCCGTCCTGCGGAGTCAGCCTGAGATAGGCGAGCAGCGCGCAAAGCGTGATCAAGCCTTCGACGATGAACAGGATGCGGTAGTCGTTGACGCTGGCCTGGCCGCCGCCGGCGAGCAGCGACAGCATAGCCGCCGCCAGACCGACGCTGATCGCCACCGCCAATTGCCAGAGGATGTAGTAGAGCGCGCTGAAGCGCGAGAGCTGCTCCGGCGCGATGTCCGAGTAGGCAAGATTGCCGGTCGAGGCCCACTGCACCGAACGGAAGAGGCCGAAGACGAAGATGTAGGCAAGCACGATCCAGGTAGGCATGCTTTCCTGCATCAAGGCAAAACCGGCGACCAGCAAGGCGGCTATCGGCGTATTCGTGACCAGAACGCGCTTGAAGCCGAAGCGGTTCAAGATGCGCGGCATGAAGAAGCGCATCAGCAGCGATCCGATCGCCGCGACGAAGGTCAGCGATCCGGCCTGCACGGCGCTCATGCCGAAGCCGAGCTGGAACATCAGCGGCAGCAGGAAGACAACCGAGCTCAGCCCGATCGTGTCGAGCCCGCCGCCGGTGAGAAAGCTGATGCGGAATGTGCGGATGCGTAAGAGATTGAGGTCGAGCAGCGGATTGCGAGCGCGCAAGCAATAGAAGGCGGCGACAGTGAGGATGGCGATTGCCAGGCCGAGCTCGGCGCCGACAATGCCGGCGGCGGCGTCCTTCGCGCCAAGCGAATCCATGCCGAAGACGAGCAGCGCCATGCCGCTGCCGACGAGCAGGAAGCCTGGAAAGTTGAACGGCGTGCGCACCGGCTTGGTGGTCGTGGGGAACAGCGAGACCGCGAGCAGCGCGGCGGTCAGCGCGATCGGGATGTTGATATAGAAGATCCAGCGCCAGGAGACGTAAGTGGTCAGCGCGCCGCCGACTAGCGGCCCGACCAGCGGCCCGGACTGGCCGGCGAGCGAGATGTACATATTGATCTTGAGCGTGCGGTCGCGCGGAAAGCTCGACAGGATCACCACCTGGCCGAGCGTGCCCATCAGCGCGCCGCCGAATCCCTGCAGGGCGCGCGAGCCGACCAGCATCCAGATGTTTTCCGAAAGGCCGCAGAGCGCCGAAGCGCCGGCGAAGACCAGCAGCGCAAAGCAATAGACGTTGCGCAGGCCGAAGCGATCGGCCAGCCAGCCGCCGACCGGCATGGTGACGATGAGGCTCGCGACATAGACGGTGATCAAAAGGCCGAGCTGGCTGGGCGGCCGAGCGAGGCTTTCGCCGATGCCGGGGAGCGCGGTCACGATGACGTTCTGGTCGAGGCTGGTCATGAACACGCCGCAGGCGACGGTCGCCGGCAGCAGCAGCGACGGCTCACCCGCCGGAGCAAAGCGGGTCGTGGCTGTCGCCGTAGTCTCTGCGGTCATGGGAGGGTGTGGTCGAACTGGTTGCCTGAACGGGCCCCGGCAAGAGCCCATGATTCCCATCTATCGTCTTCGCTGGCCCGGGCCTCAAGCAGCAGTTGTGGCCGTCGATAGTGCCAGGCGACTGGTCCTAAAGCATGATCCCGAACCGAAGGTCAGCGAAAGCAAAAAATGGGAAGCGGTTTTCGGAGAAGATCATGCTCCAACAAAAGAGTTGGTTCAGGAAGACGATTCGACGAAACGTCATCCTGATCTAGTGCACCTCGTAGCCGACTTCCTCGCTGGCGTGGCACAAGGCCTTCCAGAACGAACGCGCGAAGGAGCGAAACACATAGATGTCGAACTGGTCGGCGCCGCTGCGCTGGATCTGGGCAAAGACATCGTGATGGTTGGTCGAGCGACCCGCGCCCAGCGGGAAGGCCGGCAGGGCAAAGTCGATGGCGAAGAATTTCGCCATCACCCATTCCGCCTTCGGCCCGGCAATGCGGATCGCGGTGCGGCCGTGCGAAAGATCGGTGAGCGTGCCGATGTCCGGCGTGACGACGCCGGCGAATCCGGCCGCAAGCCCCTCGGCCTCGTCGACCACGGTGAATTTTCCCGGCGCGAAGCCGAATGCCGCCTTCGCGCCGTTGCTGACGCCGCCGCCGGCGCCATCCGGCAGGGCAAGGCCCGTCACCTTGTATATGCCGGACATCAGCCGCTTCTCTTCACCCGGCCAAGCCGCGAGTTGCAGGATCGAGCCCGGCCGCGTCTCGGACAGGATGACGTCGATGCCATGTTCGAAATTGCCGTGCGAGCCTGGGTGATAAACCGGCTCAAGCGGAGATTGACGCTCAACCATGCATGCGGCTCCCGTCCGGATCGTAGAAATGGTTGGAGACGATCTCGACCGGCCCGAACCGGTTGCGCAGCGGGTCGGAGACGAAGGCGCGTGTGCCATGGCGCGCCTTGCCGCCCTTGACCAGGGCAAGCGCTATGTATTTGCCGAGCGCCGGCGAATAGCAGCAAGCGGTGACATGGCCGATCGAATCGTGCGGATTGGCTTCGTCCAACTCCTCGACGATGTGTCCGCCACCGTTGAGCGCGCGATTGTCGAGAGCGATCACGCCGACCAATTCCAGCCGGTCCGGAGCGATCAGACCTTCGCGATCCATCATGGCGGAACCGATGAAGGGCTTCTTCTTCGACAGCATCCAGTCGAGATGCAGGTCGCGCGCGGTCGTGCGGCCGTCGATCTCGGCGCCGGTGACATGGCCCTTCTCGATGCGCATGGTGCCCAGCGCCTCGAGGCCGTAGGTGACCAGGCCGAACGGCTTGCCGGCCTCGATGAGCGCTTCCCACACCCTGGTGCCGTGGCCGGCGCCGGAATAGACCTCGAAAGCCATCTCGCCGGAGAAGGACAGGCGGCAGATCATCACCGGCACGCCGGCGATCTCGCCGTGGACGATGCCCATGAAGGGAAGCGCGGCGTTGTCGACGGCTGCGCCGGTGACGCTGGCGGCAAGGATTGCACGCGCCTTCGGGCCGCCGATCGCCGCACCCGCCCATTCGTCGGTGACGGAAGTGACGGTGACCTTCAACTCGTGCCAGATGACGTCGAGGAAATACTCCAGATGCTGCATCACCTTGCCGGCATTGGCGGTGGTGGTGGTCATCAGGAAGTCCTGCTCGCCGAGCCGCCAGGTGGTGCCGTCGTCGAAGGCAAGCCCGTCCTCGCGCAGCATCAGGCCGTAGCGCGCCTTGCCGACCGCGAGCGTCGAGAACATGTTGGTGTAGACGCGGTCGAGGAACTCCGCCGCATCCGGCCCCTGGACGGCGATCTTGCCGAGCGTCGAGACATCGACGATGCCGGCGCGCTCGCGCGTCGCCTTGGCCTCGCGGACATAGGCCTGCTCGACCGTCTCGCCGGCAAGGCCATAGATCATCGGGCGGTACCAGAGGCCGGCCGAATACATCCTCGCGCCGTTGGCGAGGTGCCAGTCATGCATCGGCGTCAGCCTTTCGGGCTTGAGATCGCCGTAGCGCTCGGCCGCGAGCGAGCCGATCGACACAGCCGTGTAGGGCGGGCGGAAGCGCGTCGTGCCGACTTCGGGGATAGGCTTGCCGAGCGCCTCGGCCATGATGGCGAGGCCAGGCACGTTCGAGTTCTTGCCCTGGTCGGTCGCCATGCCGAGCGTGGTGTAGCGCTTCAGATGCTCGACCGACACGAAGCCTTCGCGATGCGCGAGGCGCACGTCCTCGGCGGTCACGTCGTGCTGGAAGTCGACGAAGCTCTTGCCCTTGGCCTTGATCTCGAAGACCGGCGCCGGATCAGGGTCGCCAGGGGCCGCCTCGACAGCGGGCAGAGGGGCTGAGGATGCGCTTCCGCCTGCGGCCTGAAGGCCGGCGGCGCGACCCTCGGCAATGGCTTCGGCGGTGGAAAAACTGCCGGTGAAGGCGCCGGCGCCGATCCAGCGCTGCGTCGGCTGCGGCGGCAGGAAGGCCTGCCTCGCCGGATCCCACACAGCTCTCGCGCCTGCCTGGCTGGCGAGATGGATGGTCGGCGACCAGCCGCCCGACATAGCCAGGCAGTCGGCATGAATGCTGCGCTCGTCACCGCTGAGTACCCTGCTCGTCAGGTCGAAACGCTGCACCTTGAGACCGGTGAGCGCCTTGCCGCCTTCGGTCGCGACCACGGCATGGCCGGCGAGCAACTCGGCCTCTGCCTCGCTCGCCAGCCTGCTCATCTCGTTCGACACGTCGCTGCGGACATCGATGATGGCGACGACAGCGGCGCCGGCCTTCTTCAGCGCAACGGCCGAGCGATAGGCGCTGTCATTGTTGGTGAACACCGCGATCCGCTCGCCGGGCAGCACGCCATATTCATTGGCGTAGCGCTCGGCCGCGTGCGCCAGCATGATGCCGGGGCGGTCGTTGCCCGGAAACACCAGCGGGCGCTCGAAGGAGCCGGTGGCGAGCACCACCGTCGCAGCGCGGATCGCCCAATAGCGCTGGCGCGGCTCGCCTTTGGCCGAAACCGCTTTGTGGTCGGTCACCCGTTCGAGGGCGGCGAGCGTGTTGCCGTCGTAGTAACCCCAGACCGTCGTGCGCGGCAGCAGGCGGACATTGTCATTGCCTTCGAGCTGGCCGACGAGGCGCGCTGCCCAGTCGGCAGCCGGCGCGCCGTCGATCGTCTCGCCCGACCAGTTTGCCGAGCCGCCGAAGCGCGCTTCGAGGTCGGCCAGGATCACGCGGGCGCCCTGGTCGGCCGCCGCCTTCGCCGCCATCAGGCCGGCAGGGCCGGACCCCACGACCAGCACGTCGCAGAAGGCGTTCATGCGTTCGTAGCGCGAGGTATCGGGCGCCGTGCCGGCCCTACCGAGGCCGGCGGCGCGACGGATGAAATGCTCGCAGAACATCCAGAAGCGCGTGCCCTTCAGCGGGCCGACCACCGGCCCCATGAAGGTCTTGTAGTAGAAGCCGGCCGACAGGATCTTGCCGCCGAGCTGGTTGAGCGCGCTGATGTCCCAGGCGAGCGAAGGCGAGCGATTCTGGCTGACGGCGACGAGCCCGTCATAGATCTCGACCATGGTGGCCGGGATGTTGGGCTCGCGTACCTCGCCGCGCAACACCGTCACCAGGGCGTTAGGCTCCTCGACGCCGGCGGCGAGCAGGCCGCGCGGGCGGTGGTATTTGAACGAGCGGCCGAACAGCGTGACGCCGCTGGCGAGCAGCGCCGAAGCAAGCGTGTCGCCGGCATGGCCTGTATAGGGTGCGCCGTCGAAGGTGAAGCGGATGGTGCGCAGCCGGTCGATGCTGCCGCCGGTCTCGGTACGGCGGGAGCTCACGGCTTGCCCTCCGTCCGGTGCCCTGGGGATTTGTGTCCGCCCCGGGCGAAGGCCGTGCTCAGGATTTCATGGGTCACGGTATTGCGCACGACCCTGAGATGGGCGCGGCAACCGCCGGAATGCTGCCAGATCTCATTGTGGTCGCCAGCCGGGTTCAGCCGGTCGTAGACATAGGCGTTCCAGGCGTCGAAATCCTGCGAGGCAGGCTGCGGCCGCTCGCGGTTGCCGTCGCCCTGGTAGGTGAATTCGATGACGTCGCGCGGGCCGCAATAGGGACAAGTGATCAGCATATTCCTTCCAAACCCTAGTGCAGCCGCGGGGTCGCGCCCTGGCCTTTGTCGTCGATGATCAGGCCGCGATGGAAGCGGTCGAGCGTGAAGGGCGCGTTGAATTCGTGCGGCTCGTCCCTGGCGATCGTCCAGGCGAAGCACCAGCCCGAGGCCGGGGTGGCCTTGAAGCCGCCATAGCACCAGCCGCAATTGAGATACATGCCGGGCAGCGGGCCGGTGGTGATGATGGGCGAGCCGTCCATCGTCATGTCGCAAAGGCCGCCCCAGGAACGCAGCATGCGCACCCGCGCCAGCCCCGGGAACAGCGCCAGCATCTCGCTCATCACCTCATCGACGATCGGCAGGCTGCCGCGCTGGGCGTAGCTGTTGTAGCCGTCGAGGTCGCCGCCATAGACGAGGCCGCCCTTGTCGGATTGCGAGATGTAGAAGTGGCCCATGCCGAAGGTGAGAACGGTGTCGATGATTGGCTTCAGCGACTCCGTGACGAAGGCCTGCAGAACGTGGCTTTCGATCGGCATATGCGAGATGCCGGCAAGCTGCATCACCTGGCCGGTGCTGCCGGCAACGGCAAGCGCCACTTTCTTGGCGCGGATCTCGCCGCGCGTCGTCGTCACGCCAACGACCTTGTCGCCGTCGCGCAGAAAGCCGGTGACCTCGCAATTCTCGATGATATCGACGCCGCGCCGGTCGGCGCCGCGCGCATAGCCCCAGGCGACGGCGTCGTGACGGGCGGTGCCGGCGCGCGGCTGCATCAGCCCGCCAAGGACGGGGAAACGCGCCGAACCCGAAACGTCCAGCGCGGGCACAAGGCCCTTGATCTGATCGACGCTCATCAGCTCGGCGTCGACGCCGAGATGGCGCATGGCATTGCCGCGCCTTGCATAATCGTCGAGCTGGGCCGGCGTGTGCGCGAGGTTGAGGCAGCCGCGCTGCGAGAACATGACGTTGTAGTTAAGGTCGTGCGAGAGGTTCTCCCACATCTTCATCGAATGCTCGTAGAAGCGGGTGTTCTGCGGCAAAAGGTAGTTGGAGCGCACGGCCGTTGTGTTGCGGCCGACATTGCCCGAGCCCAGCCAGCCTTTTTCGAGCACCGCGACGTTGGTGATGCCATGTTCCTTGGCGAGGTAATAGGCGGTCGAGAGCCCATGGCCGCCGCCGCCGATGACGATCACATCATAGGACGCCTTGGGATCCGGCTTGCGCCAGGCCGGCTTCCAGTCCTGGTTGCCGGTCAGTGCGTTCCTGAGCAGCGAAAAGGCTGAGTATTCCGCCATTCTTCCTGTCATCCTGTTGATGCGAGGCGGCAGACTATAGAGCAGGCGAGAAGCGCAAAGCCAAGATTGCGCCATCGCTTTTCGACAGGCCGACTTCGATCCGCGCCGCCGGCCACGGATGGAGACGGCTTGCCGCCTGATATGCCGGTCTTTATCAAGGACGGAATTTTCGAAGATCTTTCGGCCGCGAGTCGCCCCGTCACGTCATGATTTTCCGACTGCTACGCCTGATCCTGGTCGTCATTGTCGCCGTCGCGGCGCAGCCGTCGTCCGACGCGATGGCGCAGGCGATCGGCCATGGCTCCACGCAGCTTATCGCCGACCAGACCAAGGCCATCCAGGACCAGACGGCGAAGGCCGACGGTCTGGAGAAGAAGCTAAGCGCGCCCGACCAGGACGATGCTGGCCTTGTCGATATCCGTCTGCAGCTCGAGGATATTTCGCGCGCGGCGCTGAACAGCGCGCTCGCGTTCCGTTCGCGCCTCAACGACATCAACGCCCGCATCGCGGTACTGGGACCGCCGCCGGCGCAGGGGCAGCCGCCGGAGCCTGCGGTCGTCGCCAATGAGCGCGCGGCGCTCACGGCCGAGAAGGCCGAGATCAATGCCGTCGTCGCCAGCGCGCAGAACCTGTCGATCCGCATCAGCGGGCTGGTCGACAAGATCGCTGTCCAGCGCAGCGAGCTTTTCCGCAGCGTTCTGACGAAACGCTACGAATTGACCGATGCGCTGAGCCCGCAGGCCTTTTCCGACGCGCACGGCCAGTTCACCGGCCTCTACAAGGCGGTGACATCCTGGCTCACCTTCGCATTGAAGTTCAAGTTCCAGGCCATGCTCGCGGCGACGCTGATGGCGCTGGCGCTGGCGGCGGTGCTTCTGATCGGCGGCAAGCGCCTGTTCGGCCGCATCTTCGAGGCCGATCCTTCTGTCGAAGAGCCGTCCTACCTCAGCCGCCTTTCCGTGGCGTTCTGGTCGACGCTGCTGCCGACCGTGGCGCTCGGCGCGTTCCTCGCCTCGACCGTGTTCTTCTTCAACTATTACAACGTGCTGCGCGGCGACATCGGCGAATTCCTCAACGCGCTGCTCGCCGTCGTCGCGGTGGTGTTCTGCGTCAACCGGCTGACCAATGCGGCGCTCGAGCCGCGGGTGCCGAACTGGCGGCTTATTCCAGTCGCAACCGGACCGGCGCGTTGGCTGGTGCGGCTGGCCACCGCCATGGCCGTGGTTCTCGGCTTCAACTACTTCCTGTCTGTCGTCAACGAGAAGATGGGTGCGCCGCTGTCGCTGACGATTGCCAGGAGCTTCGTCGCCACCATCATCGTGGGCGTCATCCTGATCCTGATGGGTCTGCTGAAGCCGTTCAAAGCCCATGATGGGTCCTGGCGTCCCTGGCCGGCCTGGCTTCGCTTCATTGCCATCGGGCTTGGCCTGCTCACCATTGCGGCGGCACTGCTCGGCTATATCGGTCTGGCGCTTTTCGTCTCGATCCAGGTCGTCGTCACCGGCACCACGCTTGTCACCGCCTATATCGGCTTCCTGTCGGCGCGGGCGATCGGCGAGGAGGGCGGCTTGGCCGACACCTCGGTCGGGCGCTGGCTGTCTGCCAATTCCAGCTATGAGGACACCGCGCTCGACCAGCTCGGCCTGGTGGTCAGCATCGCCATCAACCTGATGATCGTGCTGGTGTTCCTGCCGCTGATTCTCCTGATGTGGGGCTTCCAGCCCGGCGATATCGAAACCTGGGCCTTCAAGCTGGCGACGGGCGTCACGATTGGTTCGGTGACGATTTCCGTCCTCGGCATCCTCACCGGCATCGTCGTCTTCGTCATCGGCTATTTCCTGACGCGCTGGTTCCAGGGCTGGCTCGACGGCTCGGTCATGGCGCGCGGCAAGGTCGACACCGGCGTGCGCAACTCGATCCGGCTGGCCGTGGGCTATGCCGGCGTCGCGCTCGCGGCGCTCGTCGGCATATCGGCGGCGGGCATCGATCTTTCCAATCTGGCGCTGGTAGCCGGCGCGCTTTCGCTGGGTATCGGCTTCGGCTTGCAGAATGTGGTCTCGAACTTCGTTTCGGGCCTGATCCTGCTTGCCGAGCGGCCGTTCAAGGTCGGCGACTGGATCGTCGCCGGCGACATCAGCGGCACGGTCAGAAAGATCAGCGTGCGCGCCACCGAGATCGAGACGTTCCAGCGGCAGTCGGTGATCCTGCCGAACTCGAACCTCATCAACAATGCGGTCGGCAACTGGACGCACCGTAACAAGCTTGGCCGCGTCGACATCAAGGTGGGCGTCGCCTATGGCAGCGACGTCAAGCGCGTCCATGCGATCCTGCTGAACATTGCCCGCGCCCATCCGATGGTGCTCAAGAACCCCGAGCCCTTCGTGCTCTTCGCCAATTTCGGGGCGGCCGCGCTCGAATTCGAAATCCGCGTCTTCGTGGCCGACGTCTTGAACGGCAGCATCGTCCAGAACGACATCCGCTTCGCGATCTCCGATATCTTCGAGGACGAGCATATCGAAATCCCCTCGACGCCGCGCGCCGTGGTCGAGACCAAGAAACATGAGGCGTGGCCGATCGACGACGACAAAATCGAAGCCGAGTTCGCCGAACGCGAACGGCTCGAGGCGGAAGCCGCGGCCGAGCAGGCGCGTTTGGCCAAAACCAAGAGAAAAGGCCGCAAGCCCGACCCCGACTAGAGCTGTTCACCGTTTCGCAGAAACCGCGAACCGCCCTGACGCAACGCCGGACGAAAACCGTTGCACACTTTCCTGGAATTGCTCGCGGTTCGCCGGCCGGCCAAATTTGCCCGAAGCCGATTGTGGCATGAATGCGGCATTCAGTTGCGGTTCAGGTTACATCTCATATAAGCTCTCACGCAAAGGGCGAGAATGCCTTGCGAAAATGAACAGAGGCGGTGTGGAAACACCGGAATTGCAATGTGGAAGTCTGTCGTTACCGCCATCGCTTTCCTGGCTCTCGGCGGTTCGGCTTTTGCCGCCAGCGCGGTCAACAAGGACGCCCAGACGCGGACGTTGATCGTGACCGAGGGCGGCGGCAAGACCGAGCTGGCGCTGGCCGCCGGCGAGACGGTGGAATTCTGCCCGAATGGCTGCTTCGTCACCTTGCCCAACGGTGACCTCGAAGCGCTGACCGGTTCGGAAACGGTCGAGATCTCGGGCGGCATCGCCCGTATCAAGTAAGAGCGCCTGCAAGCACGATCGGCAAAGGCCGGGCGGATGTCCGGCCTTTTATCGTTTCCGGTAGCCGCGGCTTAACGATGCCGCCGGAAATACGTCTGTACAGCGCGTTGCAACCGGACGTTTTAACGTTCGCTCCGCCATCTCCCGTTATATCCGTCGCGAGGGCGCCGAAACACGGCGCGGGGCGAGCAGGGCAAGGCAACAATGGACGCGCGGTCGGACAGGAACGCAATTCCGCTTGCGGTCGACCTCGACGGCACATTGGTTGCAACAGACCTTCTATGGGAAGGCTTGTTCATCCTGCTCAAGAAGAACCCGCTTTATCTCTTTTTCCTGCCGCTTTGGCTGACCGGCGGTCCGGCGCGGCTCAAGCGGGAAATCGCCGCGCGCGTCGACATCGATCCGGCCTCGCTGCCTTATCAGGCCGAATTGCTCGGGCGCCTCCGCGCCGAGCACGAGGAAGGCCGCAGGATCGTGCTGGCTACGGGCACGCCGCGCAAATTCGCCGCGGCGATCGCGGCCCATCTCGGCATCTTCGACTGCGTGCTGGCGACGGACGGACCGCATAATCTGACTGCGGCCAGGAAGCGCGCCTCGCTGGTCGCCGCCTACGGCGATGGCGGCTTTGACTATGCCGGCAACAGCCGGCACGATCTCAAAGTCTTCGACGTCGCGCGCAACGCCATCGTCGTCGCGCCGGACCGCAGCGCCCGGCGCTGGCAGGCGGCGCATGGCGCCGAGACGATGCCGGCGCCGAAGCGGACGCTGAGGACCTACGTCAAGATGCTGAGGGTCCATCAGTGGCTGAAGAATTCGCTGATCGCTGTGCCGATGGTGCTGTCGCATGAGTATTTCAACGTCGGCATGATCTGGCAGTGCGTTCTGGCCTTCGTATCCTTCAGCGCCGTCGCCTCCGCCATCTACATCGTCAACGACTTCTTCGACCTTGCGCTGGACCGTAAGCATCCGACAAAGCGCAACCGGCCCTTCGCCAGCGGTGTGCTGTCGATCCCGTTCGGCCTCGGTGCCGTCGCAGTGCTGCTTGCCATCGGCATCGCCATCGGCTGCCTGCTGCCGATCCAATTCCTCGGCGCGCTCGGCGGCTACATGGTCGTGACCACTGCCTATTCGTTGTCCTTCAAGCGCATGCTGCTGATCGACGTGCTGACCCTGGCCGGCCTTTACACGATCCGCGTGCTGGCGGGCGCGGCGGCCACCGGCGTCGACGTCTCGTTCTGGCTGCTCGCCTTCTCGATCTTCTTCTTCCTGTCGCTTGCGCTGGTGAAGCGTTTCGTCGAACTGCGCACGACCGCCATCGCGGCCGGCGAGCGCATCGCCGGCCGCGGCTACCGCACCGAGGACCAGGAGATCGTCGGCCAGGCGGGCATGGCCTCGGCCTTCTCCTCGGCGCTGGTGCTGGCGCTCTACATGGACAGCGTGGCGGTGCGCGAGCTTTATCCGCATCCGTGGCTGATGTGGCCGCTGGCGCCGATCGTGCTTTATCTCACCATGCGCGTCTGGATCCTCGCCCGGCGCGACGAGATGCATGACGATCCGGTCGTCTTCATCATCCGCGACTGGCGCAGCCAGATCGTGGTCGCCATCGGCGCGGTGCTTCTGGTCGCGGGAGGCTGGGGCTGGTGAGGGCGGGCGGCGAACGCTTCGGCAGCTTCGGGCTGGCGACGCCTCCGGCGCGCCATTCCATCCCCGCCGACGATGCCATCGCGCTGTTGAAGAGCGGCGCGGCCAAGCCTGGTTCACTCATCGGCTACGGCAATGGCCGCTCCTATGGCGACAGCTGCCAGAACGATGCCGGCACGGTCGTCGACATGCGGACGCTCAACCGCATCCGCGCTTTCAACGCCGAGACGGGCGCGATCGAGGCCGATGCCGGGGTGCTGCTTTGCGACATCATCGCCCATGTCGCGCCTTACGGCTTTTTTCCAGCTGTGGTTCCGGGAACGCAGTTCGTCACGCTCGGTGGCGCCATCGCCAACGATGTCCACGGCAAGAACCACCATCGGCGCGGCACTTTCGGGTGTCATGTCGAATTCTTGACCCTGCTGCGGTCCGACGGCCGGATCTATCGCTGCTCCGACACCGACAACGCCCATCTGTTCAGGGCGGCGATCGGCGGCATGGGGCTAACCGGATTGATCCTGTCGGCGTCGATCCGGCTGATGCCTGTGCCCTCGCTCGACATCGTCGAGAAGGCGACCCGGTTTCGTGACCTCGGCGAATTCTTCGACCTTGCGGATGCCGCCGACCAGGCCAATGAATATGCCGTCGCCTGGATCGATCAGCTTGCCGGCGGCCACGAGCGCGGGCGGGGCCTTTTGTTCACCGGCAACCATGTCGAGCACGGCTCGCATGCCGCCACACGGGCAGGCAGCCGGCTCTCGGTGCCCGTGCGGCCTCCCTTCAACGTGCTCAACCGCCCGTTCCTGACCGTCTTCAACGCTGCCTATCGGTGGAAGAAGGGCCGCTCGCCAGATGCGCGCCGGACGGGCTACCAGGGCTTCTTCTTTCCACTCGACGGCATTCGCGACTGGAACCGGCTCTATGGGCCGCGCGGGCTTTTCCAACACCAGAGCGTAGTGCCTGAGACCGCCGCGCGGCGCGCCGTGCCGGCCCTGCTCGAAGCGGCGCGGCGGGCAGGCCAAGGCTCGTTTCTCACGGTGCTGAAGCGGTTTGGCGACGTCCGTTCGCCCGCGTTGCTGTCGTTCCCGCAGCCCGGCTACACGTTGACGCTCGATTTCCCCAACAAAGGCGAAATGACGCTGAGGCTCCTCGCCGAGCTCGACCGCATCGCGGTCGAGGCAGGTGGCGCCGTCAACCCCTACAAGGATGCCCGCATGGGCCCCGAAACCTTCGCGGCGTCCTTCCCGGAATGGCAGCGGCTGGAGGCGCTTCGCGATCCCGCCTTCCTATCGAGTTTCTGGGCGCGGACAGCGAAAAAACTGGATGTTGGACGAGGTGCGGCCGAGGCGGCGGAATAGGTCGAATTTGAGTAGATCTTGGTAAGTGAAGCGTTAACTTCAGGGTTTACTCAAAATAGACATGTGATTTCACGAAATATTTGCGGATTCGTAGTAGGACCGCTCTGGGGCGGGGTGGCAATAATGAAATACATCGTCTTCATTCTCTTCACGGTCATGACCAATGCCGCTGCGCAGCTCATGCTGAAGCAGGGCATGATGTCGATGGGACCGATCTCGTTCGAGGGCGCCAATCCGCTCTTGAGGCTGCTGCAGATCGTGTTCAGCCCATGGGTATTCCTCGGGCTGTGCACCTTCGTCATCTCGATGGCCTCGCATCTCTATGTGCTGTCGAAGGTCGAGCTCAGCTTCGCCTATCCATTCCTCAGCCTCGCCTATGTCGCAGTCGCGGTCTTTGCCTATTTCGTCTTCCGCGAGGACCTCAATGGCTGGCGCATCGCCGGCATCGCCTGCATCTGCGTCGGCACCGTGCTGATCGCGCAAAGCGGCCGCGATCTGGGTGGTCGCGATCTGGGCGGCCGCGGGCAGGAGGACCAAACCGCTTCCATCACTTCCGACAAGATCGGCACAAGCGAGATCGTTCGATGAGACATGTGATTTTCGGAGGCGACGGTTTCGTCGGCCGTCACCTTGCCCCCAAGCTTGCCGCCGACGGCGAGAATGTCGTCGTCGCCGACATCGTCAAGAGCGACCTGCCGCACTATCGTTCGGTGCGCTTTATCACTTGCGACGTGACCGATCCGGCTTCGGTCGCTGCAGTGGGCCTTAGGGCCGACGACATGGTCTACAATCTGTCGGCCAAGATGCTGTCGCCGATCCAGGTGCGCGCCAGGCGGCACGACTTCTTCTTCCCGGTGAATTTCCACGGCACCGAGCACATCATCCAGGCGATGGACACGGCCGGCGCCTCGAAGCTGGTGCACTACACGACCGACATGATCTACGGCCATACGGTGGTGCTGCCGATGACCGAAGAGCACCCGGTGGCGCCGCTCGGCGAATATGGCCTGTCGAAGCTCAGGACCGAGGAACTCGCCGCCGAATGGCGCAAGCGCGGCATGTCGATCTCGCTGTTCAGGCCGCGCCTGATCATCGGCCCGGGGCGCCTCGGCATCCTGGAAAAACTCTTCAGGCTGATCGATTGGAACCTGCCGGTGCCGATGATCGGCTCCGGCCGGAACCCCTACCAGTTCATCTCGGTGTTCGACTGCGCCGAGGCGGCGCGCGCGGCCTGGAAGGCCGGCGTGCCGAACGAGGCCTATAATCTGGGCTCGCTCAATCCGCCGCCGGTGAGAAAGCTGCTCGGCGACCTGATCCGCCATGCCGGCTCGAGATCGATCCTGCTGCCGACGCCGGGCTGGGCGGTCAAGCGCACGCTGGACCTGCTCGACCAGTTGAACATGCCGATCATGGATCCGGAGCAATACCTGATCGCCGATGAGGACTGCGTGCTCAACGTGTCCAAGGCCGAGCGCCAGCTCGGCTGGGTGCCGCAATATCGCGACGAGGACATGCTGATCGCCGCCTACAGCGAATACCGCGCCAAGAAGGACGGCCACGCCGTCGCCACCGAACAGGTTCCTGCCGAATAAGGCGACGAGGGAGATTTTCGCGATGACCGTCATGGCCAAGCCGGAACACAAGGGCACGCGCGCGCTGGTCGAGGCGCCGGCGCTGTCGCCCGCCACCATAGCCAAGCCCGACCTGATCAACGTCGAGCAGGCCAAGGCGATGGATGTCGCCGGCATCACCGACCTGTTCAAGGCGCATCTCAATCCGGGCCAGTTGCATTTCATGAAGCTGCTCGGCTTCCACAAGGTCAAGGTCGAGCGCGCCGAAGGCATGTTCTACATCGACCAGAATGGCCGCGAGATCCTCGACTTCTTCGGCGGCTTCGGTTCGCTGGCCTTCGGCCACAACCATCCGCGCATCCTGGAAGCGCGCAAGAAATTCCAGGAGGAGAAGCGCCAGGAGATCGCCATCGCCTTCATGTCGCAATATGCGGCGGCGCTCGCGCACAACATCGCCAAGTGCTCGCCCGGCGATCTCGACATGGTGTTCCTCGGCTCGTCGGGTTCGGAAGCCATGGAAGCGGCGGTGAAGCTCGCCGAACGCGCCGCCGGCCCGAAGCGGCCGAAGATCGTCTATGCGGAGAACTCCTTCCACGGCAAGACCAAGGGCGTGCTGGCGATCACCGACGGCCAGCTCTACCGCGCCGACTTCAAGGTGGCCGACAATGTCGTGCGCGTTCCCTTTGCCGACATCGACGCCGTCGAGCGCCTGTTCAAGAGCGATCCCGAGATCGGCGTGATCGTGCTCGAAACCATCCAGGGCGGCGGCGGCATCATCCAGGCAGAGGCGCAATACTGGCAGAAGCTGCGCGCGCTCTGCGACCGGCATGGCGTGCTGTGGGTCGCAGACGAAGTGCAGTGCGGCTACGGCCGCTCCGGCCGTTTCTACGCCTTCGAGCACTATGGCGTGGTGCCGGACGTGACGGCGCTGGCGAAATCGCTCGGCGGCGGCAAGGCGGCGGTCGGCGCCATGATCGCCAGGCGCGACGTCTACATGAAGGCCTATGGCACGCCGAAGACGGCGATGATCCATGCCATGGCGACGTTCGGCGGCATGGGCGAGGCCTGCGTCACCGCGATCGAGGCGCTGAACGTCCTCTATGACGAGGGCCTGATCGACAATGCGGCTTCGACCGGCGACTACCTTCTGCAGCGGCTGCAGGCGCTCAAGGCGAAATATCCGAAGATTATCAAGGATGTGCGCGGCAAGGGCTTCATGATCGGGCTCGAGTTCCACGATTTCTCGCAGACCTTGCCGATGGTGCTGCGTCCGGTGGTGAGCGTGCTCGACGACAAGCTGAAGGGCTCGCTCTCCGGCTTCGTCGGCTCGCTGCTCCTGCGCGACTACGACGTGCTCGTCGCCTTCACCGAATACAACCGCAACGTCATCCGGCTGGAGCCGCCGCTGATCTGCCAGCGCGAGCATGTCGATCGTTTCGTCGATGCCTTCGACAGCCTGCTGTCGCGCGGCATCGTGGCGATCGTGAAGGATTTCGTGAAGAGCCAGGTCCGCTGAGGCAGGCGATGCTGACCAGGCCGCCCATTGCCCCGACCAATGCGCTCGACCGCCTGACCGGCGCCGGTCTTGCCTGGGGCGAGGGAACCTACGCACGGTTCGCCGCGCCGATCGGCGCGGCTGCCTTCTCGCTCTACATCCTGCTCACCGCTGTGACGGCCTGGTTCATGCCAGATGCCAATTGGGACATGCTGGCTTACGTCGCGATTGCCGAAGAAGGCACCTATCCAGATCCGAAGGCGCTGCATGACTATGCCTACAGCACAGTGAAAGCCGGCGTGTCGGCGGGCGACTACAAGACGTTGACCGATGATGGCGGCGGCTTCCGCAGCCACATGGCGGAAAATGCTGCCGACTTCCATTCGCTGCTCGGCATGTACCGGATCAAGTTCCTCTACGCCGGGATCCTGTCGAGTGTCAGCCATGTCGTCTCGCCGGTCGAAGCGATGCGGCTGGTGCAGGTGTTCTCTGCGTTGTTGTTCGGCGCGATCACGCTCGCCTGGCTGCGCTCGGCAGGCGCGCTGGCGCTGGCGCCGGTCGTCGGCGCGGTGCTGATCATGGCCGCTTTCGGCGACGCGGCGCGGGCCTCGACGCCCGACCTCTTGTGCTCGGCGCTGTTTCTTGGCGGGCTATTTGCCTATGTGCGCAAACGCGAAGCGGCGACGGCGATCCTGCTTTTCCTCGCCTTCATGGCGCGGCCGGACAACATCGTCTTCCTCGCCATTTTCGCCGTGCTGCTCGTCGCGTTCCGCCAGAAGGCGTGGGGGGCGCTGGCGGGCTTTGCCGCCTCGTTCGTCGCCTATTTCGCCATCTCGCATTGGGCGCAGCATCCCGGCTGGTGGCCGCATCTGTGGTTCTCCAGCATCGAGCAGCACTACAATATGGACGGTTTCGAGCCGCCGTTCTCGGTGGCGGCCTATCTCAAGGCTTTCGCCGCCTCGGTGGTGCGCGCCATCGACGCCAACAGCTGGGTCGGCATTTCCGTGCTGGCTTTAGCCGGATGGTACGGGCTCGACCGCGCCGGTTTCCGGCTCGACCGCCGCGCCGGCATCCTGCTTGGGGCGCTCGTGCTCGGCGTGCTTGCCAAGTTCACCGTCTTCCCGATCCACGACGCCCGCATCTATTTCCCTAACCTTCTGCCGCCCTTCCTGCTGCTGGCCGCGCCGCTGATGGCGCTGTGGGCATCGGCGAGCCAGGGTGGGCAGCGCGCCGCGCCACCGGCCATTCCCGGAGATAAGTGATGAATTGGGTTTCCGGCCTCGCACGCGTTCTGTTGTCGCTCGGCTTGCCTGCCAGCCTGCTCGATCGCGGGCCCGCGCTGCGCGGCACCAAGTTCCTGGCCAGGGCGGCGCTCAAGGCGCGCTTCGGCGGTGGACGGCCGTTCCAGATGGTCAATGTCGGCGCCTGCGACGGCGCGCTGTTCGACGACGTGACGCCCTGGCTGCACCGCATCAGGGGTGCTCGGGCGATGCTGGTCGAGCCGATCCCCTACAACCAGAAGCGGCTGCGCGCCAATTATCCGGACAAAAGCCGCTTCGTCATCGAGCCGGTGGCGGTGACCAGGACAAAGGGCACGATAACGGTCCACACCTTTGATGCCGCCGCGCTCGAGGCCGGCACGCTGCCGATCGAGTTCATCGGCTGTTCGTCGGTCACCGACACCAATCTGATGTCAGGCAAGAACGCCTGGGGCGAGGCCGACGCCAACTTCAACAAGTTCGCGCCGCATCTGAAGGACATCGAGGTGCCGTCGGAGACGCTGCAGACGCTGCTCGACCGCAACGGCATCGGCTATATCGACGCTTTCCTGGTCGATTGCGAGGGCGCCGACTGGATGGTGTTCGACCAGCTCGAGCTCCAGCGCTACCGGCCCGGCATGATCAAGATCGAGGTCGGCGCGTTGCCGGCCGCCGAGATCGGCCAGCTCGTGGTCAAGCTGAAGACCGCCGGCTATCAGGTCGGCTTCCAGGCCGAGGACATCTGGGCCTTCGCCTGACTTTCGCCGTCGGCTTACGCTCCACGGCCATTGTCGGCCCGGCCGGCCTTGACGCGCTTGACAAGACGGCGCCGGCCCGTTCAACTTGAGCCATTCACCAGGGGAGTCCCGGCAAGGGGCTGAGATACTGCTGGCTTTCGCGGCGCAGTGACCCGTTGAACCTGATCCAGTTCATACTGGCGTAGGGACGGTGCAAGCGCTTTGCGGGGCTCCATGCCCAAAGACCTGTTTTCGCGCAGGTGGACCAAGGCGGCTTTTCATCCTTCCGGCACAGAACTGGGTCTCCAATGCAGATGAGCAAAGGAGCCTCAAATGAATGCCTTGACCCCCACCGTTTCGACGGGACCGCTGCCTGCGTCGCGGAAGATCCACAAGAGCGGCATCCTCCATCCGCAGGTCAGGGTTCCGATGCGCGAGATCGCCGTCCACCCCACCGCCGGCGAGCCGCCGGTGACGGTCTACGATCCGTCGGGCCCCTATACCGACCCGGCGATCGAAACGGACATCGAAAAAGGACTTGCCCGGCTTCGCCAGGACTGGATCGCGGCGCGCGGCGATGTCGAAGCCTATGACGGCCGCCACGTCCGGCCGGAGGACAACGGATTTGCGACGGGCGAACGGCTGACGCCGGAATTTCCCGTCCGCAATCGTCCGCTGCGGGGGAAGGCCGGCAAGGCGGTGACGCAGCTTGCCTATGCACGCGCAGGCATCATCACGCCCGAGATGGAGTTCGTGGCCATACGCGAGAACCTTGGCCGCGAGATGCTGCGGGGCTGGCTGCAACAGGATGGGGAAGCGTTCGGCGCGTCGATACCGGATTTCGTCACCCCGGAATTCGTGCGCGACGAGGTGGCGCGCGGCCGCGCCATCATCCCCGCCAACATCAACCATCCCGAGAGCGAGCCGATGATCATCGGCCGCAACTTCCTGGTGAAGATCAACGCCAATATCGGCAACTCCGCCGTCACCTCCTCGATGGCCGAGGAGGTCGAAAAAATGGTCTGGGCGATCCGCTGGGGCGCCGACACGGTGATGGACCTGTCGACCGGCCGCAACATCCACAACATCCGCGAATGGATCGTGCGCAACGCGCCGGTGCCGATCGGCACGGTGCCGCTCTACCAGGCGCTGGAAAAGGTCGGCGGCATTGCCGAGGATCTGAACTGGGAGGTCTATCGCGACACGCTGATCGAGCAGGCGGAGCAGGGCGTCGACTATTTCACCATCCACGCCGGCGTGCGGCTGCACTACATCCCGCTGACCGTCGACCGGGTCACGGGCATCGTCTCGCGCGGCGGGTCGATCATGGCCAAATGGTGCCTGCACCATCATCGCGAAAGCTTCCTTTACGAGCACTTCGAAGAAATCTGCGACATCGCCAGAGCCTATGACGTCTCCTTTTCGCTCGGCGACGGCCTTCGCCCCGGCTCGATCGCCGACGCGAACGACAAAGCGCAATTCGCCGAACTGGAGACGCTTGGCGAGCTGACCAAGATCGCCTGGGCAAGGGACTGCCAGGTGATGATCGAGGGGCCCGGCCATGTTCCCATGCACAAGATCAAGCAGAACATGGACAAGCAGCTTGCCGTCTGCGGCGAGGCGCCGTTCTACACCCTCGGACCGCTGACGACGGACATCGCGCCCGGCTACGACCACATCACATCCGGCATCGGCGCCGCCATGATCGGCTGGTTCGGCACGGCCATGCTCTGTTACGTGACGCCGAAGGAACATCTCGGCCTGCCGGACCGCAACGACGTTAAGACCGGCGTCATCACCTACAGAATAGCCGCGCATGCGGCAGACCTTGCCAAGGGGCATCCGGCGGCGAAGGTCCGCGACGACGCGCTGTCGCGGGCGCGCTTCGAGTTCCGCTGGGAAGACCAGTTCAACCTGTCGCTCGATCCCGAAACGGCGCGCTCGTTCCACGACGAAACCTTGCCCAAGGAAGCCCACAAAGTGGCGCATTTCTGCTCCATGTGCGGGCCGAAATTCTGCTCCATGCGCATCTCCCACGACATCCGCGCCGAAGCGCAGAAGGAGGGGATGGCGGCGATGGCGGAGAAATACCGCGCCGGCGGCGATCTCTACATGCCGGTCGACGCCAACTCGGCCGAGCCGTCATGAAGGTGCTGGTCAAAGGGGCCGGCGTCGCCGGCCTCACCGCGGCCAATGAGCTCGCCCGCCGCGGCGCGGCGGTCACCGTCGCCGAGGTCCGGCCTCGCCTGGGCGGCAATGCGTCGTGGGCCGCAGGCGGCATGCTGGCGCCATGGTGCGAGCGCGAGAGCGCGGAGCAGCCGGTGCTGGATCTCGGACGCGGCGCCGCCGACTGGTGGGATGCTGTTTTGCCCGGCCAGGCGACACGTGCGGGAACGCTCGTCGTGGCTGCGCCGCGCGATGCAGGCGAGGTCGACCGCTTCGCCAACCGCACCTCGGGCCATCGCTGGCTTGGCGAGGACGACATCGCTGGGCTGGAGCCGGACCTTGCCGGTCGTTTCAGGCGCGGGCTGTTCTTCCCCGGCGAAGCGCATCTCGACCCGCGCCGGGCCATGGCCGCGCTTCATGACAAGCTGGTCGCGATGGGCGTCGACTTCCGTTTCGCAACCGACGGCCAAGGCCTTACGGGCTTCAACTACCAGGTCGACTGCCGGGGGATCGCGGCGGGTGACGCGGCCCTGCGCGGCGTTCGCGGCGAGATGCTGATCCTGCGTATGCCGGATGTCTCGCTGTCTCGCCCCGTCCGGCTGCTGCATCCGCGCTTTCCGCTCTACATCGTGCCGCGCGCCGATCATCATTTCATGGCCGGCGCGACGATGGTCGAAAGCGATGAGGCCGGCCCGGTCACCGTCCGTTCCATGATGGAACTGGCGGGCGCCGCCTTTGCGGTCCATCCGGCCTTCGGCGAGGCGGCGATTGTCGAGATGAGCGCTGGTGTCCGTCCAGCCTTTGCCGACAATTTGCCATGCGTCGAAACGCTCGGCAACGGCGTCGCCATCAACGGGCTTTATCGCCATGGCTTCCTGCTTGCCCCCGCCATGGCGCGGCAGGCGGCCGACATCCTGTTCAATCCCGACAAACGCGTGGGAGCTTGCGCATGAAACTGATCGTCAACGGAGAAGCGCTCGACAGTGCCGCGGCGACGCTGGCGGCGCTGCTTGCCGAGCTTGACTATGAAGGCGATTGGCTGGCGACGGCCGTCAACAGCGACGTCGTGCACAAAGCCAATCGGGTCGAATTTCGATTGAGCGACGGCGACCGGATCGAAATCCTTTCGCCCATGCAGGGAGGCTAGCCATGTTCGACCTTCTCGGAGCGGCGCTGCCTTCGCGCCTGCTGCTCGGCACCGCCCAGTATCCTTCGCCGGCCATCCTGGCCGAAGCGGTCAAGGCGTCGGGCGCCTCGGTGGTGACGGTTTCGCTGCGCCGTGAAATGGCTGGCGGCAGGGGCGGCGAGAAATTCTGGTCGCTGGTCAACTCGCTCGGCGTGAGGATCCTGCCCAACACCGCCGGCTGTCACTCCGTGAAGGAAGCCGTCACGACCGCGAAGATGGCACGCGAAGTCTTCGGCACGTCCTGGATCAAGCTGGAGGTGATCGGCAACCATGACACGCTCCAGCCGGACGTGTTCGGCCTGGTCGAAGCCGCCCGCATCCTGTGCGAGGACGAGTTCACGGTGTTCCCCTATACCACCGACGATCTCGTCGTCGCCGAGCGGCTGCTCGGTGCAGGCTGCAAGGTCCTGATGCCATGGTGCGCGCCGATCGGCTCGGCGCTCGGACCGGTCAACATCATGGCGCTGCGCTCGATGCGTGGACATTTCCCCGACGTGCCGTTGATCGTCGATGCAGGGCTCGGGCGTCCGTCGCACGCGGCAACCGTCATGGAACTCGGATTCGACGCCGTACTCTTGAACACAGCGGTCGCCAAGGCGGCCGACCCGGTCGGCATGGCGCGCGCCTTCAGCAAGGCGGTCGATGCCGGCCGCGAGGCCCTCGGCTCGGGATTGCTCGAGCCGCGCGATGTCGCCGTGCCGTCGACCCCGACAATCGGCAGGGCGGTTTTTTCATGAAGCTCGATCCCTTCTACCTGATCGTCGACAGCGCTCAATGGATGGAGCGGCTGCTGCCGCTCGGCGTCAGATTGGTGCAACTCCGCATCAAGGACATGGAGGAGGAGGGGCTGCGCGCCGAAATCCGCAAGGCGAAGGTCTTGTGCGCCCGACACCATTGCCAGATCATCGTCAACGATCATTGGCGGCTGGCAATCGAGGAGGGCTGCGATTTCATCCATCTCGGCCAGGAGGACCTGCAGGCGGCCGACCTTCCGGCGATACGGGCGGCCGGCATCAGGCTCGGACTAAGCACGCATGATGATGCCGAGCTCGAAACGGCCCTTGCGGCGAGGCCCCACTACGTCGCGCTCGGCCCGGTCTACCCCACGATCCTGAAGAAGATGAAATGGGCGCCGCAGGGACTGGAGAGGATCCGTGCGTGGAAGGGACAGGTCGCGCCTCTCCCGCTGGTTGCTATCGGCGGCCTCAACCCCGAGCGGCTCGACGGCGTTTTCGGGGCCGGCGCCGACAGCGCGGCGGTGGTTACGGACATCACGCTGAATTCCGATCCCGAAGCGCGCACCAGGGAATGGATCGAAAAGACGGATCGATGGCGCTGAACCGGGACCCGCACGTGCTTGTCGTCGGCGGATCGGATTCCAGCGGCGGCGCCGGGATTGCCCGCGATATCGAGACGATCTCCTCGCTCGGCCTGCGGAGCTGTCTTGCCGTTACCGCCGTGACGGTGCAGACGCATGGCGCCGTAAAGGACATCCTTCATCTGCAACCCGGCCTGGTCGCCGATCAGATGCGGGCAGCGTTGCAGGCCAACGAGGTGGCGGCCATCAAGATCGGCATGCTCGCAACGGCGCCGACCATCGCCGCCGTTGCCGTCGTGCTGAGCGAAAATCCGCGGTTGCCGGCAATCCTCGATCCGGTGCTGGCTTCCTCTTCAGGCAGGTCGCTGCTGGAACCGGATGCCGTCGACGTCATGAAACGTGATCTCATGCCGCTTTGCCGCCTGGTTACGCCGAACCTCATTGAGCTGGCGGTGCTGACGGGTTCGCAATTGGCCGTGAACGAGGAAGACATCTTGCGGCAGGGAAGGCGATTGCTTGCGGCCGGGCCGCAGGCGCTGCTGCTCAAGGGCGGCCATGCGGCGGAGGCAAGCTCAACGGACATCCTGTTGAGCTCCGGCCGGGAACCCATCCGCTTCGACATGCCCAGGCTTGCCGCATCGATGCGCGGGACGGGCTGCATGCTGGCCAGCGCGATTGCCGCGCATCTCGCCCGGGCGAATCCGCTGGAGGACAGTGTGCGCGGAGCCAAGCAGCGAGTCTTCGAGAAGCTCATGCAGGCTTCCGCCTAGATTAACTTCGGCGCACAAAGGAATTCCTGATTGGTGGCACCTGGGAAGGCGCGTTCGTTCGTCAGGGTCGCTCGGCTCTTTCGCAATGTCGCAAACAGGCTTCAATCTCCCTACCGCTCCGCCCTATAGTCCCGCCCGCTTTTATCCCTTTGGAGTCGCGGGCAATGGCAGAGTTTCCGAAAAAGGCGAAGGTCGTCATCGTCGGTCTTGGCGGTATCGTCGGCGCGTCGGTCGCCCATCATCTGATCGAGCGCGGCTGGGACGATATCGTCGGCATCGACAAGTCGGGCATCCCGACCGATATCGGCTCGACGGCGCATGCTTCCGATTTCTGCTACACGACCAGCCACGATTTCCTCTCCTGCTGGACGACGCTCTATTCGATCGATTTCTACGAGAAGATGGGCCACTACGCGCGCATCGGCGGCCTCGAAGTCGCGCGTGTCGGCGATGACGGCCGCATGGACGAGATCAAGCGCAAGATCGCTTCGGCCAAAGCCTTCGGCACCCGTGCCCGCCTGATCGAGCCGGCCGAGATCAAGGAAAAGTTCCCGCTGATCGAGGAGCATATGGTGCAGGGCGGACTGTGGGATCCCGATGCCGGCCTCGTCATCCCGCGCTCGCAGACGGTTGCCGGCAAGCTGGTTGACCAGGGCGTTGCCTCGGGCAAGCTCCAGGCCTTCGCCAACACGTCGGCCAAGGAATTGATCGTCGAGAATGGCCGCATCAAGGGCGTGGTGACCGAGCGCGGCACGATCGAGGCCGACTATGTCGTCGTCTGCACCGGCATCTGGGGCCGTTTGACCGCGGCACTGGTCGGCGAGGACCTGCCGGTCATGCCGATCGACCATCCGCTGACCTTCTTCGGCCCCTACAACGAGTTCGCCGGCACCGGCAAGGAGATCGGCTGGCCGCTGCTGCGCGACCAAGGCAACTCGGCCTATATGCGCGACACCGGCGATCCCAAGACCGCCGAGGGCGGGCAGATCGAGTGGGGTTACTACGAGGAGAACAATCCGCGTCTCTGCCACCCGCGCGACCTGCTGGAAAAGGACCAGGCGCGGCTTTCGCCGTCGCAGCGCGACCTCGACATGGAGCAGATCATGGCGCCGCTCGAGCGCGCCATGGAACTGACGCCGATCCTCGGAGAGCTCGGCTACAACGAGGGTCACTCCTTCAACGGCCTGCTGCAGGTCACCACCGACGGCGGCCCGTCCATGGGAGAGAGCCAGAAGGTAAGGGGGCTGTGGTACGCCGTCGCCATCTGGGTCAAGGACGGTCCCGGCATGGGCAAGCTGATCGCCGACTGGATGACCGACGGCCGCACGTCGATCGATCACCACGCCATCGACTATTCGCGCTTCTATCCTCATCAGACGAAGGAACAGTTCATCTGGGATCGCTGCACCGAGACGGCGATGAAGGTCTACAATCCGGCGGTGCATCCGCGCGAGCCCTTCTCCAAGGGCCGCAACATCCGGCGCTCGCCGTTCTGGGAGCGCGAGAAGGAGCTCGGCGGCTATTTCATGGAACTCGGCGGCTGGGAGCGCGCCCACGGCTATGCCGCCAATGAGCATCTCCTGGAAAAATACGGCAACCGCGTGCCGGTGCGCGAGAACGAGTGGGACAATCGCCATTTCTGGCGCGTCTCCAATGCCGAGCATCTGGCGATGAGCGAGGATTGCGGCATCGTCAACCTCTCGCATTTCTCGATGTATGACGTCGAAGGCCCGGACCATGTCGCGCTGCTGGAGTGGCTGTGCGCGGCCAAGATCGGCGGCGACAACAATATCGGCAAGGGCATCTACACCCACTTCCTCGACGAGGAAGGCATGGTGCGCGCCGACTTCACGGTGATCCGCATGGCCGATCGCTGCCGGGTGATCGACGGCGCCGACGCCGGACCGCGAGACTTCCGCTACATGCAGCGTACCGCGCAGGACAAAGGTTTCGACGTCACCGTCACCGACGTGACCGAGAAATACGTCACCATCGGCATCTGGGGGCCGAACGCGCGGGCGACCCTGCAGAAGGTTGTCGAGAACCCCGAGGGCTTGACGCCGGAGAATTTTCCGTTCGCGGCGATCAAGCCGATTCGGATCGGCGGCAAGGATGTGACGGCTTTCCGGATTTCCTATGTCGGCGAGCAGGGATGGGAACTGCATATGCGCTACGAGGACGGGCTCGCCGTCTGGGACGCGCTGCGCTCGACCGGCGTCATGCCGTTCGGCGTCGAGACCTATGCCAACACGCGCCGGATGGAGAAGAGCCTTCGGCTGCAGAACGCCGATCTCTCGACCGAGTACAACCTGCTCGAGGCCGACCTTGCCCGCCCGAAGGTCAAGGAGAACGATTTTTGCGGCAAGGCCAAGCATCTGGAGTATCGCGCCCGCGAGCGCCAGCCGGCGATGCTCTGCACGCTGGTGATGACCGGGAACACTGATTCCAAGGGGGTCGCGCGCTATCCGGTCGGCACCATGCCGGTGCAGGATCCCGCGACCGGCGAGACGCTGGTCGATGAGCTCGGCCGCCGCTCCTTCACCACTTCGGTCGCCTACGGTCCGACCATCGGCAAGAACATCGCGCTTGCCTATCTGCCCTGGGCCTATGCGCAGGAGGGCCGCAAGCTGCAGGTGGAGTATTTTGGCGAGACCTATCCGGTCGAAGTCGCCGGCGTCGGCTACAAGCCGCTCTACGATCCGGAGAATCTCAAGCCGCGCAGTTAATGCATGTCGCCCAAAAAATGCGCAGCGGTTTTGGGACAACGACATGCATCAACACAAAGACTTAAAGCGCGTCGCCTGAATCCGTTTCAGGGCGACGCGCCTTAAGCGCGCGTTTGTCCGGATTGGCAAAGGCCCGGTCGACGCCGGGCCTTTTTGCTTTGTTCATGCCGGATTATCGCATACCGTTGCGTCATGTTCGCTTCCGGTCGAACACGGCATTGGCTTTCGGGCGCCGCTGCGCTGGCGCTGCTCCTCGGCCTGACCGCGGGTTCCACTGCGATAGAGCCGGTCGATGTCGAGTTGGTGCTGGCGGTCGATGTTTCGCTCTCCATGTCGCCGACCGAACTCGAGATCCAGCGCCATGGCTATGCGGCGGCACTGACGCATGACAATGTGCTGAAGGCCATCGCCGACGGCGTCCATGGCAAGATTGCGGTTGCCTATGTCGAGTGGGCCGGGACCAGATGGCAGCGGGTCGTCGTGCCGTGGACGGTGATCGCCAATCGCGCCGATGCCGAACGGGTCGTCGCGCAGATGAACGCGCGTCCGCCGGACAGCGCGCGACGCACCTCCATCTCCGGCGCGCTTGCCTTCGGCAGCGACCTTTTCGCCGAAAGCGGCTTTCAGGGCACCAAGCGCGTCATCGATGTTTCGGGCGACGGACCCAACAACCAAGGCGCGCCGGTCGATATCACGCGCGACGAGGTGGTGAGGCAGGGCATCACCATAAACGGGCTGCCGCTGATGACGCGCGGCGGGTTCAGCGGCTCCTTCGATGTCGACAATCTCGACCGCTACTACAGCGACTGCGTCATCGGCGGGCCCGGCGCCTTCATGATCCCGGTCAACGACTGGACGCAATTCCCGGAAGCGATCCGTCGCAAGCTGGTGCTCGAGCTTGCCAGTCCGGCCTCGCCGCAATGGGCGGCGGAAGAGGCGGCCCATCCGCCGGTCGTGCTGGCCGACGACAAGCCGGCGGCCGATTGCCTGGCCGGTGAGAAGATGTGGCGCAACCGCGGCTGGATGCTGGACAGCCGGTAAAAGCAATCCCAGGAAAAAATACTCGGTACTTTCCGTTTGGAAACTGCCGCCGAGGGTTGGCGGACGCAGGGTTGCTTCCGTGCGCAGCACGATGGCAATGTGCCATGGGGTCGGCGCAACTGGTCGAAGCGACCAAGGAGGAAGTCACAATGAAGGGTTTGGTCATCCTGGCGGCTCTTGCCTCGACAATATTTACCGGCAGCGCCAGCGCCCAGTTCTACGGCGAGGCGGCCTGTGTGCTGTTCGAGAATGCAAACTTCCGCGGACGCTCGCTTGAAATGGGCGCCGACGACTCCGTCAATTTCCGCGGCGGGTTCTGGAACGACCGCGTTTCCTCAGTGCTCGTGCGCCCGGGCTGTACGCTCGTTGCCTATGAAAATTCAGGAAGGCGCGGCCGCTCGATCGAACTCAACCGCAGGGTCCGCAATTTCGGAGACTCCGCCTGGAACGATCGCATCTCGTCCGCGGAATGCTATTGCGACCGATATTGAAGCCGGTCGAAACCCGGCGAGCGGTCGCAACCGGTCGAGCATGCGCGGCTCGCCAGGGGGCGTCCCGCGCGCTGGATCAGACCATCGTCCATGACCGGTCCTGTTTCATTGACAAGCCTTTTGGGCTCTGTGATGCGCTGGACGCAAAAATCGAAGGAAAGAAGTTCTGCTCCGGTTTCCCAGCCAGTGAGTCCAATAGACCAACCGCTTACGCCGCCAGCAACTGCTTGCGGTCGACGCGTTCCTGCTGCGGCGAGCGGGCATAGAGCTCGCGATAGCATTTGGAGAAGTGCGAGGCCGAGACGAAACCGCAGGCCACCGCCACCTCGACCACCGGCATCGACGACTGGATGAGCAGGTGCCTGGCGCGGTCGAGCCGGATCTCCAGATAGTAGCGGGCGGGGGAGCGGCCCATCTCGGTGCGGAACAGGCGCTCGATCTGCCGGCGCGACAGATCGACATGGTCGGCGATCTCGATCAGCGACAGCGGTTCGGAAAGGTTCGCCTCCATCAATTCGATGATGGTCAGCACCTTGGAATTCTGCACGCCCAGGCGGGCGCGCAACGGCAAGCGCTGGCGATCTGTCGGGCTGCGCACGCGGTCGGTCAGCACCTGCTCGCAGACGCGGTTGACGAGGCTCTCGTCGAAATCGTCGCCGATCAGCTTCAGCATCATGTCGAGCGCCGCGGTGCCGCCGGCGCAGGTGTAGACGTTCTGATCGATCTCAAAGAGGTCGGCAAAGACATTGGCCTTCGGGAAGGCCTCCGAAAAGCCGGGCAGGTTCTCCCAATGGATGGCGCAGCGCTTGTTGGACAACAGACCTGCGGCGGCGAGGATGTGGGCGCCGGTGCACAGGCCGCCCACGGCGACGCCGCGGTTGTATTCCTCGCGCAGCCAGGCGAAAGCGGACTTGTTGTGGTAGCGCTCGACATTGACGCCGCTGCAGACGATCGCCATGTTCGGCCTGTCAGACCCGGCCATCTTCCTGCGCTCTTCCTCGAGCGAGGTGTTGACGGCGCATTCGACACCGTTCGAGGCGCGCACCGGCTTGCCGTCGATGCTGGCCAGCCGCCAGCTATAGGCCTCGTAGCCGAGCATCCGGTTGGCCGAACGCAACGGGTCGAGCGCCGTCGCAAAGGCGATCATGGTGAAATCGGGGATGAGGAAGAATACAAACGATCTCTTGATCGGATGCTTTACTGCATTCACGGGGAAACCTCACGCAGCCATGACGCGAACAGAATGTCGCGAACAGCATAGCGTCATCAGGAAATACCATTCTTGTCAATCGAGTAGGCGGCTAAGTGAAGATTAAATTTGCGACACGGGTCGCAATTGGGCAATTGGTCCGAGGCTGGGCCCTCCACCTATGCAACGAAAGCCCGATGAAAATGAAAACGCCGCCGCGGCAAGGCCGGGCGGCGTCGAATTCCATTCTATGCGACGGCAATCAGATGCCGTTCGAAAAACCGGTGTCTCAAGCGACGAAGCCGAGGCGAGCGGCAGCCATGGCGCCGGTCTGGCCGGGCATGGTCTTGGCGAGACGCTGACGCTCGAGAGCGGTCGTCAGGTTCATTTCGCGGCGGGTGAACAGGCGGGCAAAGAGCTTCATCATCATCTCCATTTGGTTGCTCAGACGGGTCGCCTTCGCTTAATGGAGTGGGGCAGCTCGTTGGCTGGCAGTGATATAGGCTTGCTTTGGCGAAAACTAAATCGCAAAAGCGAAGCGCTTGATATGAAAAGCGACATCAATTGCGACATCTTTGGGCAGGATGCCCGAAATTTGCGATTATTTACAATGAATTAAATAGGGAACTGTGTCGCTATGCGAGTGCTTCATATGCGTCATGCAGCGGCCGCATGGCTCGAAAACTCGTTTGAGTGCAAACAAAAAGGCCTGCCGGTCTGACGCCACGGCAGGCCTTCAGCACTTTAGACACACTTAGCTACTTGGCTCCGGCCCAGGTTCCGACGCCGTAGCGCATACCGGTCTTGGCGTCGGCGGCTTCCGGCCAGCCGATATCCTTCTGCAGTTCGATCGGCAGCGCATGGATGGCGCGTTCGGTCTGGTAGCGGGCGCGGGCCGCGCTGAATTCGGTCGCGAGCCGACCGATGGACGACAGGATGGACATTTTCTTTCTCCTCTATGCGAGCAGGTAGGCGCCCGGCTATGCGTTACGTCAGGTCTGTTTCAGCTTCATTTCATGTCGATTGCAGGTCTGTGTCGTGGTCGTTCGATGGCTGCTTTTGGCAGCATCCTGCATCGATCGAGTTGACTATGCGCCCGATGTGATGTTCAATCAAACGAAATGGAATGATTGTTTGCATCAGAAAAATTGAAGGCAAGCTCCAATGAACGCCCCGCTCAACCATCCTCTGCCGCTGCTCGACCTTGACGTGCTGCGCTCTTTCGTGGCGATCGCCGAGACTGGCAGCTTCACCACCGCCGCCAATGCGGTGTTCCGCACGCCCTCGGCCGTCTCCATGCAGATCAAGAAGCTGGAAGACATTCTCGGCCGCTCCGTTTTCGCGCGCGACGCGCGTTCCGTGACGCTGACCACCGATGGCGAGATGCTGCTTGGCTACGCCCGTCGGCTGTTGTCGATCAACCGCGAGGTGGTGTCGAAATTCATCATTCCCGACATCGTCGGCGTGGTCAGGCTCGGCTCTCCTGACGATTATGGCGAGCGCGTGCTGCCGCATGTGCTGAAGCGCTTCGCGCAGTCGCATCCGTCGATCGCGGTCGACGTCACCATCGACCAAAGCATCAATCTGCGCCGGCGCATGGACGATCGCGCGCTCGACATCACGCTGCTCACCAATTCCTACAAGACCAGCGCGCTCGGCGCCGAGGTGCTTTTGACCGAACCGATCGTCTGGGCCGGCGCCAAGGGCGGCTGCGCGCATCTGCGCGAACCGCTGCCGGTGTCGCTTTGGGAAGAGGGCTGCGCCTGGCGGGCCGGCGCCCTGGAAGCGCTCGGGCGCGAGGGCCGCAACTACCGAATCGCGTATATGAGCGCCCACACGGCCGGCCAGCGCGCCGCGATCATGGCCGACCTTGCCGTGGCGCCGCTGCCGAAGTCGTTCCTCGGCGACGAGATGGTGTCGCTTGGCGCGAAGGACGGCATGCCCGACATCGGCACCTACAATCTCGCCATGGTGGTGGCGCCCGATGCCAGCGCGCCGGTGAAGGCCGTCGCCGACCACATCCGCGCGACGTTCGAACTGTTCCGCGAAACCGGCAAGTTCTGAGCTATTCGGCCGCCGGTGCGGCGCTGGCCGCGATAGCGGCTTTTGTCCTGCGCCGTGCGCGGGCGCGCCGTGATCTCGGCTCGCTGGTGAGGAAGTTGACGATGCTGTCACGTGCGCGGCGCGCTTCCGGCATCTCGATCAGCGGCCAGACGTGGAACATGCCTTCTTCGTAGACTACGTCGACCTCGACGCCGGCGCCGCGCGCCCGTTCGGCGAAGATCAGATTGTCGGGGCTGAGCAGGTCGCGCGAGCCGGTGAGCAACAGCGTTTTCGGCAGCACGGAGAGATCGCCGTAGAGCGGGCTGATGCGCCAGTCGGCGCGGTCGATGCCGGCGCTGTAGAGCCGGATCGCCTCGAGCCCGCCGGAAATGCCGAGCCAGGGATCGTTGCGCTCCGCCTCGAACACCTCCGGATTGGACAGCGACATATCGAGGCCGGGCGAGATCAGCACGTGCCGCGACGGTGCGGGAAGGCCTTCCTCGGCGGCCATCATGGTCAGCACCACGGCCATGTTGCCGCCGGCGGAATCGCCCATGAAGACGATATCTGCGGCATCGGTCTCCTCCAGCATGCGCCGGTAGACGTCGCCGACCATGCCGAACATGTCATGGAAATTGTGCTCCGGCGCGATCGGATAGATCGGCACGGTGACGCCGAAACCCAGTCGCTCCACCATCTCGGCGATCAGCACCCAGTGATAAGACGTGATCTGGAAGACGAACGCACCGCCATGCATATAAAGGATGCGCCGGCGCTCGCCGGCCCTTGGTGCGATCTCATAGACAGGAAAGCCGTCGACGCTGGTCTCGGTGATATCCAGCCGTGCCTTGAGCAATACCGGTGGATGGTAGTCCTCGGTCTTGCGCGCGTAGGCGATCCAGCGCTGCAGATTTTCGGGACTGGAAAAGGCCTTCTTACGGCTGTGCCTAAGAATGAACGAGACGACGTGGCTTTTCAAACTGGGCATGCGGATACACGGACTTCGGCAGAGCCGACTAAGAGAATTCCCCCATCATGCGAAGATTGTAGCTCGGTAAAAAATGTCAAGGCGCGCCGCGGCCACATCGGCGTGATGCGACGCCCGATTCGATGGCGGGCGCCTCACCGTCGCCCCGGCAGCATCGCGGCGCGCAGCTTGTTGTCGCCGCTCGCCGAGGCCGCTTGCCGGCCCCGGCGCCTGCCGAGCAGCTTGCATTTGTCCGCGAAGGTCATCAGCGCGGCGTGCCCAGCAGCAGCTTGTGAAGGGCTGCCTGCGGGTCGCTCGGCGGCGAAGCCGGCCAGCCGAGATCCTTCTGGACATGCGCGGGCAGGTCGTTGAGCGCGCGGATCGCCTTGTTGCGGGCATGGGCGTGCCGGATGGCAACACCGAAGCGGCCAAGACTATCGAACATCGACATTGTGGTTCCTCCGGAAGGTCGCGCTGGCCCGAAGACATTTCACGCCAGCCCTTCGATGGCGGGCTAAATGCGCCCGGCATGTTTCCAGCGGATTTCACCAAAACAGCATTTCGGTTTCCGGATCGGGCCGATCCGGAAACATTTGCATGCAAATGAAATCGAAATGCGTTCCGGTGGGAGGTCGGCCTATTCGCGGCCGCGTCGCGCCGCACGCTCCTCGCGCGAGCGCCGGCGCGGGGTGGCATCGCGCGCCGCGCCATCCTCGCTCGTTGCCTTGCGCGGCGGCAGCTTCACCGCGGCGGCCAGCTTCGGGAACGGATCGATCTTGTTCGGCAGCGCCATGGCGTAGACGAAATGCTCCTGGAATTTTGGTTCCAGCGCGGTCTCGATCTTCTCGATCCTGCTCACCGTCTCCTCGATCTCACGGCGGTAGCCGCGATTGAGGAGCGCCATACGCGCGCCGGCACCGGCGGCGTTGCCAACGGCCTTGACCTTGTCCAAGTCGCAGTCGGGGATCAGTCCCAGCACCATGGCGTATTTCGGATCGATGAAGGAGCCGAAGGCGCCGGCGAAATGGATGCTGTCGACATGGTCGGCCTGCTGCTTTTCCATCAAAAGCTTGGTGCCGGCATAGAGCGCCGCCTTGGCAAGCTGGATGGCGCGCACGTCGTTCTGGGTGATGGTGATCTTGGGCTCGCCGTCCTTCAGCACGTAGGAGAAGGTGCGGCCGTTGGCGACGATGCGCGGCGAGCGCGCGCCAAGCGAACCGTCGACGACGCCATCTTCCGAGATGATGCCGGCGAGATACATCTCGGCGATCACTTCGATGATGCCGGAGCCGCAAATGCCGGTGACGCCGGTCGCCTGCACGCTTTCGGCGAAGCCAGGCTGGTCGGACCAGAGCTCCGAGCCGATGACGCGGTAGCGCGGCTCCAGCGTCTCGGGGTCGATGCGCACGCGCTCGATGGCGCCGGGCGCGGCGCGCTGGCCGCCGGATATCTCCGCACCCTCGAAGGCGGGACCGGTGGGGGAGGAGGCCGCCACCACCCGCGTGGAGTTGCCGAGCACGATCTCGGCATTGGTGCCGACATCGACGATCAGCATCATCTCGTCCTGCCGATGCGGACCTTCGGAGAGGGTGACCGCGGCGGCATCGGCGCCGACATGGCCGGCGATGCAAGGCAGCATATAGAGGCGCGCGCCCTGGTTCAGCTTCAGGCCGGTGTCGGAGGCTTTGATGCGCACTGCGCCCGAAACGGCCAGCGCGAAAGGCGCGCCGCCGAGCTCGGTCGGATCGATGCCGAGGAACAGATGATGCATGATCGGATTGCCGACGAACACCGCGTCGAGGATGTCATTGCGCTGCACATTGCCTTCCGCGCAGACCTTGTCGACGAGGCCGGAGACGGCCTCGCGAACGGCGACCGTCATGCCTTCGCGGCCGTCCGGGTTCATCATCACATAGGATACGCGGCTCATCAGATCCTCGCCGAAGCGGATCTGCGGATTGGACGTGCCGGAGGAGGCGGCGACGCGGCCCGACAGCAGCGACACCAGATGCATGGCGATGGTGGTCGAACCGATGTCGCAAGCGAGGCCATAGGCCTCGTTCTTCAGCCCGGGCCACAGCGCGATGACGCGCGCAATGTCGCTGTCGGCATCCTTGTGAATGGCGGCGGTGGCGGTCCAGTTGCCCTTGCGCAGGATGCCTTGCACCTGCGGCAGCAGATAGAAATCGAATTCGAGGTTCTTGAAGCCCCAGTCCTTCATCAACGCGATCTTCAGCCGGTCGAGATCGCCGAGCGGCTTGTGCATGTCTGGCTCTTCGATCTCGACATAGCAGATGCGCACCGCCGTATCGCGGGCGATGACCCTGGTGTCAGCATCCTTGCGGATGGTCTGGGCATTGATGACCGTGTCCTGCGGCACGTCGATGACGAGGTCGCCGAGGATCTGCGCCGAGCAGGACAGGCGGCGGCGGTCGGGCAGGCCGCGGACGCGCTCGTAGCGCTCTTCCTTGGCGCCCTTGGACGAGATGTGATCGTTGGACGAGACGATCTTGTGCTTGGCGAAGTTGCCTTCCTGCACCTCGATCTGGCAGCGCCCGCAGGTGGCGCGGCCGCCGCACACGCTCTCGACATAGACGCCGAGCTGGCGCGCCGCATCGAGCACCGGCGTCCCAATAGGGAACCGCCCGCGCTTGCCTGACGGCATGAACAGCACGAGCGGGTCGGTTATGTTCGGGGGAGGGTTCATATGCGAATACCTCCCTCTGTCGAAAACGTCACAATCTTTACCTTATGCCCTCGCCATGCGGGCCTCTCGGCCGCCGCGGCGGCGACCACCGGCAGCGGCGGCGCCATCGCCAGGGGCGGTGACCGCAACCGGAGCCGCGACCGCATGGCCGCCTTCAGCCGGCTTGTAGTCCTTGTAGGTGCGAATCCAGGTGGTGCAGTTCTCGTCGGTGCCGTTCAGCACGTTGGCGCCGCGCACGGCCTCCATCTCCTGCGGGCGGACCGGGTTCATGATGGCGCTCGTCATGCCGGCGCCGATCACCATCGGGATGAAGGCGGCGTTGATGCCGTGGCGATGCGGCAGGCCGAAGGAGATGTTGGAGAGGCCGCAGGTGGTGTTCACCTTGAGCTCCTCGCGCAGGCGGCGCAGCAGCGCGAAAACCTGGCGGCCGGCATCGCCCAGCGCACCGATCGGCATCACCAGCGGGTCGACGACGACGTCGTGCGAGGGGATGCCGTGATCGGCGCAGCGCTCGACGATCTTCTTGGCGACGGCGAAGCGGACGTCCGGATCCATCGAGATGCCGGTCTCGTCATTGGAGATGGCGACGACCGGAACGTTGTATTTCTTGACCAAGGGCAGGATCGCCTCGAGCTTTTCTTCCTCGCCGGTGACGGAGTTGACCAGCGGGCGGCCCTTGGCGACCTTGAGCGCCGCCTCGATCGCGGCGGTCACCGAAGAGTCGATCGACAGCGGCAGGTCGACCAGGTTCTGCACGATCTCCAGCGTCTGCACCAAGAGCGCCGGCTCGGTCGCATTGGGGTCGACGGCGGTGACGCCGGCATTGACGTCGAGCATGGTGGCGCCGCAGGCGGCCTGTTCCAGCGCATCCTTGATGACGGTCTCGAAATTGCCGGCCACCATCTCGGCGGCAAGCTTCTTGCGGCCGGTCGGGTTGATGCGCTCGCCGATCACGCAGAAGGGCTGGTCGAAGCCGATGACGATTTCTCGGGTCGCCGAGGCGACGATGGTACGGGTCATGCGATCTCTCCGTCGGGATATAAAGACTTCTTTATATCGTTATCTGATCTCTTTCAAGCGGAAGGGTGCAGGCAGCGCCCTCAGACACTAAGTTAATCTATGTCGTTGTCCCAAAACCGGTTCCCGCTTTTGGGGCGACATACATCAATGCGCGGTCTTCACCATATCCACCTGGGTTTCGGTAATTTCGTCATGCAGGATGTGGTCGAGCCGCTCGGCGACGATCTGGTCGTCGCGGCGGATCTCCCGCTTCCAGGGCCGGCGGCCTTTCAGCACGCCGGATTCATCGACGATCTCGGCGACATACTCTTCCTGGCGGTAGGCCATCACGTGGACGCCAGCGACGCCCGGGATTTCCTTCACCTCGTTGATGATGTCGATGCAGAGCTGCTTGCCTTCCTTCTTCTGGTCCTGCGCGCCTTCGAGCCGCTTGATCACCGCCTCGGGGATATGGATGCCCGGCACGTTGGAGCGGATCCATTTCGCCGTCTTGGCGGAAGCGAGCGGCCCGACGCCGCACAGGATGAAGACCTTTTCCGTATGCCCCAAGTCCCGCGCCTTCTGCATGAAGGTTTTGAACATCGGCACGTCGAAGCAATACTGCGTCTGCACGAACTGCGCGCCGGCGGCGATCTTCTTGCCGAGATGGATCGGGCGGAAATCGAAGGGCGGCGCGAAGGGGTTGACGGCGGCGCCGAGGAAGACCTGCGGCGGCGTGGTCAGCTTGCGGCCGGACAGGAACTTGCCGTTGTCGCGCATGATGCGGATGGTTTCGAGCAGCGACATGGAATCGAGGTCGAACACCGGCTTGGCGCCCGGCTGGTCGCCGGCCTGCACGCCGTCGCCGGTGAGGCACAGCATGTTGGCGACGCCCATCGCCGCGCCGCCCAGCACGTCGCCCTGGATGGCGATGCGGTTCTTGTCGCGGCAGGCGATCTGCATGATCGGGGCATAGCCCATGCGGGTGAGCAGGGCGCAGATGCCGACCGACGACATGTGGCAGTTGGCGCCCGAGGCGTCGACCGCGTTGATGGCATCGACCCAGCCGTCGAAGATCTTGGCGCGGTTGTAGACGTCTTCCGGGTCGGCGCTGTCGGGCGGGTTGAGCTCGGTCGTCACCGCGAACTCGCCGCGGCGCAGCACGCGCTCCAGCCGGCCGCGCGAGGTGTGGCCGGGCAGGGGATCGAGCGGCAGGTGGATGCCGGCCGGGTTCTCGTCGCGCTGGCGGGCGCTCATGCCGAAGCTCCGGTGTTCTGGGGGTTCTGGGCGGTTTCACGTGCTGCAGCGGCCTGCGCGGTTACCCTGAGCCAGGCCGAGGTTTCGCGCAGCGACTGGTCGACCGGCTTCTGCACGTTGAGGATATTGTCGCCATGCACCATGTTGCGGGAGCCTTCCCAGGCCTTGACCCAGACGCAGGGCATGTCCGGCTCGACCTCGCAATTGCCGTTGGCGCGCACGCCGCCGCAAGGGCCGTTGCGCAATTGCTTCGGGCAGTTCATCGGGCACGACATGCCGGTCGAGGAGAGGATGCACTGGCCGCACATGCGGCAGTCGAACATGAAGCCCTTGACGCGTTTCTCGACGAATTTGACGGGGACCTCGACACGGCCGTAGCCGATGCCTTTCCACAAGGGATGCAAGAGCAGGAAGACGTCGGCGAACCTGCTGTAGAACCATTCGAGCAATCGCGAGTGCCGGATCGACCACAATCGCACGGCAAAAGTGCGCTGGACGCGCCGCTGCGGCGACACGTCGGCAGGCTTGTAGTCGGACTTCGGCGCTGCCTTCTTGACCAATGTAGCCTGGGTAACCGCCGGCTGCTTCTCAGACATTTTCTTTCCCGCCAGCCTTGACCAGAGCGACCAGCCGCTCGCGGTCATATTTCGCGTCGAGTTCGTTGAACGCCTTCTCGACCTCGGCTTCGATGTCGTCGCCGACCTGAACCGGCTCGGCCTTGCGCCATTCGGCCAGGTAGTCGTCGGTGCCGCCGGCGCCGGTGCGCATGGCGCACATGTCGATCGCCTCGGTGAAGCGCAGCGGCAGCTCGCGCTTGGCGTTCTGCCGGCCCTTCTTGACGATGACCTGCGCAGGGATGTCGCGCCAATAGACGACGATCAGATCGGCCATGAAACTCTTGCTCCTTGATGCTGCGAGCATTGCCGCAAGCGCCATGAGGCCGCTTGTTATGGGACGACGCGCGCGCCTTCAAAAGCGACGCAGCCGAGGACGTAAAGCGAACGCTGAAATTCGACGCCGGCTGATTACCAGACGCGCTTCGTCAGACCCGTCCAGAGATAGAACCAGATCGTCGGGTGGTACCATTGCTTCGACGGCAGGCCGGGATCGATCGTCGCAAGCTTTCCAGCCACCGCGTCGCTCACCGCCTCGGCGCAGATGTCGCGTGAAAACGCCGCCTGCCGCAGCGCGTAGCTGGCGATGGTGTCGCCGCGCTTCGGCTCGCCGCGCGCCTGCTTCAGCACGCCGCCGGTGTCGACGCCGGCATCGACCAGATGCACGGTCGTGCCGAAATTCCGAGCGTCGCCGGAGGCCAGAGCCCAGTAGCCGCCATTCATGCCGCGATATTTGGGCGCGATGCCGGCGTGGTAGTTGAGCACCGGGCAAGGCATGTTTGCCAGCGTGTCCTTTGACAGCAGCCGGCAACCGGCGAGCAGCACGACGCCCGGCCTTATCTTCCGGATCGCCTCAAGGCATTCCGGTCGGTCGGCCGAAGGCACATGGACGATCGCCTGGCCGGGGCGAGGCTCGGTCTCGAGCTTCTCCTCGGCAACCAGGCGCGCGGCGTGACCGCCAAGGAAGCGCTTGCCGAGCCTGGTCAGCACCATGGTGCCGAGCTGACCGATGGCCGAGATCCAGCCCTGGCGGCGGGCGCGGCCGAGCAGCAAACGCTTTTTCGATTCAGGCGTTTCGAGGATGACGCTGACGGGGCCGGCGCGATCGGCAAGCGCATTCACGATGGCCCAGATATGGGGGCCGCCTTCGGTGACGACCACGATCGGTCGAGGACTGGATTCCAACGCTGCCATGGCAAGCACCCGCTCTGAAAACCGGGCGGATGCTATGCGGGGTGGGTTAATCCTTGGTGTGCCAGGAGCCCGTCAGGACGCTCTCCTCAGCGCTTGAATTCCATGATGTCGAGCTTCGATTCGTAATAGGGCGCGGGGAATTCGATGCGCCATTCGGTGGTGCTGTTGCGGAAGGCGTAGCCGACCTGGTCGCTTTCGGGACCGCTGCCATAAGGCTTGGCTTTGTCGTCATTGACCGAGAACGAGCCGAGATAGATGGCGCGCTTCTCGCCGTCGTCGAAGAAGCGGCCCATCGTGCGCTGCGAGCCGCTGGTCTTTTGCAGCCGCCAGCCGGAGCCGTCGTCGGTCACCTTGCATTTGAACCAGCCATAGATGACGAGCGGGCTCAAGCCGCCGGCTTTGATGGTGCGGCATTTCCAGTTGCCGGTCAGATCCTTGTCGGAGAAGGCGATCAGCGGCTTGGCGAGCAGCGCGTCCAACTGCTTCACCTCGGCCGGATCGCCGGCCTTCGCTTCCTCGAGGGCGACCTTGCGCGTCTCGCCATATTTGTCGAGCCGTGCCTTGTCCGCGGCGGTGATCAGCTTCTGTACCTCGCCGTCGGCATGGGCCGGCAGGGCGAAGCCGATCAGGCAAAGAGCGGCAAGCAGGAGGCGAGGGGTCATGGATGCGTTTTCCCGGATCGGTGGCTGGAACAGTTGTTTTGTCTTCTGGCGTACAACTTACCGGTTCGCGGGCTGCTGTCATCCATGCTTAACAGCGTTGGGAGCGGAAATGGCGGTTTGATCGATGCGTATCTTGCTCACGGGATCGTCCGGCTGGCTGGGCAGTGCGCTTGGCCCCCGGCTCGACGCGCTCGGCCATGAGGTGATCGGCCTCGATCCTGTTGCCTCGGCGCGCACGCAAGTCGTCGGCTCGATTGCCGACCGCGAGCTCGTCTTCGGAACCGTCCGCGAGCACCGCATCGAAGCTGTCATTCACAGCGGCGCGCTGCACAAACCGAACATCGAACATTACGAGAATGCGGACTTCGTCGCGACCAATGTGCAAGGGACGCTGAACCTGCTCGACGCAGCGGTGGCGTGCGGCATCGACCGTTTCGTTTTCACCTCGACGACATCGCTGATGATCTCGCAGGCGATTCGCGCCGGTTTCCAGGGTGGCGCGCGCAAGGCTGCGTGGTTGACCGAGGACATGTCGCCCGAGCCGCGCAACATCTATGGCGTGACCAAGCTTTCGGCGGAGCATCTTTGCCGTCTTTACCACATCGAGCATGGGTTGCCGGTGGTGGTGCTGCGCACGGCGCGCTTCTTTCCCGAGGCCGACGACATGGCGCACGCCATCGAGCAGTCGGACGCCAACACCAAAGCGAATGAATTGCTGTTCCGCCGGCTGACGGTCGAGGACGCGGCCCAGGCGCATGTTCTGGCGCTGGAGAAGGCGCCGCAGCTCGGCTTTGACCTCTTCATCGCCTCGGTGCCGACTCCGTTCCGGCCGGAAGACTGCGCCGAGCTGATCGCCGACGCGCCAGCCGTCGTCGCGCGCTATTTCCCGGATTACCCGAGGCTCTATGCGAGGAAGGGCTGGACGATGTTCTCCTCGATCGACCGCGTCTACGACCCGTCGCGGGCGAGGGAGAAGCTGGCCTTCGTCTGCAAGACGAGTTTTGCTGATGTGCTTGCAGCGCTGGAAGCGGAGGCGTGAAGGTAGTCAGGCGCTGGCCGCCGCCCGCGCCAGCTCGCCTGTCAGGTCGCCATAGCCGGTCGAGCGGCGCTCATAGGCGAGGCCGAGCATGGCTGCGGCCTTTTCTGCGACCTTGTCGAGCTCCGGATCGTCGGTCTGGGCAAGATAGATCAGCTTCTCGTAGTTGCCGAAATAGTCCTTGATCAGCTCCGGATGCCTGTCCAAGCCGAGCGGCTTGATGAAGAAGGCGTCGAACTGGCGGCAGAGGAAGTCGGTCATGTAGAACGACATCATGTCGCCGTCGGCGACCTTCGCATAGACGTCCATGCCCTGGTAGAAGGCAAAGCAGTGCGGGCCGGCCATGCGCTCGACGCCGTGCTTCTCGATGACGCGGTCGAGCAGGCCGCCGGTGCCGCAATCGGCATAGCCGACGAAGATATGCTGGTAGCCTTCCGCCTTCGCTTTCTTGATCGCCTTGTCCATCGCCGGCGCGATGCGGTCGGGATAGAAATGGAACTCGGCCGGCAGGCAGGTCAGCTCAAGATGGTCGAGCTTTAGCTGTTGCTTGACGGCCAAAACTTCGCGCGCAATCATCCCGCAGGCGATGACGAGCAGCCTGTCTGTTTGATTCGGTTCCATTTTTTGCGTTTTTGCCAAGTCGGGCCGGCTTTCGCTGCGGGGCTAATTTCTGTCCAGGGAGACACCATCCATGAAACTGCTACGCATCGCGCCGATGGCCATCCTTGCCTGCGCGCTTGCACTCACGGCTTGCGCCAACACCATCCGGGGCGTCGGCAAGGACGTCAAATCGACGGCAAGGGCGGTCAAAGACACTGTCGCCAACTGATTCACGCTCGTCCATCATCTGGGAACAAAAAAGCCGCGCTGCAAGGCGCGGCTTTTTCGATCCATCCTGATGCCTTGGATCAGGCGGTAGCGCGAACGTTGTGCTTGCGCTTCATGAAATCCTTGGCGGTCTCGACGGCAACCGCCGCGTCGCGGCAATAGGCGTCGGCACCGACGGCCTTGCCGAATTCCTCGTTGAGCGGCGCGCCACCGACCAGCACGACATAGTCGTCGCGGATGCCCTTTTCCTTCATCGTGTCGATGACGACCTTCATGTAGGGCATGGTGGTGGTGAGCAGCGCCGACATGCCGATGATGTCGGGCTGGTGCTGCTCGATCGCTTCGAGATATTTCTCGACGGCGTTGTTGATGCCGAGGTCAATGACGTCGAAGCCGGCGCCTTCCATCATCATGCCGACGAGGTTCTTGCCGATGTCGTGGATGTCGCCCTTGACGGTGCCGATCACCATCTTGCCCTGCTTCGGCGCGCCGGTGGCGGCAAGCAGCGGGCGCAGGATGGCCATGCCGGCCTTCATGGCGTTGGCCGAGAGCAGAACTTCCGGCACGAACAGGATGCCGTCGCGGAAATCCTCGCCGACGATGCGCATGCCTTCGACCAGGGCTTCGGTCAGCACCTTGTAGGGCGCCCAATTGCGCTCGAGAAGGATATGGGTGCCTTCCTCGATCTCTTCCTTAAGCCCGTCATAGAGGTCGTCGTGCATCTGCTGCACAAGCTCCTCGTCGGAAAGCTCGGAAAGGATGATCTCGTCGTCGGACATTTTTCTCGGGCTCCTTGCTGCTCGGAATGACTGCGGCAGCCTAAAAATCGATGCGCCAATACCTAACCCGCGAGGGCGAGGTAGCCATAGCTGATTTGCGACTTCCCGCAAAAGGAAAGCGACTGAAAAGTTGGCGCTTTTCTTGTCGATTTTGCGACAGCCGTTGGCGCTCACGGGCCGTTTCGAATAGGGTGCATGGCTACGATCCGGCGAGAAGCAGCGGTATGCGGCCGCGAGCGAATTCATTCAGCACGGTTTCAGGGAAGAACGATCATGAGCGAGAACGCGGCAGTCGAGCAGGAGCCGACAGGCGGACGGCGCGGACGCGGCGCAAGCAGCGGCGCGGCGGCGCGGCGTGCGGCGCGCTCGGGCGGCGGGCCGGGCACCCAGCTCACCTACATCAAGCGCAAGATCAACGTCTATGAGGTCCTCAATGAGGAAGGCTTGGCGCTGATCGAGAAGAACACCGACACGGTGCTGGAAGAGATCGGCATCATCTTTCGCGACGACGCCGAGGCGCTGGCGCTGTGGAAGGAAGCCGGCGCCGACGTCAAGGGCGAGCGCGTGCATTTCCCCAAAGGACTCTGCCGCTCGCTGCTCAAGACCGCGCCTTCGATCTACACCCAGCATGCGCGCAATCCGGAGCGCTCTGTGCAGATCGGCGGCAATGCGACTGTCTTCGCCCCGGTCTACGGCCCGCCCTTCGTGCGCGATCTCGACGGCAATCGCCGCTACGCCACGATCGAGGATTTCCAGAATTTCGTGAAGCTCGCCTATATGGCGCCGTCGATCCACCATTCGGGCGGCACGGTGTGCGAGCCGGTCGACGTGCCGGTCAACAAGCGCCATCTCGACATGGTCTACTCGCACATCCGTTATTCGGACAAACCGTTCATGGGCTCGGTCACCGCGCCGGAGCGCGCGGAAGACACGGTGGCGATGGCCAAGCTCGTGTTCGGCGACGATTTCGTCGAGAACAACACGGTGCTGACCAGCCTGATCAACGCCAACTCGCCGATGGTGTTCGACGAAACGATGCTCGGCGCGCTGAAAGTCTATTCGCGCCACAACCAGGCCTGCATCGTCACGCCGTTCATCCTGGCCGGCGCGATGAGCCCGGTGACGGTCGCCGGCACGCTGACACAGGTGCTCGCCGAAGTGCTGGCCGGCGCCTCGTTCACGCAGCTCATCCGCCCCGGCGCGCCGGTGCTGTTCGGCACCTTCGCCTCGTCGATTTCGATGCAGTCGGGCGCGCCGACCTTCGGCACGCCGGAGCCGTCACTGGTCTCCTATGGCGCGGCGCAGCTTGCCCGTCGCCTCGGCTTGCCGTTCCGCACCGGCGGCTCGCTCTGCGCCTCGAAGATCCCGGACGCGCAGGCGGCCTATGAGAGCGCCAACACGCTGAACTCGACGATCCTTGCCGGCGCCAATTTCGTGCTGCATTCGGCCGGCTGGCTCGAGGGCGGCCTCGCATCCTGCTACGAAAAGTTCATGATGGACATCGATCAGCTCGGCATGCAGCAGAAGTTTTCGGAAGGCGTCGATCTGTCGGAGAACGGCCAGGCGATGGATGCCATCCGCCAGGTCGGTCCGGGCAGCCACTATCTCGGCTGCGACCACACGCAGGCGAATTTCCAGACGGCCTTCTACCGCTCCAACATCGCCGACAACAATTCCTACGAGCAGTGGCTGGCCGAGGGTGAGAAGACCGCGCCGCAGCGCGCCAACGAGCTTGCCCGCCGCTGGCTGGAAAGCTACGAGGCGCCGCATCTCGATCCGGCGATCGACGAGGCGCTGAAGGACTTCATCGCCAAGAAGAAAGCCTCGATGGCCGACGCCTTCACTTGAAAGGAGCCCGAGTCAGGCCGGGCTAAAGTCGCCAACATCATCCACAAGGAAGTCTGGCGGAGCGCGTTCTCCGACCCGGACCGGAGGGGATGATTCTTTCGCGCGGCACGACTGATGGGGTCGCGGCCGCGCTTGCCGCCCATGGCCTGATCCTTCGCGGCGGCTTCCGTTTCGCTCGCGATGAAGGTGTGCCTGCGGGGCTTTCGGGTGCGCTAGCCAAGTCCGCGCTCCTGGTCGGGCAGGCGGGCGCTGCACCCTGGCCGCATTTCCAGCGCTGGCTCGGGCAGCAGGCGAAGGGCATCGCCAATCCACTCGACACGTGGTCGCGCGAAGTGATCGGCAGGGTCGCGCAACAGTTCGGCGCCCGCGCCGTATCGCCCTCCGACCGGCCCTATCTGCCGTTCCAGCAATGGGCGATGCGGGCGGAAGGTCTGAAGCGGTCGCCGCTCGGCATCCTCATGCATCCAACGTTTGGGCTTTGGCATGCCTATCGTGGGGCCTTGTTGTTCGAGCAGGAGATTTTCCTCCCCGAACCTGAGGAAACGATTCATCTCTGCGACACATGCGCCGAAAAACCCTGCGTGAAATCCTGTCCGGTCGATGCCTATTCCGAGCAGGGTTTTGCCCATGACGCCTGTCTTGGCCATGTGCGTGGCGCCAGAGGCGGGCCTTGCCGCACCGGCGGCTGCCTCGACCGCAATGCCTGTCCGTATGGCACGGACTATCGCTATCCGCCGGAAGTTCAGGCCTTTCACATGGCGGCGTTTGCGCGCCTGTAGGATCGGGGCCGTCCACACGAAACCTTGAACGGCGGGCTCCGGGATTGTCTTGCCGGCGCAGACGATGCCGATATCTATCGCGCGACAGCCGACGGAGAGCATCATGGCGAAGCAAGAGATCGAGATCAAAACCCAGGACGGCGCAGCGAAGGCGCGGCTGTTTCGTCCAGCCTCACCCGCCAGGGCCGGAGTTATCCTCTACATGGATATTTTCGGCCCGCGCCCGGCGCTTGATCAGATGGCCGAGCGCCTCGCCGGCCACGGCTATGCCGTGCTGGTGCCCGACTTGTTCTACCGCAGAGCGCCCTACGGGCCATTCGACCCCAAGACCGCTTTTGGCGGGGAAAGGACGAAGGCTGAACTGACGGCGTTGAGAAATGCGACGACGCAGGACATGACGATCAGTGACGGCGAGGCCGTCCTCGATGCCCTGGCAGCGGAAGGTTTTGCCAGACCTGTCGGCGTCGTCGGCTATTGCATGGGCGGCGCGCGGGCGTTGAACGCTGCGGCGGCTTATCCCGGCCGCATCGCAGCAGCAGCGAGCTTCCATGGCGGCAATCTGGCAAGCGACGCGCCCGACAGTCCACACCTCAAAGCGCCGTCGATCAAGGCGCCCGTCTATGTCGGCGTCGCCGGCGTCGACGGCAGCTTTCCGCCGGAGCAGTCGGCGCGGCTGGCCGAGGCCTTGCGCGTGGCGGAGGTCGACCACGTGATCGAGAACTATGTCGGCATGGCGCATGGCTGGTGCGTGCCGGACCATGGCGTCTTCGACAAAGCCGGCGCCGAGCGGCACTGGGAAGCGGCTGACCACGTTCTTCGGTGAGACCCTCGGATAGGTTTCGCCCGCGCGGCGCGGCGAAGCTTCGGCCCAGCGCAGGCCGCGCTCCCTTCGGGCGTTTGTCATGCGAAAGGTCAAGCACTTGGCTTTTCGCCCCGCTGCGTGGGCCATTCCCGTGAACGGGAGGAAAGCAGCGCCCCAAAAAAATCTTTCCATCGCCCCAAGGATTAGCCATTAGCCTTCGTCCAACGGGCAAATGACGGCGATGATGCTGGACGACAGCGAAGCCTCCGATGCCGACTTGATCGGGCGGGCGAGGGGCGGAGACAGGGGGGCTTTCGGCAAACTGCTCGAAAGGCACTATATCTTCGTCTATCGCGCCGCCTATCGCTGGTGCGGCCGCAAGGCCGATGCGGAGGACATAGCCCAGGACGTCTGCGTGCGGCTCGGCCGGGCGATCCGCGACTATCAGGGCCACGGCGCCTTCACGACATGGCTCTACGCCATGACGCTTAACGCGGCGCGCGACATGATGCGCAAGCGGGCGCGCGACACCGCCAAGACCGAAGCCTTTGGCACCTACACGCTGATTGCGGGGGAGGGCTCGGCGGAAGCTCATGACCCGGCCGAGGCGCTGTGGGCGGCGGTGCGGATGCTGCCGGACAAGCAGCGCGACGCGGTGCTGCTGGTCTATGGCGAAGGGCTGAGCCATGCCGCGGCGGCGGAGGTGATGGCAATCTCGGAGACGACGGTTTCCTGGCACATCCATGAAGCGAAGAAACGGCTGAAGCTGCTCATGCGTTCAGCCGGGGAAGTGTGACCATGGTCGACGACAACGAACTCGAAAGGCTGCGCGACATCGCGGTGCCGGGGCCGGACGGCGAGGCGAAAGCCCGCGCGTTCGCTGCTGCGATGAGCGCCTTCGAGGCCCAAGAAAAAATTTCGACCGCCTCCCAAGGAACCGCGGCAGGCCTTCGTCTCACGGAGCGAGCAAGAAAGCTCTGGAGAGAGATCATGCAACGGAAACTCATTGCCACGCCGGCCATCACCGCGCTGGTCGCGCTGCCTATCGCCGGATATGCCGCTTTCGAGATGTTGAAGGAGCAGCCGCCTGCCATCGGCGGCAACGACAAGATCACCGAGACGCTGGCCGACAAGCCGGTGGCGCAGAAGCCCGCGGCCAACAGGCTGGCGAACAACGAGCCGCTGGCGGCTGCACCCGCCAAGGAGAAGAAGACCGACGCCGAAAGTGAGGGTCGTCTCAAGGATGAGGCGGAGATCGCGCCGGCGGCGCCGCCGAAGCCGGCCACCGAAATCGACAACCTTGGCAAACAGGAAACGACGCCCGAGGCGGCGCCTTCGCCGGCGCCGGCTGGGACAGCTGGCGACAAAGCTGCGGCGAGCGACGGGGTGGTTCGAATGGGCTTTTCGGCCCCGGGTGATGCAGCGAAGTTGAGACGCGCGCCTGGTGCCGTCGCCGATTCCAAGCTGATGGTGCAGCCCGCGCCGATGCCGTCCGACCAGATGCAGCCGCAGGAGGAAAACCGCGACCGCATCGAGACCTTCAAGACCAATCCGGTGCACCAAGCCGCCCAGGATCCGGTCTCGACTTTCTCGATCGATGTCGACACGGCGTCCTATTCCTTCGTGCGGCGCTCGCTGAAGGAAGGCGCCCTGCCCGACCCGGACACGGTCCGCGTCGAGGAGATGATCAACTACTTCCCCTATGACTGGAAGGGTCCGGATTCGGCCGCGACGCCGTTTAACTCGACCGTCACTGTCATGCCTACGCCCTGGAACGAGCGCACCAAGCTGATGCATGTCGCGATCAAGGGTTTCGACGTGAAGCCGGCCGCGGCGCCCAAGGCCAACCTGGTGTTCCTGATCGACGTGTCGGGCTCGATGGACGAGCCGGACAAGCTGCCGCTCTTGAAGTCCGCCTTCCGGCTGCTGGTCAGCAAGCTGAAGCCCGACGACACCGTCTCCATCGTCACCTATGCCGGCAATGCCGGCACGGTGCTGATGCCGACGAAGGCTGCGGAAAAGCAGAAGATCCTTTCGGCCATCGACAATCTGGAGCCTGGTGGATCGACGGCCGGCGAGGCGGGCATCAAGGAAGCCTACAAGCTCGCGCAGCAGTCCTTCGTCAAGGACGGCGTCAATCGCGTGATGCTGGCCACGGACGGCGACTTCAACGTCGGCCAGACCGATGACGATGACCTCAAGCACCTCATCGAGAAGGAGCGCAAGACCGGAGTGTTCCTCTCGGTGTTCGGTTTCGGCCGCGGCAATCTCAACGATCAGATGATGCAGACCATCGCGCAGAACGGCAACGGCACGGCGGCCTATATCGACACGCTTGCCGAGGCCGAGAAGGTGCTGGTCGAGGACGCATCCTCGACGCTGTTCACCATCGCCAAGGACGTCAAGATCCAGGTCGAGTTCAACCCGGCGAAAGTCTCGGAATACCGCTTGGTTGGCTACGAGACCCGCGCCTTGAAGCGTGAGGATTTCAACAACGACCGCGTCGATGCCGGCGATATCGGCTCCGGCCATTCGGTGTCGGCGATCTACGAGATCACGCCCAAGGGCAGCGGCGCCGAGCAGGTCGATCCGCTGCGTTACGGCCAGGCGAAGGTCGACAATGGCGGCGTGGCCAATGCGGACGAATATGCCTTCGTCAAGATCCGCTACAAGCTGCCGAACGAGGATGTCTCGAAGCTGATCACCACGCCGGTGACCGCCGCCAACGAGGTGCGGTCCTTCGACGAGGCAGGAAGCGACCAGCGGTTCTCGGTCGCGGTCGCGGCCTTCGGGCAGAAGCTGCGCGACGAGGATCAGACGGCCAATTTCGGCTACGACCGGATCCTGGAGATCGCCAACGCCGCCCGCGGCGCCGATCCGTTCGGCTACAGGGCCGAATTCCTGTCGCTGGTGCGGCTTGCCTCGTCGCTGGGAACCAACAAATAGGACGTGCGGCGTCTTATGAGCAAAGGGCCGGCGTGGAAAACCGCCGGTCTTTTTCCGATCGTTAAATTGCGTGGCTTTTCGGGAACTTCATCGCAATGCCCTCCTGTTAGTCAAAGCTGATAGAGGGCTTTGAGGGGATGGAATTGCATATCACCGGGAACGTGGCTTCGACCGCGGGAAACCTTGAGGCGCGAGCACCGTCCGCTCGATCGGCTGAATCCGCGCGTATCAGGAACGATGTCGACGCGGCCCGCAACACGGCGCTCTCGGCGCTGAACAACGACCGCTTCCGCGTAATGCTGGAACAGATCAGCGACCCGCGCGCGTCGGACGCCTTGATGACGCTGAGTGCTGACAGCAACAACAGCGCCGCTACCGACCTCAATACAGCGCTGTCGCGTTACGCCGAGAACAGCGAATAAGCAGAACAATTTCAGGCGCGGCTGCGCCGGCGCTCGCGACGACCTTCACCGGCCTCGGCCGAACCGGCTGAGGCGATCTTGTTGCGCATCGGACCGATGCGCTCGACGATCGTCTCGACGGTCGGACGCGCCGACTTTTTATGCGCGTCGAGCGCCTTGCGCATCGCGGCGAGGTGGGCGAACGAGGTGCCGCAGCAGCCGCCGACGATTTTCGCGCCGGCGTCGACCGCCAGCCGGACATAGTCGGCCATCAGCTCGGGCGTGCCGGAATAGTGGATCTCGCTGCCGCGGAATTCCGGAATGCCGCAATTGCCCTTGACGATCACGGTGGCGTCCGGCTTCGCGTCGGTCATGTCGAGCAGCGAGGCCAGGATGTCGGCGGCACCGACGCCGCAATTGGCACCGACGCCGAGCGGCGCCTGCGACAGCCCGTCGGCGACGCCGTGGATGTCCTTCGGCAGCAGCCCCATCATGGTGCGGCCGGCGGTGTCGAAGGAGCCGGTGTAGGTGTAGGGCAGGCCGACGCGGATCGCCGCTTCGGCCGCGGCGCGGATCTCGTCCGGCGCCGACATGGTCTCGATCCAGGCGACTTCGGCGCCGCCGGCCCTCAAGCCTTCGATCTGCTCGGCAAAGGCATCGACCGCGTCCTCATAGGTCATGGCGCCGAGCGGCACCAGCAACTCGCCGGTCGGGCCGACCGAGCCGGCGACAATCACCTTGCGGCCGGCCTTGTCGGCGACGGAGCGGGCGATTTCGGCGGCGCGCTTGTTGAGTTCGTAAACGCGGTCCTGCGCATGATGCAGCTTCAGCCGGTGCCGGGTGCCGCCGAAGGAATTGGTCAGGATGATGTCGGCGCCGGCATCGACGAAATTCTGATGCAGGCTGGCGATGGTGGCGGGCGACGTCTCGTTGAGCAGCTCGGGCGCTTCACCGGCCTCGAGGCCCATGGCGAACAAATTCGTGCCGGTGGCGCCGTCAGCCAAAAGCACGCCCTTTTCGGCAAGCAATGCGTCGATCGGATTGGTCGCGGTCATGGCTTTGACTTTCGTATCCTGAATTCGGATAACGATATAAAGAAGTCTTTATGTCCAGTCAATGAATTTGCGATCGCGACAGTGTACCGGATAACCGCCTTTCCGGCCTGAGAGTGATCTTGACCTCGATGCAGGGGCCGCCGTTGGTCGGATGCTGACCGCAAGGCACAACGACGATGATGAAACGTTCAGACGGATACTGAGGGGAAGGACATGCCGGCCAACCTTTGCGTGAAGCTCGCCGCCTCATGCGCGTTGATGTCGGCGGCGCGGATCAGATTGTCGAAATGGCTGGTCAGGGTGCGGACCGGCTGGGTGGCGTTCAGCACCAGATACATGTCGCCGACATAGATCGCGGCGCGGTAGGGACCGAAGATCGTGTAGGGGATCGAATAGCGCATGCGGCCGTCATAAAGGAACAGTCGGAAGGTCGGGTAAAGGTCGTCGAGCAGCGTTGCCATGTGCAGCAATTGCTTGCGGCGCTCGGCTTCCGGGAAACGATCCCAGACGCCGAGACCGCGCGCGAAGATCTCCAGCGTATGACGCGGCATGCAGACTTCCATATCGGTCTCGGGCCGCCTGTTGTAGTCGATACGGTATTGCGTTTCGCCGGCCTGCGCCTCGCGGCTCTTGTTGGCAATGCCGGCCTCGTACTCGACCAGCGCCTCGGTGCGCAGGAGGTCCGGAATGCCCGCAGGCACGTAGCGGATCTTGGTGCCGGCCGCCTCGGCGTGCCATTTGGCGAGCAGCGTGCGGTCGAAGCCGTCGGGCGCCTCCTCGATCTCCAGGCTCTCGCGGATCTCGCCGGTGACGCCTTCGTCCTGGCTCAGGCCCAGCAGCCAGTCGAGCGACACCTTGAACTCGGCGGCGATGTTGAGAAGCGTCTCGGCGCGGGGCAGGCGGGTCGAGGCGCCGGACAGCAGCTGCGACAGCGCCGATCGGTCGATGCCGACGGCGGTCGCGAAGGCCGACTGGTTCAAGTCGGAGCGTGTCAATAGCAATTTCAGACGCTCCCGGAAGATCGTCGACAGATCTCGCTTATCCATCACGCCACTCCCTGTGCTGAGGAGGAAAAATTTGCGCTGGGGCCTTTCTGACGGCTGCTCAGGCGCAAATGAATCCCCAAGTTTGTTTACAAAGTATAACATCTGCGGCCAAAAATGCGCATTCGCAACAGTTTGTGCGCTTTGTCGCGTTGCGACAACGGCAGGCTCCTGACACAATGTTGTCAGGAATCAAACTGGTTCCGGCGACTGGAGGGCAGTGGTCGATAGCATGAGTGGCATAAGCAAGAGACGCAGCAGCACACCGGCCGTGGAATGGCCGACGGTATTCCTCACACTCTTCTGCTACGGCGCCTGGCTCGCCACCGGCTTCCTGCTCTGGCCTTCGTATCCCCTGCTGGCGCTCGCCATCCTCGCCCTGATACTGGCCCTGCAATCCTCGCTGATGCACGAAGTGCTGCACGGGCACCCGACCCGCAACGCCAGGATCAATGAAGCCTTCGTCTTCCTGCCGATCGGCCTGGTCTGGCCGTTCCGCCGCTTCAAGGCGATCCATCTTCGCCATCATGCCGACGAGCGGCTGACCGATCCGCTGGACGATCCGGAAAGCTATTATCAGGCGCTCTGGATGCATGCGGAAATGCCGCCGGCAATGAAGTTCCTGCTCAAGATCAACAACACCATGGTCGGCCGCTTGATCCTCGGCCCGTGGCTGTCGTCGATCGGCTTCTTCATCGACGATGCCAGGCAGATGGCTGCGGATGACAAGGCGATCCGCAAGGGCTGGCTGCTGCATGCCGTCGGCCTCGCCGTGGTCGTGCCGATCGTGACCTTCGGCTTCGGCATCCCGCTCTGGCTCTACATTCTGGTGCCGGTGTGGCTCGGCCAGTCGCTGATCTCCGTGCGCACCTATGCCGAGCACCAATGGTCGGAGCATCCGGAAGGCCGCACGATCATCGTCGAGCGGTCGCCGCTCTCCTACCTGTTCCTCAACAACAACCTGCATTTCGTGCACCACAAGAGCCCGACGGTTGCCTGGTACAGACTGCCGAAGATGTTTCGCGATCGCCGCGAAGAATGGCTGCGGATGAACAACGGCTATGTCTATCCGAACTACTTCGCGCTGATCAAATCCTTTGCCTTCAAGGCCAAGGAACCGGTAGTGCATCCGGTGCTGCGCCGCGCGCCCGAACCCGGCCGCGCCTTCAAGCCGCGCATCAGAGCGCGTAATGTGAACGGCCTTGGAACGGCTCCCGTGCCGGCTGAGCCGCCCAAGGAATAATTCGACTTTCCGCGACTGCTTTTTCGCCGCGGGACGCAGGCACCGACGGTAGCCTGTTTCTGAAAGCTGTTCGTCATGAGCAAATTGGTTGCGGCCTTGCCGATGTATGACTGGCCCGAGGCGCGTGGCGAGGTCGACGCGCAATGGGCGCGGCTTCGCGATGCTTTCCGGCAGAAGGGCATCGATGCGCCGGAGAAAATGGTGCGCAGTAATCGCGACCTGCCGCCGGTACCCGACGGCATCCGCGACGGCGCCGGAAAGCTGATCGCCCCCGACCCGGCGACATTGCCGCCGGACGAGTTCGATTTTCGCCAGCTTTGGCTGAGCCCTGCGCTGCTTTTCGGGCAAACCTGCTGGGGGCCGATGGAACTCGGGTTGGCGCGGCATGTGCAGGTGGTTGCCCAGCCTGACTACGACGGATTCGAGGGCGGGCAGGGCGAGCTCTATTCCAGCGCGCTAGTGATGTTTTCGGATGGCGGCCCATCGGTCACGTCGCCCGCGGATGGCAAGGCGGTCATCCCGCTCGATCTCATGCGCGGCAAGCGCTTCGTCTTCAACAATCCGGATTCGATGTCCGGGCTGCTCGGGCTGACGCGCGACCTGCAGGCGATCGGCGAAAGCCTCGACATCTTCGGCTCGCGCAGCGAGAGCGGCGGCCACCGGTCGTCGATCGTAGCCGTCGCCGAGGGCAGGGCCGACATCGCCGCCATCGACTGCCAGAGCTGGGGATTGGCACGGCGTTTCGAGCCTGCGGCGCGGCACGTGAAGGTGGTCGGCTGGACAGCAAGGCGGAAAGGGCTGCCGTTCATCACCGCCAGGACGACGCCGGCGAGCACAATCGACGCGATGCGCGAAGCGATCGCCGGGCTCGGGCCGGGCGGCTCAGTTGCCCAGCAACCTTTCGTCCAGCGCGTAGGCTGACAGCTTTTCGTTGCCGGTATCGGTGATCAGGATCTGCTCCTCGATCTTGACGCCTTCGCGTCCGCCCAACCGGCCGATATAGCTTTCCACGCACAGCACCATTCCGGGTTCGAGCACGCCGTCGGGTGTGTCGTCCGTCCAGTCGCTGGCATGCGGCAGCGTCGGATACTCGTCCGCCAGTCCGACGCCGTGGTAGAGCACGCCGTAGCGCGCCGGGAAACAGTCACCGGGCGGCACCGCCGAGCGCTCGACAAGATCGAGGAAGGAGATACCCGGCCGCATCAGGCTGGTGTTGTGGGCGATCTGGTCGGCGGCGATGCGGAACAGGTCGCGCTGCTCGTTCGACGGCCGGCCGTCGCCGCAGAGCCAGGTGCGCGAAAGATCGGCGCAGAAGCCGTAGGGGCCGATGAGGTCGGTGTCGAAGGCGACGAGATCGCCGTCCTCGATGACGCGCGATGAGCATTCCTGGAACCAGGGATTGGTGCGCGGACCCGATGACAGAAGCCGGGTCTCGATCCATTCGCCGCCGCGGGCGATGTTGCCGCGATGGAGTTCCGCCCACAGTTCGTTTTCGGAGATGCCCGGCTTCAGCGCCGCCTCCATCTCGCCCATCGCCGCCTCGCAGGCGACGATGGCGCGGCGCATGGCAAGGATCTCGTCGGGCGACTTGATGAGGCGCGCATTCTCCATCACCGCCTCGCCATTGCCGACGGTGATGCCGCGGCGGGCGAGCTCGTCTACGCCTTCCGGATTGATGTGATCGACGGCGATGCGGCGATTGCCGCCGCCGTGCTCGGCAAGGAGCTCGGCGATGCCGGCCGCCCAGCGGCGGACTTTCTTATCGGTCAGCTCGCCGCTGTAGAGATATATCCACGACACCGCCGGCCGCACCTCGTCGACGACGCCGGCGTGGTCCGATAGATGCTCGCAGGAGAAATAGTCGAACAGCACCACCGGACCGTCTGTCGCCACGAAACAGTGGCGTGTCGGATTGTGTGCGACCCAGGGCTGCATGTTGGTCGAATCCGTCGCGTAGCGGATGTTGACCGGGTCGTAGAGCAGGGCGCCGGCATAGTCGCGGCGCGCGAGCTCGGCGCGAATGCGTTCGAGCCGGTATTTGCGCATGGCAGGCAGGTCGGGAGCGGCAATGCCTGCCGTCGCCCATTCGGCTTCGGCCTGCACGCCATAGCCCAGCACATGTTGGTTGAGCGCGGCAGCCTTCTCGCGGGAAGCCGCGCGCAGGGCTTCGACCGAGCCCGGTTCGAACGGCATGATCTTGCGATGGCGGCCGAAGCGAAGTTTTTCCATGCGGTCTCCCGGGTGCTACTGCGCCGCGATCTTGTGAAGTCTCGTGATCGTGACCTGGCGGGTCGTGGGCTTGTTCGCCAGCAGCTCAGGCACCGCGATGCTGCGATGGACAGTGTCCATCACATAGCCGGCCGTGGCGATCCTGTCGAAAATGACCGAAGCTGGTTCTTCGTCGTCCGCCAGGACAAGCACCGCTGGCTCGCGGATCGAACTGGCAAAATCGGGGATCTCGTCGTCGAGCACGACGAGATCGGGATCGACCAGGCGGAGATTGCCGATCCAGAACCAGCTCGAAACCACTGTGCCGACCGGCCCGTCGGCCGCCAACTGACGATGGAGCGAAGCGTAGTCCATCCGCACGATGCTACCGCGATTGTCGCCGCCACGGAGATGCATGTACCAGCTCACCGGCAGCACCAGGATGGCGATCACGGCGCCGACAAAGACGATCGTGGCCTGCGTCTTCCTGCCTCTTTCCCCTATCGTGTCCAGGCGGATGGCAAGGGCAGCCGGCAGCAGCACAAATACAGGAAGCATCCAGCGATCGCGAAACTGCGTGATACCGCCGGCGAGCACCACCGCCAACGTGATCACCACGGCAAAGCCAATCGCGCGCCAGAGCAGTTTTTCGGGCCAGGGTCCGAGACCGGACGATAGTGTGGGTTTCTTGCGTGCCAGGAAAAACGCAACGGCAAAGACCGCCACCGGCAGCCCGGCGAAATTCAGTATTGCATTGCCGAGGCCAAGAATGCCTCGAGACGCCGTCCTCGCCGCGCTGCCGCCCTCGGCAACGCCTAAGCCGGCGCTATGCGCCAGCAGGTCCCCCAGATGCGTGAGGCTCCAGTAGAATGTCGGCAGGCAGGCAAGGATCACCACGATCACGCTGATCAGGAAACGACGGTCGAAGATCGCCTCGCGCGTTTCGCGAAGGGACAGAGCTGCAATGAACAGCGCGGCAATGAAGATGACGATGTTGTATTTCGACAGCATCGCCGCCGCCGTGACCAAGCCCAGCAGCGCATAGGCGACTGTGGATCGCCGTTTCTGTACCTCGACCAGCGCCAGGAGCAGCAGCGACGAAAAGCAAAAGACGGCGACTGAGTGGGTGAGGGCGTGCTGCATCTCCCACACGATCTGCGGAAAGAGAAGCAGGCCGAACATTGCGGCGGCCGCCGCCCGGTTCGAGTACCCCAGGCGGCGCACCGCGGCGAAGCACGCGATCAGCGCGCCGGCCATCAGGGTGTATTTCACGATCTTCAGCGCAAAGATGCCGGTTCCGACAAGCGATGCGGTGAGGATGCCGAGCCAGGTGTATAGAGGCGGCTGCGAGCTGCCGTAGCCGGCCGCGAGGAAGCGCATCGCCATCAGCTGCTCGGAGTCGTCGACGCCAACACCGGTGCCCGCGACGTGCGACGAGAACGTCATCACCACGATCTGGACAAGGCAATATACAAGGACAAATGCGACCGCAGCGCTGAAAGGGCCGACCCGTTCATCGCAGAGCCAGTCGGTCCATTTCTCTAAGTGCCGCAAAGGTGTCGTCTTCTCATCTGATGCGTTGGTGACCGTTGCTATATAGCCGGCCACCCGCACGATCCAAAAGCGGTACTGGCTCTTATGTGCGCATCTTCTCGCCACTCGGGTCGAAAGGCGGCTCGACATTGATGCGGGCCGGGCGGCGGTGGCCGAGGATCTCGACCTCGAACAGGCCGGCGCTCTCGTCTTCCGCGAGGGCCGCCGGCACATAGCCCTGCGCCATCGATTTCTGCACGTAGTGCGCATAGCCGCCCGAGGTCACCCAGCCGACGACGCGCCATTCGCCGTCGACAATGCCGCGCACGGCCGAGGCGCCTTCGGCTGCCTTGGAGCCGCGCACTTCCTTGCCGGTCTCATCGAAGCGCGGCGCGCCGTAGCCATGCGGCCTTTCCACCGTGCCGTAGTCCTTGCTGACCTTGGCCCAGATCGGCTCATCGCCCATCACATCGGCATCCGCCGCATCGACGATGAAGGAGACGCGCCGCAGCGTCGGCCCTTGCGCTTGCTCCTTGGCTGACGCTTCGCGGCCGATGAAGTCGTTCTTCTCCAGCTTGATGAAGCGGTCCATCGAACCTTCGAACGGACCGTAGATCGGGCGCAACTCGCGGAACCAGGTCGGGAAGTTCTTTTCGAGGCGCATCGACAAGAGCGCGCGCATGCCGAAATCGACGAGGCCGAATTCCTCGCCAGCTTCCTTGATCGCGTGATAGACAAGGCGCTGATAGGCGGGCGCCATCCAGATCTCGTAGCCTAAGTCGCCGGTATAGGTGATGCGGTTGACCATGCAGGGAGCGCCGCCCACCGCCATCTCCCGGAAATCCATGAAGCGGAAGGCCTTGGTCGAGACGTCGACATCGACCAGCTTCTGCAGCAGGTCGCGCGACTTGGGCCCGGCGATCGACAGGCCGACCAGTGTCTGGTCGAAGCGGTGGATGCGCACCGAGCCATCCGTCGGCAGGTGCTTCTCGAACCAGCGCATGTGATATTTCTGCGCCGCCGACGAGCCCCAGATCATGAAGCGGTCCTCGCCAGTCTTGGCGATGGTGAAGTCGCCTATCAGCTTGCCGAATTCGTTGACCATCGGGGTCAGCACGATGCGGCCGGTCTTCGGCATGCGGTTGGTCATCAGCCGGTTGAGGAAATCCTCGGCCGCAGGTCCGGAGACCTCGTATTTGGCGAAGTTGGCGATCTCGGTGACGCCGACCTTCTCGCGGGTGGCGCGCACTTCCTCGCCGATCGGGCCGAAATCGTTCGAACGATGGAAGGAGACGATGTCCTTCGGCTCGGTGCCCTTGGGCGCGAACCAGAGCGGGGTTTCGAGGCCCCATGAGTCGCCCATGACGGCGTTGTTGGCGAGCATGGTGTCGTAGAGCGGCGTCGTCTGCGCCGGCCGGGCGGCAGGCAGTTCCTCGTTCGGGAAGCGGATCGAGAAGCGGCGCGAGTAGTTCTCGCGGACCTTGGCGTTGGTGTAGCGCAGCGTGGCCCATTCGCCGAAGCGGGCGACATCCATGCCCCAGACGTCGAAGCCGGGATCGCCGTGGACCATCCAGTTGGACAGGGCGAGGCCGACGCCGCCGCCCTGGCTGAAGCCGGCCATGACGGCGCAGGCGCACCAGAAATTGGTCAGGCCCTGCACCGGACCAACCAGCGGATTGCCGTCGAGCGCGAAAGTGAAGGGGCCGTTGATGATCTGTTTGATGCCGGCCTTCTCGATGCCGGGGAAATGCTTGAAGCCGATCTCCAGCGACGGCGCGATGCGGTCGATGTCGGGCTGCAGCAGTTCATGGCCGAAATCCCACGGCGTGTTGACGGGCGACCACGGCTTGCAGGCCTTTTCATAAGTGCCGAGCAGGATGCCGTTGCGCTCCTGCCGGGTGTAGATCTCGCCCTTGAAGTCGAGCACGCCGATCATCTCGCGGCCGGTCGACTTGTTGAATTCCTCGACCTCAGGCATCGGCTCGGTGAGCAGGTACATATGCTCCATCGCCAACACCGGCAATTCGACGCCGACCATGCGGCCGATCTCGCGCGCCCACAGGCCGCCGCAGTTGACGACATGCTCGGCGTGGACCGTGCCCTGCTCGGTGACGACGTTCCAGGTGCCGTCGGGCTGCTGCGTCAGGTCGACGACGCGGTTGCGCAACACGATCTCGGCGCCGAGTTTTTTCGCTGCCTTGGAATAGGCAATGGTCGTGCCTGAGGGATCAAGATGGCCTTCGACCGGGTCCCACATGGCGCCGACGAAATTCTTTTCGTCCATCAGCGGGAACATTGCCTTCGCTTCCGAGGGCGTGATCAGTTCGGTGTCCATGCCGAGATAGCGGCCCTTGGCGTGGGCAAGGCGCAGGAAGTCCATGCGCTCCGGCGTATCGGCCATCATCACGCCGCCGGTCAGATGCAGCGAGCAGGACTGGCCGGAAAGCTCCTCGATCTCCTTGTAGAGCTGGACGGTATAAGCCTGCAGCTTGGCAACGTTCGGATCGCCGTTCAGCGTATGGAAGCCGCCCGCCGCGTGCCAGGACGAGCCGGAGGTCAATTCCGAACGCTCGATCAGCATGATGTCGGTCCAGCCGGCTTTGGCCAGATGATAGAGCACCGAGCAGCCGACGACGCCGCCACCGATGACCACCGCTTTCACATGAGATTTCATACAGATAGGTCCGTTTTTGTAGGGGCTGAGTTGAGTGAGCGAGGTCTTCCCTGCAGAGGGAGAGGAAAGGTGTCGGCTGGGATCGATTCGCGCCTTTCCTCTCCCCCGTTGATCGGCAGAGAGGTGTCGAGCGAAGCTCGACGGAGAAGGGGTCGACTACGCATCAAACCAATATTGACGACTAAAAATCCGTCGGCGCGCCGCCTTCGGCGCGGCGCTTGTCGACGAAATCGTTGAGCTCCTCGCGGATGGCCGGATCCATATAGGGCTCCTCGTAGGCGGCAAGACGTTCTTTCCAGATCTTGTTGGTCCGTTCCAGCGCCGTCGGCGAGCCGGCTTCGGCCCAGGTCTCGAAATTGCGCCAGTCGGAAACGATCGGCGAGTAGAAGGCGGTCTTGTAGCGTTCCTGCGTGTGCTGGGTGCCGAAGAAATGGCCGCCCGGGCCGACCGACTGTATGGCGTTGAAGCCGAGCGCATCCTCGGAGAGGTCGAGCGGGGTGAGGAACTCGGCCACCATCTGCAGGAGGTCGATGTCGAGAATGGTCTTTTCGTAGGAGCAGCGCAGGCCGCCTTCCAGCCAGCCGGCCCCGTGCATCATCAGATTGCCGCCGCCCTGGATGGCGCCCCAGAGCGAGAACACGCTCTCGTAGGCGGCCTGCGCGTCGACAGTGTTGGCGGCGCAGGTGTTGGAGGTGCGATAGGGGATGTTATAGCGGCGGGCGAGCTGGCCGCCGACGAGCTGCGCCTTCATGTATTCAGGCGTGCCGAAGGCCGGCGCGCCGGATTTCATGTCGACGTTGGAGGTGAAGCCGCCATAGCCGACCGGCGCGCCCTTCTTCACCATCTGCGCGAAGGCGATGCCGGACAGCGCCTCGGCATTCTGCTGCACCAGCGCGCCGGCGATGGTGACGGGGGCCATGGCGCCTGAGAGCGTGAATGGGGTCACGATCACGACCTGGCCCATGCTCGCCATCTGGATAATGCCTTCCATCATCGGCACGTCGAGCTTGAGCGGCGAATTGGTGTTGATGATGGTGAAGACCGACGGCTCCTGCATCAGCTGCTCGCGGCTGACGCCGCGGGCGATGCGGGCGATCTCGATGCCATCGACATTGCGCTCCTTGCCGAGCGAATAGATGTGGAAGACCTTGTCGGTCAGCGTGGCAAGGTCGCGGATGCATTCGAGGTGCCGGACCGAGGGATGGATGTCGATCGGCTCGACCGGATAGCCGCCGGTGCACTGCAGGATGTTGTGCATCTGGGCCAGACGCAGGAAGTTGCGATAGTCAGCCTGGTTGCCGGGCCGCCGGCCGCGATCGAGGTCGGAGCAATTGGGCGCCGAGGCCATCATCGACAGGATGACGTTGTTGCCGCCGAAGCGCAGATTGTGCGCCGGGTTGCGGGCATGGAGCGTGAATTCCGAGGGGCAGTGCGAAATCAGTTCGAGGATCAGATCGCTGTCGAAGCGCACGCGCTCGCTGCCTTCGCTGACGTCGGCGCCATGCGCCTTCATGATGCGGCGGGCTTCCTCGTGCAGCACGTCGACGCCGATCTCCTTCAGCACCCGCAGCGAGGCGAGATGGATCGATTCCAGCTCGTCGTCGGAAACAAGTCGGGTCGGCGTCAGTGGATTCTTCAACTGCCGGAAAGGCGGCTGCTCGAAGGCAGCCGATCCGCCGGCGCGCTTTCCAGCACGGCCGCCGCGGCGAGCGCGATCTGTTGCCAATGCCGGTTCGGCGGGATGAAGGGCGGCAGTCATGAGAAGCCTCGTGCGAATGCGAAAGTGGCCGGCATAATGGACCGGCGGCAATCTCGCCGGTAAGGAGGCGGCGACCACTAGGGCGAGGGAAGCGACATGACGAAACGGCAGCAGGCTGGCCCTGGTCTGCCAACCAGGTTCGGGCGGCGGCGCTCTTGAATGTTCGTGCCGCGAACGCGATGTAGGCAGGGCCAGCCAGACGACATCCCGGAGAACCGCATGACCAGCACAATGACCAAACCCCAACCCGAGTTGGCGGCCGAGGACCCCTTCCTGTGGCTGGAAGATCGCAACGGCAAGGAAGCGCTCGACTGGGTTCATCGCCAGAATGCGGTGACGGTGGCCGAATTGCAGGGCGATCCCTCCTACCGGGCGGCATTCGAGACCGCGCTCGACCTGATGACGGCCGAGGACAATATCGCGGTCGGGGCGGCGCTTGCCGGCCACGTCTACAATTTCTGGCAGGACAAGACCAATGCGCTGGGCCTCTGGCGCCGGGCGCCGGTCGCGTCCTACAAGACCGACAAGCCGGACTGGGAAACGATCATCGATTTCGACCAGCTCTCCGCCAAGGAGGGCGTCAAATGGGTGTTCGGCGGGGCGAGCCGGCTCTATCCGGATTTCGACCGCTGCCTGCTCTACATGTCGCCGGACGGCGGCGACGCCAGCGAGATGCGCGAGTTCGACATCGCGACGAAGTCGTTCGTCGCGGACGGTTTTCGCGCTCCTGCCTCGAAGTCGGGCTTTTCCTGGCTGGACAAGGACACGGTGATCGTCTCGGCGGCGTTCGAGGAAGAAGACAAGACCCAGTCCGGCTATCCGCGCGTGATCAAGCTCTGGCGGCGCGGCACGAAACTGGAAGACGCAACGCCGATCTTCGAGGGCGAGAAGCAGCATCTCGCGGTCGGCGGCGGCGTGGAGTTCGACGGCGACAAGCGGCATGTGCTGCTTGGCAGAACAATCGACTTCTTCACTTCGCACAGCTTCCTGCGGCTGGCCTCGGGCGAGACCAGGCGCGTCCCGCTGCCCGACGACGCCACCGACACGGCGATCTTCAAGGGCCAGCTCGTCTTCGGCGTGCGGAGCTCGTGGACGGCCCCTGACGGCACAAGCTGCCTGCCCGATGGGCTCTACTCGGTGGATTTCGACCGCTGGATCGACACCGGCACGTTCGGACCTTTCGAAACCGTGCTCGAGCCGGCGCACCGCGTCTCCATCGCCGGCCTCGCCAGGACACAGGACCGGCTGTTCATCAACCTGATGGACAATGTGCGCGGCAAGGTCGTCGTTTGCGATCGAACCGAGAATCATTGGTCGCTGAAGCCGGTCGGCCTGCCCGACAACGGCAATGTCGGCATCAGCCATGCCGACCATTTCGGCTCCAGCGTCTCCTTCTCCTTCACCGACTTCCTGACGCCGAGCTCGATCATCTGGTCGGACGATGATGGCGAGACGCTGCAGACGGTGAAATCGCAGCCGGCGCGCTTCGATGCCTCGCCCTATGTTTCCGAGCAGTTCGAGGCGCGCTCGAAGGACGGCACGATGATCCCTTATTTCGTCGTCCGCCGGCGGGATCAGAAAGGGGCGGCGCCGGCGCTGCTCTATGGCTATGGCGGCTTCGAAGTGCCGCTCTTGCCAGGCTATGCCGGCATCCGCGGCAGGCTTTGGCTGGACAAAGGCAACGCCTATGTGCAGGCCAACATCCGCGGCGGCGGCGAATTCGGCCCGGCCTGGCACCAGGCGGCTCTCAAGGGCAAGCGCCAGAAGGCCTTCGACGATTTCGCGGCGGTGGCGGAGGATGTGGTCAAGCGCGGCATCACGACGGCTGCCCAGCTCGGCATCCAGGGAGGCTCGAACGGCGGCCTGCTTACCGGCGTGTCGCTGACGCAGCGGCCGGAGCTGTTCGGCGCCGTCATCATCGACGTGCCGCTGCTCGACATGCTGCGCTACACCGAACTGCCGCCGGGCGCGTCCTGGATCGCGGAATATGGCGATCCCTCGAAGCCGGAGGACGCGGCATGGCTTGGCGCCTATTCGCCCTATCAGCATGTCGCGGCGGGGGTTGCCTATCCGCCGGTGCTGCTGATGACCTCGACCGCCGACGACCGTGTCCATCCGGGACATGCGCGCAAGATGGCGGCGCGGCTGCAGGGCGCTGGTCGCGGCAAGACGCTGTTCTTCGAGGAGACCGAAGGCGGCCATGGCGGGCGCGGCGACCGTCGGCCGCAGGCGGCGCAGACGGCAATGCGCTATGTCTTTCTGCAGCAGGCGCTGAGCATCGGACCGGAAAGTGGAAGCCGGCTATCGGACAACCCGATGCTCGACTGAAAAGCGCGGTGAAGCTTGAATTCGTGGCCGTTGGCGGCTTAAGGTGCCGCCATGGTCCGCATCAGCACATCAGGCGCCTTCGGGGTCGCGGTGACGCCGTCACCGCGCACGCTGCGCGCCGAGCTTTTGCGGCTTTGCGCCCGCATCGGCTATTCGCCGCCCCGTTTCCTCTGACGAATCCGCCCCGGCCGTTGCCGGATTGATTCAAGAGGAAAGATCAAATCCATGACCTATCAGAACTATTCGCTGAAGCAGCTTCAGCAGATCGATGCCGCGCATCACCTTCATCCCTTCACCGACCACAAGGAACTGCGCGAAGCAGGCTCGCGCATCATCACCCATGCCAATGGCCCGTTCATCTATGATGCCGACGGCACGGAAATCCTCGACGGCATGGCGGGCCTCTGGTGCGTCAATGTCGGCTATGGCCGCGACGAGCTGGCGGACGCCGCTTATGCGCAGATGAAGGAACTGCCTTACTACAACTCCTTCTTCAAATGCTCGACGCCGACGCCGGTGCTGTTGTCGAAGAAGCTGGCGGAACTGGCGCCCAAGCATGTCAGCCAGGTCTTCTACGGCTCGTCAGGCTCCGAGGCCAACGACACGGCGCTGCGGCTCGTGCGCCACTACTGGGCGCTCGAAGGCAAGCCGGAGAAGAACCGCATCATCTCGCGCAAGATGGGCTACCACGGCTCGACCATCGCGGGCACCTCGCTCGGCGGCATGGAGCAGATGCACAAACAGCTTGGCGGCGCGGTGCCCAACATCGTCCATGTGATGATGCCCTATGCCTATGAGCTCGCTTTGCCCGGCGAAAGCGACCATGATTTCGGCATCCGCGCGGCCAAGGCGGTCGAGGACGCCATCCTTGAAGCGGGCGCCGACAAGGTCGCCGCCTTCATCGGCGAGCCGGTGATGGGCGCGGGCGGGGTGAAGATCCCGCCAATGAGCTACTGGCCGGAAGTGCAGCGCATCTGCCGCAAATACGATGTGCTGTTGATGCTGGACGAGGTGATCACCGGCTATGGCCGCACCGGAGAATGGTTCGCGGCGCAGACCTTCGACGTCGAGCCGGACACCATCACCACCGCCAAGGCGCTGACTTCCGGCTACCAGCCGCTGTCGGCGCTGCTGGTCGGTGACCGCATCAGCAGGACGCTGGTCGAGAAAGGCGGCGAGTTCTATCACGGCTACACTTATTCGGGTCATCCGGTGGCCTGTGCGGTGGCATTGAAGAACCTCGAGATCATCGAACGGGAGGGCCTGGTCGATCGCGTCAGGACCGACACCGGTCCCTATTTCGCGCAGGCGCTGCAGGAGCGCATCGCCGGTCACAGGCTCGTCGGCGAGGTGCGCTCGATCGGCCTGATGGGCGCGATCGAGATCGTCAAGGACAAGGCGACCAAGGAACGCTACCTGCCGTCAGGCAGCGCTGCCGTCGTCGTGCGTGACCACGCGATCTCGCAAGGCATGATGCTGCGCGCCACCGGCGACACGATGATCCTGTCGCCGCCGCTGATCTGGACGCGCGACACCATCGACATGGCCTGCCAACGCATCGCCAAGGCGCTCGACCTCGCCGAGGCGGATCTGCGGAAGCGGTAGGAAACGCGCTCGGGCGCCCTTCGCGGGAGGGGCGCCCGGCGATTCGAAGTATTCGGAGTGCAGCGAAGCCATTCCGAAACGCAAAAACCGCGCCCCAAAAGGGAACGCGGCTTTGCCAGATACGCATGGCGCTTCGCTACGAGAGACTTGCGAAACTTACGGGCTCCGGTACGCGAGACCTGATCCGGAGCGCCGGGCGGTTGCGATGTCCGCCTCGCAGTCCGTTTTAAAGGCACATCGTTACCGGTGGGTTATCGAGAGCTTAAGCAAATCTAAATTTGCCGGCTTTGCGTCGAAAAAATCCGCTAATAACCCTTTGAAAGCAGGCGTTTAGTTTTTATCGCCGCGCAAGAAATTAATGATGCCGGAAAAATCGACGCCGGCGTTCCCCTGCGCGTTGAACAGCGCGTAGAGCTGCGTCGCTTCCGCGCCCAGAGGCGTGACCGCGCCGGCACTTTGCGCGGCTTCCTGCGACAGCTTCAGGTCCTTCAGCATCAGCGCCGCGGCAAAACCCGGATTATAGTCGCGGTTGGCGGGCGATGCCGGAACAGGGCCTGGCACCGGGCAGTAGGCGGTGAGCGACCAGCACTGGCCGGAGGAGGTGGAGGCGACGTCGAACAGCGCCTGATGCGACAGGCCGAGCTTTTCGGCCAGCACGAAGGCTTCGGAGACGCCGATCATCGAGATGCCGAGGATCATGTTGTTGCAGATCTTGGCGGCCTGGCCGGCGCCGTCGCCGCCGCAGTGGACGATGCGGCCGGCCATCGGCTTCAGGATCGTCTCGGCGGCAGCAAAGGCCGCGTCCGAGCCGCCGGCCATGAAGGTGAGCGTGCCTGCCGCGGCGCCGCCCGTGCCGCCGGAAACCGGCGCGTCGATCGAGGGCAGACCGTGCCTGGCGGCAATGGCGTGCGCCTTGCGCGCCGATTCGACATCGATGGTCGACGAGTCGATGAGCAGCGCGCCTTTCTTCGCCTTGGGCGCGATGTCCTCATAGACCGACAGCACATGCTTGCCGGCAGGCAGCATGGTGATCACCACATCGGCGTCTTTTACGGCGGCGACGGCATTGGCCATTACGGTAACGCCGTGTTCTTTCGCAATAGTCAGGTTCTCGGGAACGAGATCGAATCCCAGCACAGCATGGCCTGCTTTGACCAGGTTGGCGGCCATCGGGTTGCCCATATTGCCGAGGCCGATGAAGGCGATAGTGGTCATAGCGGCGCTCCGTGCGGTTGGTGGTGAATGGTGAATGGTCAGTAGTCAGTAGTCAGTAGTCAGTACTCACTACTTTTCCCCTCGCCCAATCAGCGTGCGGGCGATAATGACGCGCATGATCTCGTTGGTGCCTTCGAGGATCTGGTGGACGCGAAGGTCCCGCACCAGCTTCTCGATGCCGTAGTCGTGCAGATAGCCATAGCCGCCATGCAGCTGCAGCGCCTCGTTGGCGACCTCGAAGCCGACATCGGTAACGAAGCGCTTGGCCATCGCCGACCATTTGCTGGCATCCGCCGCGTTGCGGTCGAGCTTCGAGGCGGCGGCGTAGAGGAAGATGCGGGCCGCCTGCAGCTCGGTCTCCATGTCGGCCAACCTGAACTGCAGCGCCTGGAACTGGTTGATCTTGGAGCCGAAGGCCTTGCGCTCGGCGGTATAGGCGAGCGCCTTGTCGAGCGCCGACTGCGCGCCGCCCAGCGAGCAGGCGGCAATGTTGAGCCGGCCGCCGTCGAGCCCGGCCATGGCGATGCCGAAGCCTGCGCCTTCGGTCGCAAGCAGGTTCTCGGCCGGCACCTTGCAATCCTCGAAGATCACCTGGCGGGTCGACTGCATGTGCCAGCCCATCTTGTGTTCGTTGGCGCCGAAGGAAAGGCCGGGCGCATCCTTGGGCACGACGAGGGTCGAGATGCCCTTCGGTCCGTCGCCACCGGTGCGCGCCATCACGACATAGAGATCGCTGTCGCCGGCGCCGGAGATGAACTGCTTCGCGCCGTTCAAGACATAGTCGTCGCCCGTCTTCACCGCCCGCGTCTTCAGCGCCGCGGCATCCGAGCCTGAGCCTGGCTCGGTCAGGCAATAGCTCGCCAGCCAATCCATCGAGGTCAGCTTCGGCAGGAAGCGCTGGCGCTGCTCGTCGCTGCCGAAGCGGTCGATCATCGAGGCCGCCATGTTGTGAATCGAGATGAAGGAGGAGAAGGCCGGGTCGGCGCGGGCGAGCGCCTCGAAGATCAGCACCGCATCGAGGCGGCCGAGAGCCGAACCGCCGACATCGTCCTTGACATAGATACCGCCGAGCCCGAGCGGCCCGGTCTCGCGGATCACATCGGCGGGGAAGTGCTTGGCCCGGTCCCAGTCGAGCGCGTTCGGCGCCACACGGTCGGCCGCGAAAGCCTCCGCCATCTCCTGTATGGCGCGCTGTTCCTCGGTGAGTTCGAATTGGCCAGTGCCCGCATCGACTGCCGCGTCCATGGCGTGCTCCCTGTCGTTTCAGGCCTTGTGGCCTGTCGTTTTTGGCTTTGCGCAATGATCAATCTAGACCAATGATGCCGCCGCGCAACCCGGGCCTCCGCGGACCGGCTGTGCATGGATTGATCAACGGAGCCTTGCGTGTCGACAGTTTTCGATCAGTTGCTGGACCGCTTCCATGGCTGTCTCGCAGGCGTCGACAGCGACCTGGTTTCGGACGCGGTCGCTCGCATCGACTGGGATATGCCGGTCCGTTCGCTCGATCCGAGTTGGCTTGATTGTCTCCGCCATCTCGACCGCATCGCCGAACTTGCGCCGCAAGACGTCAGGCCGCTGGCGCGATTCGTGGCCGACTACCGGGATGAGCTGCGCTGGGGGCAGACCTATACGGCGTCCGACTTTGACCGGGCCTTTATCGACAATTACGGCTGGCTGGAGGTGTTCGGCACGCGCGGGCATTTCGTCAATGACGATGTCGCGGCCGGCCTGCTGATCCTGGGGCCTGACATCGTCTACCCAGACCATCATCACATCGCCGAGGAGATCTATGTTCCGCTGACCGGCGGCACGGAGTGGCGTATGGGCGAAGGCGGCTTTCACGTTCGCGAAGCCGGAGAGGTTATCCACCACGCGTCCAACGTCAGTCACGCCATGCGCACGGGCAAGGAACCGTTGATGGCGCTCTATATCTGGCGCGGCGGACCGCTGGCGCAGAAATCGACCATCGGCTCGGAGGGCAGGAACTGATGGCCAAGGCGATCATGCTGCAGGGAACCGGCTCGGACGTCGGCAAGACCGTGCTGGTGGCGGGGCTGTGCCGGGTGGCGAGAAAACGCGGGTTGAAGGTCAGGCCGTTCAAGCCGCAGAACATGTCGAACAACGCGGCCGTCGCCGATATTCCCGGCGACAACAGAGCGGGCGGCGGTGAGATCGGCCGCGGGCAATGGCTGCAGGCGCTGGCCTGCGGGGTCAGGCCGACCGTGCACATGAACCCGGTGCTGCTCAAGCCGCAGAGCGATATCGGCTCGCAGGTGGTGGTGCAGGGCAAGGTGTTCGGCGAGGCGCGGGCGCGCGACTACCAGGCGATGAAGGCCAGGTTGATGGACGCGGTGCTCGATTCCTGGGCGAAGGTCGGGGAGGGCGCCGACCTCGTGATTGTCGAAGGCGCCGGCTCGCCGGCCGAGATCAATCTCCGCAGCCGCGACATCGCCAATATGGGCTTTGCGACGCACGTTAACGTGCCGGTGGTGCTCGTCGGCGACATCGATCGCGGCGGCGTCATCGCCTCGGTCGCCGGCACCCATCTGATCCTGCCGGAGGAAGACCGGCGCATGATCGCCGGCTATCTCATCAACAAGTTCCGCGGCGATGTCTCGCTGTTCGACGATGGCATAAGCGCGATCGAGAAATTCACCGGCTGGCGCTGCTTCGGCGTCGTGCCGTGGCTGAAGGCGGCCGCCCGGTTGCCGTCCGAGGATTCGGTCGTGCTCGAGCGTCTCGCCTCCGGCGAGAAGCGGGCGCTGAAGGTGGCGGTGCCGATGCTGGCCCGCATCGCCAATTTCGACGACCTCGACCCGCTCAAGGCCGAGCCCCAGGTCGAGGTGGTGTTCGTGCCACCGGGCAAGAAACTGCCCGAGGATGCCGGGCTGGTGATCATCCCGGGCTCAAAATCGACCATCGGCGATCTGATGAAATTCCGCGAGAACGGCTGGGATCGCGACCTCGTGGCCCACCGCAAGCGCGGCGGCCATGTCGTCGGCATCTGCGGCGGCTATCAGATGCTGGGTCGCATGGTGCGTGACCCCGACGGCATCGAAGGTCGCGTCACCGAAGCGGAAGGCCTCGGCCTGCTCGACATCGAAACGGTGATGGAGCCGGAAAAGACGGTGCGCAATTCAAGCGCCCGTTCGGTGCAGTTCGGCCTGCCGCTCGAGGGTTATGAGATACATCTCGGCCGCACCACCGGTCCGGATACGGCGCGACCGTCGGCGATCATCAACGGCGTCGAGGATGGCGCGGTGTCGGTCGACGGCAAGGTGATCGGCACCTATCTGCACGGGCTGTTTTCGGCGGATGCCTTCCGCGCCGCGTATCTTGAGAGCCTGGGCGTCAGCGGCGGCGGCGTCGACTATCGCGCCGACGTCGAGAAGGCGCTGGACGAGGTCGCCGCCGAGCTGGAGAGGCATCTCGACTGCGATGCGATTTTCGCGCTGGCGAGGTAGGTCCTCCCGTCGATGCGCATACGCTTGCCATTAGCGAAAGCTTCCGTCGCATCGTCATCCTCGGGTCTTCGCGTCCGCTTCGCTCCCGCTCCGCCCGTGGATGACGAAGTTCAGGCGTTTTCGCCAGCCGCAAATGCCGGCGCCGATAGAAACTACGCCTTCTCGCTCGCCTTCGGCCAGTAGGTGCCGAAGGACCAGACGTTGCCTTCCGGGTCGCGGCAGATGAACTCGCGGCTACCGTAATCGCGGTCGACCATTTCCTGGACGATTGTAGCGCCCGCCTTCCTGGCACGCGCATAGGCAGCGTCGGCATCGTCGACGGCGATGTAGATCGACTTGCCGCCACCACCGCCCGGCTCGCCGACCATCTTGCCGTAGTCGTCATCGCGTGCGGTGCCCAGCATGATCATCGAGGAACCGAAGGTGAGTTCGGCGTGATGGACGATATCGCCTTCGCCATAGCGGGCACGCACCTCGAAGCTGAAGGCAGCGCATAGCCAGTCGATCATCCTGGCGGCGTTCCTATAGCGCAATGCGGGATAAATACGCGGTGCTTCCGTTGCCGTGGGCATGACAAACTCCCTGGTGATTTGATGGAAGTCAGCCTCGGGCAAAAACGGTCCGGCGTCTTGAAGAAATGTTACCTCGCCTGAGGTCTACATCAGCGCGGCGAGCGCGGTCGGCGTTTCGCCGGCGAGCTGGCGGAATTCGCGCACCAGATGCGCCTGGTCGGCATAGCCGCAGTCGGCGGCGATGCCGGCCCAGTCGTCCTCTTGCTGCTTCGATAGCGAAAGCGCGCGGTTGAAGCGCACGATGCGGGACAGTGTCTTCGGCCCGATGCCGATCGCGTCGGAAAATTTTGCCGCGAGATGCTTGCGGCTCCAGCCTATCTCTCCGGCAAGCGCCGAAATGCGGGTGCGGCCGCCCGACGCGACGAGTGTCCTGTAGGCCCAGGCGATTTCGGGCGAAAGCGCATTCGCCTCGGCAAGCCGATTGGCGATGAAGCCCTCGGCAATGGCAAAGCGCGTCTCCCAATCCGATGCTTCGCCAAGCCGTTCTCGCAATGCAATGCCCTCGAAGCCCAGCGCATCGTCGAGCCCAACCATGCGATGCCGCAGCTCGCTCATCGGCAGGCCGAAGAATTGTCTGGCGCCGAGCGGCGTGAAATTGACCTGAACGCAGCAGGAGCCGCCGAAGGATTCGATCACGACAGGACCGGCGTAGAGGCCGGCTGCAAAGCTGGCGAAGCGGTCGTTGTCGCCCGGGTCGCGGCCAAGCCCGATGGCGAAGGCATCGGCGAAGCTAATCACCAGCGGCACGGTCAGGGAGGCATATTCGACGACACGGAAATGGCCGGGGCAAATCTCGCGATAGCCGCAGATATCGGTGACGATGCCCGCAAGCGCAGCCGCAGGCTGGCGCCGGACCGTCTCGAAACGGAGGGCGGGAGACCGATTGTCCTGTCGATGGCGCTCAGTCTCGTCGGACATCGCCAAAATGTAGCAGACCATGCTCCCAAATCAAAAGCGCCCGGCAGGGCCGGGCGCTTCGAGTTGCAAGAGATCTGCGAGTCTTTATGCGCCGCGCATAAGGCAACCGGCGGCAAGCACGATATAGGCGATGAGCATGATCCACACCGACGCAAGAGGAATGAACGCAAGAAGGCCAAGAGCGGCAAGAAGGCCGATGATGGCGATGACCAACGAGATAATGAACACGACCTGGGTGGGTGCACTGAGATTCATGTCTGGTCCCTCCAACATGATTCGCAACACCCGAATTCTACCAGCAGGGGCGTCACACACCAATTAGCTGGCGCAGGGGATTGGCCGGATCGGCCAGGAGCTTGACCGCCAGCGCCACGCACACGACGACCAGCAGCGGTTTGATGAGCCGGGCGCCAACCCGGATGGCAAGGCTCGCGCCTATGCGGGCACCGAGGAATTGCGCCACGCCCATCACCAGACCGATCTTCCAGTCGATGACGCCGACGGCGGCGAAGACGACGAAGCCGCCGATGTTGGAGGCGAAGTTGAGCAGCTTGGTGTGCGCCGTCGCCTTCAGCACGCCGTAGCCGGCGAGCGCAACGAAGGCGAGCATAAGGAATGAGCCCGTGCCTGGGCCGAACAGACCATCGTACAGGCCGACGGCAGGCACGACCGTGAGCCCGAACACAAGCGGAGACAGGCGTTCTGCGCGGTCGACGTCGTTCATGTTGGGCTTGAACGCGAAATAGAGAGCGATCGCGATCAGGAGAACCGGCAAGAGGGCGCGCAGGAAATCGCCGGGCACGACCGTCGCCAGCAGCGCGCCGATGGCGCCGCCGACGAGCGCCAGCAGCGCGGAAGGCAGCTGTCGATGCAAGTCGACCTGGCCGTTCGCGGCATAGTGGATCGTGGCCGAGCCGGAGCCGAACATGCCCTGCAGCTTGTTGGTGCCGAGCGCTGCGACCGGCGAGAAGCCCGCCAGGAGCAGCGCCGGGATGGTGATCAGGCCGCCGCCGCCGGCGATCGAATCGACGAAGCCGGCCGCGAAGGCGGCAGCAGTGAGCATCAGGGCAGTCTGCAGGGTAAGGTCGATCATCGGGCTGTGGATCAAGGCGAGGGGGACGGCTGCTTCCATCATGCCCGCCCAGTTTGCGCAAGATCGATTCCGCGCTGGATCGGTTCACCGTTTCACGGAAACTCAGAACCGCTCTATCCTTCGTTTTGATGCAAATTTGAACGGAAAACCGTTTCGCACTTTTCCTGGAATTGCTCTAACAATCAGACCGGAATCGCAAGGGGAGGCTTTTGGCGATGGCGCTGCTCGACCAGATACGCTCGATCTTCGACGGTGACCCGGGCGTCCGCAAGGTGGCGGACGATCCGGTGCTGTCGGCAGAGCTTTTGATGCTGTTTCGCATGATCCTGGCCGACGGCTCGGTCTCGGAGAGCGAGATGGTCGCCTTCCGGCGCATCTGCAAGGAAGCCTTCGGCATTCCCGAAGCTTCGATCGACAGCGTCATCGAATATCTCAACGACTACGGCTACGAGACCAACGGCTCGCAGGCGATCGCACTGTTTCGCGATCTCGATGTCGAGCGGCGCAAGCTGCTTGCGCGCCATATGGCGGAGATTGCCAAGGCAGATTCAAAGCTGGCCGAGAGCGAAGTGAAGCTGCTGCGCCGCACGCTCGACCTGCTCGACATCAGCCCCGTCGATGTCGTCAAGCCGGAGAGTTGAAAGGCGCGCCGCTCACCCCTGTTCCTGCATGCGCCGCGCGATCGCGCGGTGAAGGTCGGGCGCAGCCGCGACCAGCGCCTTTGCGGCCTCCGAGCGCGGATGATCGAGCACCTCGGCCGTCCTGCCTCGCTCGACGATCTTGCCTTCATGCATGACCAGCACCTCGTCGGACATGGCGCGGGCAACGGTCAGGTCGTGCGTGATGAAGAGGTAGGCTATGCCGAGTTTCTGATTGAGCTCGGCGAAGAGGTCGAGGATCTGGGCGCGGATCGAGACATCCAGCGCCGAGACCGGCTCGTCGGCCACGACCAGCTTCGGGCGGGTGATGATGGCGCGGGCGATCGACAGGCGCTGGCGCTGGCCGCCGGAGAATTCATGCGGGTATTTGTCCATGTCGCGCGGGCCGAGCCCGACTTCGTCGAGCGCATGCGCGACCATCTCGCGGCGCTCGATCCTGGCCGGTCGCTTCTCCAGAAGATGCAGCGGCTCGGCCACCAGGCTCTCGACCCTCTGGCGCGGGTCGAAGGAGCCGTAGGGGTCCTGGAATACCACCTGCATGTCACGCCGGGCCGGCTTGAGCTCAGTCTCCGCCTTGCCGGTGATGGTCTCGCCGCGAAACCGGATCGCGCCGGCTGTCGGCTTGTCCAGCGCCAGGATCATCCGGGCAAGGGTGGACTTGCCGCAGCCGGAACGGCCGACGAGGGCCACCGACTGGGCCGGCTCGATGGTCAGCGAGACGTCGTCGACGGCGCGGATCGGGTCTGCCGGTCTGAACAAGGATTTGCGCCGGCCGGGATAGTCCCGGCTGACGCTTTCGACCTCGAGCAAGGGTTTTGCCGAGCCGGCAAGGTGCGTCTTTGGCCGGGCTGGCACATGCATGGAAGCCAGCGCCAGCTCACGCGTGTAGGGATGCGACTGCTCCGACAGCGTGCGTGCGGTGTCGCCGGCCTCCATCACCTCGCCACGGCGCAGGATGGTCAGGCGATCGGCCATTTCGGTCACCACCGCGAGGTCGTGCGAGATGAGCAGCAGGCCCATGCGGTTCTCGCTGACGAGATCGCGCAGCAGGTCGAGGATCTGCGCCTGCAGAACCACGTCGAGCGCCGTCGTCGGCTCGTCGGCGATCAGGAGCTTCGGCTTCAGCGCGCAAGCGATGGCGATGACGACCCGTTGGCGCTGGCCGCCGGACAGTTCGTGCGGGTAGCGCGACAGCGGGAATCTCGCTTCCGGCAGGCCGACGCGGTCGAGCATTTTTCGCGCGCGCTCCTCGGCCTCGGCGCGGCCAGCCTTGGTGTGCCAGCGAATGCCTTCGGCCACCTGCTCGCCAATCGTCTTGACCGGATTGAGCGCCGTCATCGGCTCCTGGAAAACCATGCCGATGTCGTCGCCGCGCATCGCGCACATCTGATCTTCGCTCGCGCCGAGGATGTCGATGCCGTCAAAGGCGACGCGCCCATCGGCGCGCGCCAGATGCGGCAGCAGCCGCATCACGGTCAGCGCCGTCATCGACTTGCCGGAGCCGGATTCGCCGACCAGGCCGACCACCTCGCCGGGTGCGATCGCGAGGTCGACGTCTTTGAGGATCGGCGTGTTGCCAATCGCGAGCGACAGGTTCTCGATCTCGAGCAGGCTCATCGCTGCCGCCGCGATTTCGGATCGAGGATGTCGGCGATGCCGTCGCCGAGCAGGTTGAGCCCGAGCACGGTGACGACGATCGCCATGCCGGGAAAGATCGCCATCCAGGGCGCCGTCACCATGCGCGTCTGGGCGTCGAACAGCATGCGGCCCCAGCTCGGCATAGGCGGCTGCGCGCCGAGGCCCACATAGGAAAGTCCGGCCTCGGCGAGGATGCCAAGCGCGAACTGGATCGTGCCCTGCACGAGCAGCAGCGTGGCGATGTTAGGCAGGATGTGCTCGATGGTGATCTCGGTCATGCCCTTGCCGGCGGCGCGCGCGGCAAGGATGAATTCGCGCGGCCAGATCGCTAAAGCGCCGGCGCGGGCAACGCGCGCGAAGACCGGTACGTTGAAGATGCCGATGGCGATGATGGCGTTGATGGCGCCCGGGCCGAAGATGGCGGTGATCATGATCGCCGAAAGCAGCGCCGGAAAGGCGAAGACGAGATCGTTGACGCGCATCAGCGCCTCGTCGGCCATGCCGCCGCGCGCCGCAGCCAAGGCGCCGAGCGGCACGCCGATGCCCATGCCGATGCCGACCGCGACCAGCGCCACGGCGATCGAGTTGCGCGCGCCGACCATGATCATCGACAGGATGTCGCGGCCGAAATGGTCGGTGCCGAACCAATGCGTCCACGAGGGCGCCTGTGTCTTGTCGGCGATCACCAGCTTGGTGACGTCGTAGGGCGTCCAAACAAAGGAGAGCAGCGCGACCGCAGCCACCAGCAGCGTGATGGCGAAGCCGATCAGGAACGAGCGGTTGCCGAAGGCCTTGGCCAGAACCCCGGCAAGCGTTTCCTCGGGCAGGTCGATGCGCATTGTCATTGCCGGCCCCTCAGTCGCGGATCGACGACCGCATAGGAGAAGTCGACAAGCAGATTGACGGCGATCACGGCGGCGACCAGGAGCATCACGACGCTTTCGACGACGATCAGGTCGCGCTGAGTGATGGCCTGGAACACCAGCCGGCCGAGGCCGGGCAGGTAGAAGACATTCTCGATGATGATGGTGCCGGCAAGCAGGAAGGCGAATTGCAGGCCGAGGATGGTCAGCACTGGGATCATGGCGTTGCGCAATGCATGACGCCAGAGCACGGCGCGGTAGGGCAGGCCCTTGGCGCGGGCGGTGCGGATATAATCCTCGTTGAGCACCTCGATCAGCGCCGAGCGGGCGACGCGCGCCAGGATTGCCGCTTGCGGCAGCGCCAGCGCGACGGCCGGCAGCAGCAGCGACTTCACCGCCGGCCAGGCTCCGGCTCCCCAGCCGGGAAATCCGCCGGCCGGCACCAGCCGCAGCCAGACGGCGAAGAGGTAGATCAGCATCAGCGCGAACCAGAAGTTCGGCACGGCGACGCCGAGCTGGGCGGCGCCCATGGCAAGCGCGTCGCCGGCACGGCCTTGCCGGCTGGCGGAGAAAAGGCCGACCGGAATGGCGATTGCCGTCGACAGCGCCAGCGCGATAAGCGCCAGCGGCAGGGAAACCACGACGCGCTCACGCACGAGATCGATGACGGGAACCGAGTAAGTGTAGGAGCGGCCGAAATCGAGACTGAGCAGCCCGCCAGCCCAATGCAGGTAGCGCAGGGCAAGCGGCGCGTTCAGCCCCATCTGGTCGCGCAGGAGCTCGACCTGGTCGGCGCTGGCGTTGAAGCCGAGCATCAGGCGCGCCGGGTCGCCGGGCAGGATCTCCATCACCGCAAACACCACCATCGAGGCCAGCACGAGCGTGATGGCCGCAATGATGAAGCGCTTGAGGAGATAGGCGGTCATGGGAGGCGATCAGGCGATCGCGGCGGCTGTCAATCTGTCCACTTCACCTTGGTAAGGTCGTTGGCCTGGATCGGCGCGTTCTCCCACAGGCCCTGCAGCTTGGCGTCCCAGACCCCGACCTTCGGCAGTTCGTAGAGGAAGCCGACCACGGCATCGTCGGCGAGGATCTTCTGCGCCTCTCCCAGCAGCTCTTTCCGCTTCGCCTCGTCCGAGGCCAGGTTGAGCTTGGCGATGATGGCGTCGAAGGCCGGGTTGTCGTAATTGAAGTAGTAGTCCTTGCGCGAATAGATATCGATGTCGTTGGGCTCGGTATGGGAGACGATGGTGAGATCATAGTCTTTCTTGGTGAAGACCTGATCCAGCCATTGGGCCCATTCCACCGGCACGATCTCCAGGTCGATGCCGATCTCGCGAAGCTCGGAGGCGATGATCTCGCCGCCAAGCCGCGCGTAGGAAGGCGGCGGCAGCTTCAGCGTCGCCTTGAAGCCTTTCTCGAGACCTGCCTCCTTCAGCAGTTCCTTCGCCTTGTCGACATTGTGTGGATAGAGGCCGGTGAGGTCGACATAATCCTTGTGGGCGGGCGACATATGCGAGCCGATCGGCACGCCGAGGCCCGCCGAGGCGCCGTCGATGATCGCCTTGCGGTCGAGCGCGAAGGAGATCGCCTGCCTGACCTGGAGCTTGTCGAAGGGCGGCTTCTTGTTGTTGATCGCCAGGATGGTCTCGCCCTCGGTCGAGCCGATCACCACATGGAAGCGCGGATCGTCCTTGACCTGGGAGACGCTGTCGGGATCGAAGAAGGGGAAGGCCTGGATGTCGCCGGAAAGCAGTGCCGGCACGGCGGCCGCGGCATCAGGCACGATGCGGAACTCGACCTTGTCGAGAAAGACAGGCGCGCCCCAGTAATTGTCCGATTTCACCAAGCTGATCGACGAACCCTTGGCCCAACTCTGGAATTTGAAGGGACCGGTGCCGATCGGTTTTTCCTTGTTGGTATCGGCCGATTTCGGCGACACCATCACCGCGTCGCCCCAGCCCATATTGTAGAGGAAGGAGCCTTGCGGGTTCTTCAGCGTAACCTTCACGGTCGCCGGATCGACGACGTCGACCTTGTCGATCTGCGCGAACAGGCCCTTTTGCGCGTTGACCGAATTGTCGGCGCGGGCGCGGTCGAGCGAGAATTTCACGTCGTCGGCGCCGAAGTCGCTGCCGTCGTGGAATTTCACGCCGGCATGCAGCTTGAAGGTGTAAGTCTTGCCGTCATCCGAGATCGCCCAGCTTTCGGCAAGGTCGGGCAGCACCTCGCCGTTCGGGCCGATGCGGGTGAGACCTTCGAAGACGTTGGCGTAGAGCACCTCGTCGATCGCGGCGGCGGCGCCCGCGGTCGGGTCGAGATGAGGGGGTTCGAGCGGAATGCCGATGACGAGGTCGGCACGCGCCGCAAACGCCGAGGCGGCGGCGGCGAATGTCAGCACGGCCGCGGCGAAAATGGTCTTCCACAATTTCATCGCTGAACTCCCATTTGCTCAAAACATGCTCAAGCCAGCGGATAGAAGCGTGATTTGGCCTGTGAGTAAATTGCGTTTCGTGCTGCCGGGCAGCGCCAGGGGAAATGTTTTTCCGGATCAGGCCGTCGTGCCGCGCAGCAGCACGTTAAGACCGATCGCCATCACCTTGGCCGATTCCACCATGTCGGCGATGCCCACCCACTCGTCCGGCCGATGGGCGAGATCGAGGATGCCGGGGCCATAGGCGATGCAGTCGTAGATATGGCCGATGCGGGCGACATGTTTCTGGTCGTAGGTGCCGGGCGAGATCACATAGTCCGGTTCGCGGTCGAAGACCTCCATGATGCCCTTCGCGACGGCTTTCACGACCGGCGCGTCGCGCCCGGTCATCAGCGGCAGGACCTCCATCAGGTCGCGGATCTCGTAGTCGAACTTCTTCCGTTCGCGCTTCAGCCGTTCGAGTATGCCGGTGACTTCGCCCTTGACGGTGGCGAGGTCCTCCTCGAGCAGGAAGCGGCGATCGATGGTCAGCCGGCAGGAATCCGGCACGTTGGGCGATGGCAGTCCGGGACGGAAGTCCTCGGTCTGGCCGCCATGGATGGAATTGATGTTCATGGTCGAGCGCCGGGCGCCCTCAGGCACCACCGGCATCCGCGTCACCTTGCGGTCGAGCGCCGGAAACAGATCGTCCTCGAAGGCCTGCAGCACGGCGCCCATGTGGCGCACCGCATTGTCGCCGAGGAATGGCATCGAGCCATGCGCGATCTCGCCCTTGGTCTCGATCTCTGCCCACCAGACGCCGCGATGGCCGAGACAGATGCGGTCCTTGTTGAGCGGCTCTGGGATGATGACGTGGTCGACCTTCGGACTGGAGAAATAGCCGAGCTGCGCCAGATGCGCGACGCCGCCGAAGCCGCCGGATTCCTCGTCGACCGTGCCTGAAATCTCGATGGCGCCGGGAAAGTCGGGATAGACCTCCATGAAAGCTTCCGCGGCGATGACCGAGGCGGCCAGCCCGCCTTTCATGTCGCAGGCGCCGCGGCCATATACCCGGCCGTCCTTTACCTCGCCGGCGAAGGGGTCGACGGTCCAGCCGTCGCCGGCCTCGACCACGTCGATATGCGAATTGAAATGCACGCAGGCGCCGGGCGAGCGGCCGTCGAATCGGGCCACGACGTTGACACGCGGATAGCGGTCGGTGTCGCCGGGCGTGCCTTCGGCGCGGATGAACTTGGTCTCGAAGCCGAGCTTTTCCAGCCGCGCGCCGAGATATTCGGCGCATGACCGGTAGGCCTCGCCGGGCGGATTGACGGTGGGAAAGCGGATCAGGTCGGCGGTCAGCGCGACCAGGTCGTCGACGCGGTCATCGACGGCCCGAAGGAGTTGTTCGTTCATCGGCGGATTGAAGAAGCAACGCAGCGCTTTTGCAAGCAGCCTTTCGCCGGTCGCCAGACAATGATCGAGGCAGGCTCTCAGGTTAAACCGTCGAGGGTGCGTGGCGGGCCAGCAACTATGGCGGGAAAATCGTTCAAATTCGCCGCATCGGATTGGCGGTTTCGTCAACAAGTGTGTGGTACTTAACGCACCTGCCGGCAAAATGATGGAAAAAAATCATGTGATGGCAGGGGGCAATCGAAGGGGTTTGATCGCATGAAAAAGTTCGTTCTCATGGCAGCCGTGCTGACAACAGCGTTGCTCGGCACGTCGATCGCAAGTCGCGCGGCCGCGCTGGTCGCCAACATCGATGTGTCATCGCAGACGATGACCGTCAGCAAATACGGCCAGGTGCTTTACCGCTGGAACGTGTCGACGGCGCGCAGGGGCTACTTCACGCCGCGCGGCAGCTACCGGCCGCAATGGACCGCGCGGATGTGGTACTCGCGCAAGTACGACAATTCGCCGATGCCGTATTCGGTATTCTTCCGCGGCGGCTACGCCATCCATGGCACCGGCGCCGTGAAGTATCTTGGGCGTCCGGCCTCGCATGGCTGCGTGCGCTTGCATACGGCCAATGCCGCGACTTTCTATTCGATGGTGAGGGAAGCCGGCTACGGCAACACGCGGATCGTCGTCACTGACTGAAAACGGACCGGGGTGCCGAAGTCGTCGGGAGCAATTGCTGCCTGCCCCCTTTTTCGGAGCGTTGCAGTAATGCCTCACATGTCTCGAAAAGCAACGGCTTACGCTGCCCCCAATAGTTGCGAAAGCTGGTCCGTGTCATAGAGCGGTGGTAAATGCGAGGCGTTAATTCTCACGCTTGGGGACTATGATGTATCGATTTCTTTTGAGCGCTGCGATCGCGGCGACGGCAACTTCGGCTTTCGCCGCGGACGCGCCGGTTGTTCTAGACCAGGAACTGGCCCAGCCGCATATATCAGGTTATGGCGAAGTTTATCTCGGCGGTCTCTATTTCGCAACTCCCGGGGACGATGCAGACGGCACGACTGCCGGTGGCGCCGCTCGAATCAATTTCCCGATCGACGCCCGCTGGAACATCCAGACCGATGCGGTGATCGATTCGCTCTGGATCGAAGGCACGAACATCTACAGCTATGGCGGCGCGATCCATGGCTACTGGCGCGATCCGAGCTCGTATGCGCTCGGCGGCTTTGCCACGATCAACGGATATGGCGGCGACGAGTTTGTTAGCGATGCGGATCTGTACACTTTCACCGTGGGCCCAGAGGCGCAGGCCTATTTCGGCAACGTGACGGTTTACGGGCAGATCTATTATGGCCAGCTGCGGGCCAGCGGCGAGTCCGAACATTTCGACAATTGGGGCGGCCGTGGCGTCGTGCGGTATTTCGCGCAGGACGATTTGCGCTTCGACGGTGAACTCGGCTTCTCGCGGCTGTCGGGTTTTGGTGCGCACTTCGATACGGTCTCGGCGGCATTGCAGGCAACCTACCGGTTTTCCGGCACGCCTTGGTCCGTGTTCGGGCGCTACCAGCTGGATCACCTGACTTTTTCCGAAGCTTCGGGCAGCGTGAACGTTCACAAGTATGTAATTGGCCTACGGGCGAGCTTCGGCTCGGATACATTGCTCTCCGAAGACCGCAATGGCGCCACCATGGATACGTATCGACCCAACTTCACGATACCGTTCCTCTAGGAACTACTCTGCCAGTTCAGGTCGCCTGAAATCAGAGCCGCGAAGAGCGATCTTCGCGGCTTTTCCTTGCGCAGGCACTTGCGCTCGGGCTGAGTGATCGAGCCGGAGAACCGCGCTGAGCGATTTCTGAGATACGGCCCGGAGGCTCAGCCGGCCTCTTTGGCCAGCCCACGCCGATTGCGGCGGCGGCCGCTCATCTCCCAGCGCTTGTGGAACCACATCCACTGTCCGGGATCCTCGCGCACCCAACGCTCGACAACGTCGGCGAGTAGCTGGGTGGTGGCGTGGACATCGACGCTGCCGCCTTTGGTGCGCGGCAAGATCAGCTTGTTCTCGATTTCGAGGCGGAAGCGGTTTCCCGGCAGCCTGACGCAGCGCGCCGGATAGACATCGCAGTCATAGTGGCGGGCGAGCATGCCCAGCACCGGATTGCTCTGGCAGGGGCGGCCGAAGAAGGTCGTCTCGACGCCGTTGGTGAATTTCTGGTCGACAAGAACGCCGATATTGCCGCCGTTTTCCAGGATGGCGGCGAGCGCGAATGACGCGCCGGTGGAAGACGGCAGCAAGCCTCCCATCGTCGAGCGGCGCGTCGAGTGAATATAGTCGGCGAGGTAGGGGTTGTTGGGCGGGCGGAACAGCGCCGTGATGTTCATGCCGAAGGTGGCGGCGGCGACCGGCAAAAGTTCGAAATTGCCGAGGTGGCCAGTGAACAGGATATGCGGCCTCTTCTCGCCGGCGATCTCGACGAAATGGTCGACGCCGCGGACCTCGACCCGGCCCGGCTCGGCGGCATTCGGGTCGACGTCGAAGAGGGCATCAAGGAAAATGTATTCGGCGGCAAGCCGGGCCATGTTGCCCCACATGTCGGACGCGATGGCCTCGATCTCGGCATCGCTCTTTTCCGGATAGGCGAGGCGCAGATTGTTGACGGCTACCCTATGCCGCCCGACCATCGGCCCGATGCGGCGGGCGACGCGGTCGGCGAAGTTGAGCGCGCTGTCCGGCGGCAAAAGGCGCAGCAGCCCGATCATCGCCATGGCAAGCCGCGCGACCAGCCAATGCTCCATCTGGCGCAGCCGCCGGCCATAGCGGAACATGAAGTCCCGGCGGGCTTTCTTGAGCACCTTGCCGACCATATGCCTCAGGAAACACGCAGGATGATCTTGCCGAAGACGTCGCGGCCTTCCATGCGCTTCAGCGCCGCGTCGATGTCGTCGAAGCCGACCTCGGTATCGACGACCGGGGCGACAAGGCCGGCCGCCATCTTCTGCATGGCGTTGGCCATGTTTTCCATGCGGCAACCGAAGGAACCGAGCAGCTTCAACTGCTGCTGGAAAAGCTGCATCAGATTCACCTGCGTCGACACGCCGGAGGTCGAGCCGCAGGTGACAAGACGGCCGCCGCGCTTCAAGGAGAGCATCGAGCCGGCAAAGGTGTCAGCGCCGACATGCTCGAAGACGACGTCGACGCCCTTCTTCCTCGTCAGCTTGCGCACGACGCCTTCGAAACGGTCCTCGCGGTAGTTGATGACATGGTCGGCGCCAAGAGCCTTCGCCTTGTCGATCTTGTCGTTCGAGCCGACCGTGGTGATGACGGTGCAACCCATCTTCTTGGCCAGCTGGATCGCGGCAGTGCCGATGCCGGAGCCGCCGGCATGGACGAGGATGGTCTCGCCGGGTTCCAGCTTCGCGTTGTCGAACAGCATATGCTCGACCGTGCCGAAGGTGACGGGCGCGACGGCTGCGCCGATTTCCGTGACGCCGGGTGGCGCGGGCACCAGCAGGCGGGCCGGCAGGTTGATCATCTCCTGCGCGAAGCCGTCGAGATGAAAACCGTGGACGCCGGAGACATGCTCGCAGAGATTGTCGCGGCCTTCGCGGCAGGCGCGGCAAAGCCCGCAGGTGCGCGCGCCGTAGATCGACACCAGCTGGCCCGGCAGGAGGTTGGAGACGCCAGGCCCGACCGCCTCGACCTCGCCGGAGGCTTCGGCGCCGACGACCAGCGGCAGTTTGCGCTTGGCGAAGGCCATGCCGCGCCAGCCCCAGACGTCGATATGGTTCAGCGCCACCGCCTTGATGCGGAGCGTCACTTCGCCGAGCGAAGGCGGTGGGGGAGGCGGCAGATCCACCGTTTCAAGGCGGCGGTCCTCTATAAGTTGCAATGCGCGCATTTGGCCTGTCGGTGCTGTGGAAGCGGAAAAACGTCCGCTTAGACCGGTTCCCGCGCCATGACAAGGCAGGTGTTCTGGCCGCCGAAGCCGAAGGAATTCGACAGAACCGTGCCGACCTCGGCATTGCGCTTCTTGTTGGGCACCACGTCGAGCACGATCGCAGGATCGGGATTGTCATAGTTGATGGTCGGCGGAATGACGCTTTCGCGCATGGTCATCAGCGAGAATGCGGCCTCGACGGCGCCCGCGGCCGACAGCGTGTGGCCGATCATCGACTTGTTGGAGGAGATCGGCATCGAGCCGACCCGCTCGCCGAACACGGTCGATAACGACAGGTGCTCCATCTTGTCGTTTTCCGGCGTCGAGGTGCCGTGCGCGTTGACGTAGTCGATCTCGTCTTCGCCGAGGCCCGCATCGACAAGGGCGGCGCGCACCGTGGCGATCGCCGGCGAGGCATCGGGCTTGGAGCGGGTGCGGTGGAAGTCGTCGGCGCGCTCGCCGCAGCCGCGCATGATGCCGAGTATGGTCGCGCCGCGGGCAAGTGCCGCCTCCAGCGATTCCAGCACCAGCGCGCCGGAACCTTCGGCAAGGACGAAGCCGTCGCGATCCTTGGAAAAGGGTTTTGACGCCTTTTCCGGGATGTCGTTGTGGGTGGAGAGCGCCGAAAGCAGCGAAAAGCGGATCAGCGCTTCGGCCGTCGCGGATCCGTCCGCGCCGATCGACAGAGCCTTGTCGCATTCGCCGCGGCGGATCGCCTCGACGCCGAGCTGGATGGCCGTGGCGCCGGAGGCGCAGGCGGTGGACAACGTGATCGGCAGGCCGCGAGTGCCGAAGCGGTCGGCGAGGCGATCGGCGATCGAACCGAACTGTGTGGTCTCGAAGATGTCGAGCTCCTTCAGCCCGCGCGCCACCCGCAGCAGCCTTTCGGCGCCGTTGTCCTTCTTGTCGGAATTGTAGAGCGAGAAACGGTCGGCCCAGTCGAGCTCGACCGGCGGCGAAGCAAGAAACAGCGGCCCGCCGAAATCGCCGGAATCGAGGCCTGCTTCCGAGACCGCCTCTTGGGCGGCCGTCTCGGCCAGTTCATAGGTGAGCGGGCTGGCACCCTTGGAGCTCGACGGCAGGAAATCGACCATTCCGGATATGCGGGTGTTGAGGTGATCGACCGGAAAGCGGGTGATCGGATGGATGCCGGATTTGCCGGAGGTCAGCGCCGCCCAGTTGTCTGCCTTGCCGACGCCCAGCGAGGTCACCACGCCGATGCCGGTCACGGCGACGACCGGCCTGCCCATGTGATCGCGGAGATTGGCCATGCTTTTCATTTGCCTTCGCCTCAAGCGGCTTTGATCAGCCCAAGGCCTTCGAATTGGTGATAGCCGATGGCCGTTGCAAGGACCGGTGCGGGAGCGCCATCGAATGGCCGCTCCACTGTGGCATCGAAGACAGGGTAACCGGCCTTGCGGTCGACGGCCAGTGCCGCAAGCGCCACCGCGAAGGGGAATTGCGCTTCCTTCATATGGCCGGTGAGCGTCGAGAACGCGCGCACGGTAAGCGCCGGGTTGGCGTCGAGCACTTCCTTCTCGGCCGCGGTGGCGGCATGCGCGCCCGACGCACCGGAAATGGTCAGCAACTCCCCGTCAGGCAGCGCCGCTTGCTTCAGCAGCTTGGCGATCTCGGTGTTCAACTCGCCGCGCCGACGCCTGGCCCGGCCGGAAACCACGGGACCGAGCTCCGCATATATCTTGCGGCCGCGGCTCACCGCGTGCTCGCGCTGCTCCAGCACCAGGAAGGCGCCGCCAGAGCCCGTCACCACGCCGCCGCCTTCGGCGCCCTGCCGCTGCCAGACCGGCCGCCAGGGGCCGCGATGCAGATAACCGGCGAGCTCATAGCCCAGCAGCATATCGGAATGCTCGGTCTGGAACGCGCCGCCGACCAGCACATGGGTCGACTGGCCCGAACGGATGCGCGCGGCCGCCGTCTCGACGGCGGAGACGCCGGCGCCTTCCTCGCCCATGAAGGTGCGGGAGGACCCGGTGACCTTGTGGACGATGGAGATGTTGCCGGCGAGCAGGTTGGAAAGCTGGGCGAGGAACAGCGTCGGCCGCAGTTCCGTGGTCAGCTTCTCGTTGAGCAGGACGTCGCGGTCGTTACGGCTCTCGGAGGCAGCAAGGATCGCGCTGTCGACAGCCTCGTCGCGCTCGCCGCCGCCGGCCGCCACCACCATGTCCATGGTGGCGCAGAGCTCGTCATTGCCCTTGATGCCGGCGTCGTCCAACGCCAGGCCGGCAACATAGGTGCCGAGCCGCTGCCAGGTTTCCATCTGGCGCTGGTCGCCGCGCTTGGCGATCTGCAGGTTCCAGTCGATCTCGGGCAGCGGATGGATGGTGTAGGGCGCAAAGCGCGTCGCATCGAGAACCGGCTCAACACCCGGGCGGGTCAGCTTCTGCCAATGCGCGTCCGGTCCTTCTCCCAGCGAGGAGACGAGGCCGATGCCGGTGATGACGACGTCGCGCGGGCTGCTCATGAGCGGCTTTGTGGGTCGAGCTGGAGGCTGGTCACGATCGCGCTCGTCAGGCGGCCTTGGCCGCGACCAGCGCGTCGATCTTGGCGCACAGGTTCTTCATGACGAAGTAGTCGTCGGTCGAGGCCTTGCCGTCATTGACCTCCTGCGTCCACTTCTCCAGCGGCACCTTGATGCCGAATTCCTTGTCGATGGCAAAGACGATGTCGAGGAAATCGAGGCTGTCGATGCCGAGATCGTCGATGGTGTGGCTTTCGGGTGTGATGGTGTCGATATCGATCTCGCTGGTGTCGGCAATGATCTTGGCGACTTTCTCGAACGTGGTGGACAAGGGCTCTTCCTTCGGGTTGCGGGCGGAATCTGTCCGCATCTTGTTTGGGCGCTGTCTAATCGGTTTTTCCCGGCAGGAAAAGGCCTGTTGCGCCGGGCGCAAATGGGTAGGGGCCGCGTGAAACGCAAGAAGGGCCGCCGGTCGGCCCGGCGGCCCTTCCCGTTAACCTTAAGTCAGCTCAGCTCTCGCGGAGCTTGACCAGGTCGTTCAGCAGCCCGCCCGTCCCGTTATGGACGGTGAGTCGCTCGACCTTGCCGGCGATGGCTTCGAGAGCCTCGAGCTCCTTCAGCCGCAGCATCACCGGGTTCTCGGCCATCACCTTGGCCGTGTTGAGCAGCGAACGCGTGGCGTTCGTCTCCTCGCGGCGGCGGATGACGTTGGCCTCGGCCTGCTTCTCGGCCGAAACCACCTGGTTGAGGATCTCGCGCATCTCGCCCGGCAGGATGACATCCTTGAGCGCGATATCGCTGACCTCGAGGCCGATCGCTGCCATATCGGCTCGCACCTTGGCGGCCGCCTCCTCGTCGACCGTGACCTTCTTGTCGAGGATCTGGTCGAGCGTGAGCGCGCCAAGCGTCTTGCGGAAGGCGTACTGCAGGGCGCGGTAGAGGGCTTCCGCGAAGTCCTTCACCGTGCTCACCGCCGTCACCGGATCGACGACCCGGTATTCGGCGGCGATATTGACCCGGATGGTCACGCGATCCCTGGTCAGCATTTCCTGCCCGGCGACATCGAGCGACTGGCGCTTGAGGTCGACGACCTTCACCTGGACCATGCGGCCGACGCTCCAGAAGGCGTGCACGCCCGCGGCCAGCGTGCGGGTGTAGACGCCGTCCACGAACAGCAGCCCGACCTGGCCGTCCACGACCGGATGCAGGAACGTGTGTTCCGTCTTCCGGGCCTGCCCGATCCGGCGTATCAACGCCGGATCGACGGCCAGATCGGCCGCCGTGTCGACGGACGTCACCTTCCACGGGCCGGCATCCGTCCACAGCACGAGCTTGCGGTCCGGAGTGAGAACGGCATGGAGGGCGCCGTCGCGCTCGATGACTGCAATGTCGGTGCGCCCGGTGCGAACGACGGTGAAATGACGCGCGGCCACATCCGGGAGCTTGTCGAACAACGCCTTCTCGTAAGCCGAAACGAATTCCGGGTTCTTCAGGTCGTGCCTGGAGACTTCCAGGTTGCCGCGCCGGTTGGCGAGCCAATGCTCGCCCGGCATCAGGACAGCCTGGATCTCGCCCTTGTAGAGGGCGACGGCACGCTCATTTTCCTTCACGAGGACGCGCTGGCGTCCAAGAAGCTTTTCGAGAATGGTCTTCATTGTCTTTACTCCCGTCGGGCATGGCCCCATGCGAGGCGTCACGTCATGCGTCGATCGTCCTTTCGTTTCTCGTTTCACATCGTCTGTTCACAGTTCCGGGCACGAATGATCCGGAGACCGGTGGCATCAATCCGCAGCGGGCCTTCGGGAGCGGATCGCGGGGCGGCAAAGCGGGCGCTGGAGCCCGAAGGCTCCGTTGCCGGCACTGTCGCGCCTTGATCGTCACCGCGGGCCTGGCCGCGAGGCGATGGCGCAGGACATCGCGGGCCGGTGGGGCCGAAGCCGTGCCGTCCTTTGAAGCCTTCGCATTCCGGTCCCCGGACCGATTTTCCAGATAACACCGTGACAGGGTGGCTTGGCTTGGAAGGCCAATGGAGAAGGATTCGAACCTTCGACCGTCAGATTATGAGTCTGATGCTCTACCCAACTGAGCTATCCGTGGTGCAGACAGCAGGAGTCGAACCTGCGACCTCCGGATCCAAATCCGGCGCTCTTCCGCTGAGCTACATCCGCGATCCCAATCCCCGAAACGGCGCCGTACACAGCGCGGCAAAGCCGGCTGCGCGGGCGGAGACGAAAGCTCCAACCGTTGTGCTCGCTTCGGTTTTCGTGACCGGGAGCGCGCCTATAGACCCTGCGACGGGTTGTCGCAAGCGGCATTGTCGCGGCGGATTTGGGGCTTCTTGCAGCCGTGGCATTTCGGCAACAGTTGCAACCGTCGCCTGCACAAAACTCGCAGCCGTCAGAAAGTGACGCGGCCAAGCACCTTGAGGCCGTCGCCCTGCGGCTCGACCACCACCGCTTCACCTTCGCGCGGTGCGACGCCGGTCAGCGCCACGATGTTCTCCAGATGGGTGACCAGCACCAGATTGTCGGAACCGGAATAGCCGCGGATTTCCTTCAGCGTCGCGGCGAGCTGGGCGGCCTTCCCGGCGGGATCGGCCTTCAGGAGGTCGAGCGGCGCGAAGGGCTCCGGCTCGGCCTCGAAGGCGATGCGGGCGGTATCGAGGCAGCGGCAGTAACGGCTGGAGAGGACGCGCTCGATGGGCGCTGCGCGCGCCGCGAACAGTGCGCCGATGCGACTCGCCTGCTGCTTGCCACGCTCCGACAGGTTGAGTTGGGTGGCGCAATCGCCGATGTCGAAATTCGCCGGGTCGGTGGTTCCGGTGACGAAGGAGTGGCGAAGCAGCACGATATGGGCGCCGTCGCGCAGCAGCGCCCAGCCCGCGTCGGTCGCGTGGGCGAAGGTCGGAATGGCAAGCAGGAAAAGCGCCAGGGCGAGTCGCAGCATGAGAAGTCCTTGTGGCGGCCGGGGAGGCCGGGGCCAAGAGGCATATAGGGACCGCAAAGCCGGCTGAAAAACAAGCGGAGGACCCGTCGGATGGTCGGTGAGCGGCTCGGCTGGTCGATTGCACTACGGTCGGGGCTCGCCTATCACGGGAAAGATGTCCCCGCTTGTTGCAACCGTCCTCTTCGTCTTCAGCCTCGTTGCGCTCGGCTATCTCGCCGGGTTCACCGGCTATCTGAAACCGGCAAGCGGGGAAGGCATATCCGAATTCGCCGTCAACGTGGCCATGCCGCTGCTGCTCTTCCAGACCATGGTGAAGTCCGATTTCCACGGCGTGGCGCCGTGGTCGCTGTGGGGCGCCTATTTCGCGGCGGTCGCCGTCACCTGGGCGGCCGGACATCTGGTGACGACGCGCATCTTCGGCCGGGATGCCCGCGCGGGAATCGTCGGCGGCGTTTCCTCGGCCTATTCCAATGTCGTGCTGCTCGGGGCGCCTTTCATCCTCGGCGTTTTCGGCCCGAACGGCTTCGAGGTCCTGTCGCTGCTCGTCTCCATCCACCTGCCGGTGATGATGATGGCCTCGATCGTGCTGTTCGAGATGTTCGGCCGTGGCGGCGGCGAACCGGTGCACCCTCTGCGCGTCATCCGGAATTTTCTGAGGCGGCTGTTCTTCAATCCGCTGATCGTCGGCATCCTGGCGGGGCTTGCCTGGCGCTTCACCGGCGCGCCGCTGCCGGCGCTGATCGGGCGGCTGGTCGACGCCCTGGCGAACACGGCCGGGCCGGTGGCGCTGTTTGCCATGGGGCTCAGCCTGCGCCGCTTCGGCATCTCGGGCAACATCCGGCCGGCCCTCGCGCTGTCGGCGCTCAAGCTTTTCCTGATGCCGGCGCTTGTCCTTCTTCTCGTCTGGTTGCTCGGCCTGCCGCCGCTGACGGCAAAGGTGGCCGTGGTGGCGGCTGCGCTGCCTTCCGGCATCAATTCCTATCTCATCGCCGTCCAGTTCAACACCGGCCAGGCGCTGGCGTCGAACCAGATGACGATCGCCACGGCAAGCGCGGTGCTGACCACGTCGTTCTGGCTGACGGTGGCTTTGCACGTGTTCGGCTAGTGCGTTCACCGTTTCACGGAAACGGCGAAACGCCCTATCTCTTTGTTTTTACGCGATTCCGGACGAAAACCGCTCACACTTTTCCTGGAATTGCTCTAGGGCCATTGGCCCGGCCGGCTCTCGCCTTTGCTGGCCCAACCCCTATATGCCATCTTGTGATTGCCTGCCGGGCTTTCCCTAGGTAAGAGCAATGCGCCAGCGTGCGGCCTTGCACGCCCATCGAATATCCAGAAAAACGGCCGATCAGCGCGCCGAACGGAGGCCAGACCATGCTTCAGAAAACCAGTCATTTCATGCGCCAGGCCAATCTCATCAACGGCGAGTGGGTGCAGGCCGACAGCGGCCAGACCATCGACGTCAACAATCCGGCCACGGGCCTCAAGATCGGCACCGTGCCGAAGGCCGGCAAAGCTGAAACTCGCCGCGCCATCGAGGCCGCGGAGGAAGCCTTCAAGAGCTGGCGCAAGACCACCGCGCTCGAGCGCTCGAAGCTCTTGCGCAAGCTGCACGATGCGATGATGGACAATCAGGACGTGCTGGCCGAGCTGCTCACCATCGAGCAGGGCAAGTCGCTGTTCGAGTCAAAGGGCGAGATCGGGTCGGCCGCGAGCTATATCCTGTGGTTCGCCGAGGAAGGCCGCCGCACCTATGGCGACATCGTGCCGTCGCCCTGGGGCGACCGCCGCATCCTGGTGACCAAGGAACCGGTCGGCGTCATCGCGGCAATCACGCCGTGGAATTTCCCGTCCTCGATGCTCGCCCGCAAGCTCGGACCGGCGCTGGCCGCCGGGTGCACCGCCGTCGTCAAGCCGGCCTCGCAGACGCCTTATTCCGGCCTCGCCTGGGGCGCGCTCGCCGAGGAGGTCGGGTTCCCCAAGGGCGTCATCAACATCCTGACCGGCGCGGCCGGCGAGATCGGCGACGAGATCTGCGCCAATCCACTGGTCAAGAAGATCACCTTCACCGGCTCGACCGAGGTCGGCAAGATCCTGATCCAGAAGTCGTCGACGACGGTCAAGAAAGTGTCGATGGAACTCGGCGGCAACGCGCCGTTCCTGGTCTTCAACGATGCCGACATCGATCGCGCCGTCACCGGCGCCATCACCGCGAAGTACCGCAATTCCGGCCAGACCTGCGTCTGCACCAACCGCTTCCTCGTGCAGGCAGGCGTCTATGACAAGTTCGTCGAGAAACTGGCTGGGGCCAGCAACAACCTCAAGGTCGGCTCCGGCCTGGAAGAAGGCGTGCAGCAAGGGCCGCTGATCGACGAGAAGGCGGTCGAGAAGGTCGAGGAACTCATCGCCGATGCGACGTCGAAGGGCGGCAAGGTCGTCGCCGGCGGCAAGCGCCATGCGCTTGGCGGTTCGTTCTTCCAGCCGACCGTGATTTCCGATGCGACGCCGAAGATGCGCTTCATGAAGGAAGAGATTTTTGGGCCGGTCGCGCCGGTGTTCAAGTTCGAGACCGAGGAGGAAGCGATCGCTTTGGCCAACGACACCGAATTCGGCCTTGCCTGCTATTTCTACACCGGCGATCTCGGCCGCGCCTTCCGCGTCATGGAAGGGCTGAAATACGGCATGGTCGGCGTCAATGAAGGCCTCATCACCACGCCCGAGGCGCCGTTCGGCGGCGTCAAGGAATCCGGCCTCGGCAAGGAAGGCGGACATCAGGGCATCGAGGACTATCTCGACACCAAATATGTCTGCATCGGCGGCCTCGGCCTCTGACCACCATCCATGGGAGCAGGCAGGCTTTTAGCCTGCCCTTGCCGGAGTTGGGACAGCCGGCCGAAGTCCATTGATCAACTGAGTTTCGGGCACAACGATGAAGGACGGCGAGGTCTTCGGCACCACACAGGCGGGCGAGCCGGTTCGCCGTTTCACCATCCGCGGCGGTGGGCTGACCGCCAACATCATCGGGCTCGGCGCGATCGTCCAGGATCTCAGGCTCACCGGCCACGACGCGCCGCTGGTGCTGGGCTACGACCGGTTCGAGCCCTATGAGACCGATCGTGCCTATTTCGGCGCCGTCGTCGGCCGCTTCGCCAACCGCATTCGCGATGGCCGTTTCACCATCGCCGGCAAGCGCTACCAGACGGAGCGCAACTTCCTCGACAAGCACACGCTGCACGGCGGCTCGGAAGGCTATTTCCACCGGCCATGGACCGTTTCGCTGCACGGACGCGATTTCGTGACGCTGACGCTGCACGATCCGGACGGCACGATGGGCTTTCCAGGGGCGCTGGACGTCACCTGCACCTACCGGCTGAAGATCCCCGGCACGCTCAGCATGGAATTGACCGCGACCTGCGAGGAGCCGACACTCTGCAACCTGGCGCAGCACTCCTACTTCAACCTTGAGGACGGCGGCGCGGGCGACATCCTCGACCACCGGCTTATGCTCAACGCAGGCGCCTACACACCGGTCGATGGCGAGATGATCCCGACCGGCGCGGTGAAGCCGGTCGACGGCACGCCCTATGATTTCCGTCAGGCGCGGCCGCTGCGCATGGAGACGGAAGGCGAGCAACTCCCCTACGACGTGAATTTCTGCCTCGCCTCCAGCCGCGGACCGCTTCACCAGGCCGCTTGGGTGCAAGGGGCCAATTCGGGCGTCGAGATGGAAATCTGGACCACCGAACCCGGCCTGCAGCTCTATATCGGCCAGTATGTCGCGCCGTCGTCGCCCGGGTTGGATGGCCGGCATTACAAGCCGTTCTCCGGCTTTTGCCTCGAAGCGCAGGCCTGGCCGGACGCGCCGAACCGGCCTTATTTCCCGCAAGCCACGCTGTGGCCTGGGCAAATCTATCATCAGGTTACGGAATACCGGTTCCGGCTCCCCTGACTTAGCCGTCGAAAGCAGCTCTAAGCGTCTCGAACGGAGCCAAGGCGCCGCGCACCTGCACGACGGCGGCGGCCACGCGATGCGCGCGCCGAGCGGCATCGGCAGGCGCATGGCCTGCGAGCCGGGCGGCGAGATAGCCGCCGTTGAAAGAATCGCCGGCGCCGGTTGTATCGACGGGCGCGGCGACATGCACGGCGTCGACTGTTTCCGAGGCGCCGTTCGCAACAATCGATGCCGGCTGCTCGCCGTTCTTGACGACGACCTCACCGACCAGCTGGCCGAGCCGCGTTGCGGTCGCCTGCGGCGCCTCGTCGCCGAACAGCATCTGCTCGTCGGGAAACGTTGGCAGCGCGATGTCGGCGACCGCGAGCGCTTCCAGGATCGCTGCCTGCGCGGGCTCGCGGCTCCGCCAAAGCCTGGGGCGGTAGTTTGGATCGAAAGCGACAAGCGAGCCGGCCGAGCGGGCCGCCGCAACGGCCGCAAGCAGGGTCTTGCGCGCGGCCTCATCCAGAATTGCCAGGGTGATACCGGAAAAGTAGACAAGCGCCTGGTCTTCAAGGCTTTTCGCCAGCGCGGCCGGATCGGAGGCGAGCTGGCGGGCCGCCGCGTCGCTTCGCCAGTAGGTGAAGGCGCGCTCGGCTCCGGTGAGCGTGATGGCGTAAAGCCCGGGCCTGGCGCCGGCGATGACCGGACTGTTGCCGATGCCGACGCCGTTCTGGGCGAAGAAGTCGATCTGATCGCGTGAGAAGGGATCGTCGCCGAAGGCCGAGACATAGGTCGCCGGCCGGTTCGGGCTCAGCGCACGCAATGCCCACAACGTGTTGAAGGTGTCGCCGGCAAAGCCCATGCGCCAGTTCGGCCCCGTCTGGCCCGACAGTTCGAGCATGCATTCGCCGATCGAAGCGATACCGTTGGCAGCCATGCGGTGCTTTCCTCCTAAGAGTTTGTTGCTGTAGCTTTTTGCGGCCGGCAGCGCCATGCTTGGCTAAGGCCGATTTTTGCGCCAGAAGCGATTTCCCACAGGCGGGGCGGGATGCGGCAAGCCGCCCGTGACGTTATCAGCCGAAGAGGAACCGGTTTGGCATCGATATGGCGTTACATTCTTGCGGGTCTCGGTCTGACCGCCCTTTTGGTCGGCATCCTGGCGGTCGTCTATCTGACGGCGCCGCAGTCGGCGCCGGGACCCGACACGTCGCGTTCCAAGAAGACGGCGAGCGGCCTGTTTGTGGCGAGCTTCGAGCCGGAGCGCGGCGTCGTCCGGCACGGCGAGCTGCAGTCCTGGCTGCTGACGCTGAAAACCGCCGCGGGCGCGCCGGTAGAGGGTGCCGCGATCACAGTTTCCGGCGGCATGCCGCAGCACAATCACGGCCTGCCGACCAGCCCGCAGGCGACCGACTATTTGGGCGAGGGGCGCTACAGGATCGACGGCGTGAAATTCACCATGAGCGGCTGGTGGCAGCTGCGCTTCGCCATCTCGGCGGCGGCGGGGTCCGATTCCGTCGTCTTCAACATCGTCTTGTGAGCGGCCGATGAGGCGTCTCGCCCGCGTCGCAAGCATCGCCGTTCTGGTCGCGCTCAGCTTGCTTGGCGGCTGCGGCAAGCCCGAGTTCAGCGACGCCGAGAAGAAGACCGTCGCATCGCTGGCGCTGAACACGCTGCCGGCGCTCAAAGCCGATACCACGAACCGGTATGCCGACGTGCCGGCCGCGGCGGCGCTCGGATCGACGCTGTTCTTCGATGCCGGCATGAGCCGCGATGGCACGGTTTCCTGCTCGACCTGCCACAAGATCGACCGTCAGTTCCAGGACGACCTGCCGCAGGCCGTCGGCGTCGGCCGCACCAACCGGCGCACCATGCCGCTGGCCGGCGTGGCGCGCGATCCGTGGTTCTTCTGGGACGGACGGCGCGACAGCCTTTGGGCGCAGGCGCTGACGCCGCTCGAAAATCCGCTGGAGCAGGCCGGCAATCGCGCCGCCTTCGCGCACTACATCAAGAACCGGTTCGGCGAGCGCTACGAGCGCATCTTCGGACCACTACCCGATCTCTCCGCCGTTCCGGCCAATGCCAGCCCGCTTGGCACCGAGGCCGAGAAGGCGGCGTGGAACGCCATGCCGGCCAGCGAGCAAGAGGACGTCAACCGCGTCTTCGCCAATATCGGCAAGGCGATCGCCGCCTTCGAGCAGTCGATCGAGCCGCCGCAGACACGCTTCGACCGCTTTGCCATCGATCTTGCGACCGGCGCCAAGCCTGAGAGTGACGCGGCGTTCTCGCCGGAAGAGATCCTTGGGCTGAAGCTGTTCATCGGTAAAGCCAATTGCGTGACCTGCCACAACGGGCCACGCTTTACCGACAATTCTTTCCACAACACCGGCGTGCCGCCAGTCAAGGACCTGCCGCCGGACCGTGGCCGGGTCGATGCGGTGGCTCAAGTCGAGGCCGATCCGTTCAACTGCTTCGGCAAGTTCCGCGACGGGGACGCCGGCGCCTGCCGTGAGTTGCGCTTCATGGTGAAGGACGGTGAGCAGCTTGTGCGCGCCTACAAGACGCCCTCGCTGCGGGGAGCTGCCACGCGTGCACCCTACATGCATGCGGGGCAGTTTTCCTCGCTCGATGAAGTGTTGGCGCATTATTCGAAGGCAGCGCCCAGCGTCGAAGGCGTTTCGGAAGTCCACCCGCTCAATCTGTCGGACCGCGAGCGGGCGGCGCTGGTGGCGTTTCTCAAGACACTGGCCGAGTAACTAGCGATCCTTAACCGTTTCCATCGCCACGAAGGTAGACGTCTGCGCCACGTGGGGGAGGGCGGAGATGCGCTCGCCGAGCACGCGGCGATAGGCGGCAATGTCGGTGGTGCGGACTTTCAGGAGATAGTCGAAGCTCGACGCCATCATGTGGCATTGCTCGATCTCCGGCACGCCCTGCACAGCGCGGTTGAAGGCGTCGAGCGCGGCAGAGCGAGTGTCGGAAAGCTTCACCTGCACGAAGGCGACATGGCCTTCGCCCATGCGTTCGCGGTCGATGATGGCGCGATAGCCCCTTATATAGCCGTCCTTCTCCAGCCGCTTCACGCGCGCCTGCACCGGCGTCTTCGACAGGCCGACCTTCAAAGCCAGCTCGGACATGGAAAGCCTGCCGTCACGCCCGAGCGCGGACAGGATGTTGCGGTCGATGCGGTCCAATTGGTCTTCAGTCATTGAAATGGCGGTCGAAATGACGAGGGTTTGGCCTATATGATAGATCGTTCGGACTATCTTGTCGATTTCTTTGGACCGACTGAAATTCGCAGCTGTGCTAGCTTGCGCCAATCGGTCCGGTGACCGCCAGACCGCTCCCCAACGCTTGCTTTCATGGACCCGACATGCCGCTCGATGCCATCCGCCAGCAGATCCGCGCCAATTACCTGCCCGACGAAGACGAGGCCGTGAAGCGCCTCTCCGCGGCGGCCGGGCTTTCGGCGGAGGAGCGCAAGGCGATCTCGGCCCGCGCCGCCGATCTGGTGCGCGCGGTCCGCGGCTCGACCGACCCTCGGCTGATGGAGGTCTTTCTCTCGGCCTATGGCCTTTCGACCAAGGAGGGCGTGGCGCTCATGTGTCTCGCCGAGGCGCTGTTGCGCGTGCCCGATGCCGAGACGATGGACGATCTCATCGCCGACAAGATCGCGCCGCATGACTGGTCGGCGCATTCGGGCAGCTCGAGCTCAATCTTCGTCAACGCCTCGACCTGGGCGCTGATGTTGACCGGCCGCGTGCTCGACGAAGGCGAGGGCGGCATCGAAGGCACGCTGCGCGCCATGGTGCGCAGGCTCGGCGAGCCGGTCATCCGCAAGGCGGTGGCGGCGGCCATGCGCGAAATGGGCGAACAGTTCGTGCTCGGCCGCACGATCGCCGAGGCGGTCAAGCGCGGCCGTCCGATGACGCAGAAGGGCTATCTCTATTCCTTCGACATGCTGGGCGAGGCGGCCCGCACCGAGGCCGATGCGCTGCGCTATCACAAGGCCTATGCCGACGCGATCTCTTCGCTCGACGCCGGCTCGAACGGGCCTGACATCCGCTACAACCACGGCATCTCGGTCAAGCTCTCCGCGCTGCATCCGCGCTACGAGGTGGCGCAGAAGGAAAAGATGCTGCCGGTGATGGCCGAGCGGCTTTTGTCGCTGGCGCTTGCCGCCCGCCATTCGCGCATGGGGCTCAACATCGATGCCGAGGAGGCCGACCGGCTCGATCTGTCGCTCGACGTCATCGAACGCGTGCTAGCCGAGCCGGAACTTGCCGGCTGGGACGGTTTTGGCGTCGTCGTCCAGGCCTATGGTCCGCGCGCGGCCTTCGTCATCGACTGGCTCTACGCGCTGGCGAAAAAATACGACCGCAACATCATGGTGCGGCTGGTGAAGGGCGCTTATTGGGACACCGAGATCAAGCGGGCGCAGACGCTTGGGTTGCCCGGCTATCCCGTCTTCACCCGCAAGACCAACACCGACGTGTCCTATCTCGCCTGTGCGCGAAAACTGCTGTCGATGACCGACCGCATCTACCCGCAATTTGCCACCCATAACGCGCACACGGTGGCGGCCATCCTGTCGATGGCAAAGGACCGCGATTCCTTCGAGTTCCAGCGCCTGCACGGCATGGGCGAATCCCTGCACGAAACGGTGCGCAAGTCTGAACGGACGCGCTGCCGCATCTACGCTCCGGTCGGTGCCCATTCCGATCTGCTCGCCTATCTGGTGCGGCGGCTCCTGGAAAACGGCGCCAACTCCTCCTTCGTCCACCAGCTGACCGACGAGGAGGTCGAGCCGGAGGAGATCGCTCGCGATCCGCTGGCGACGGTGGAAAGCCAAGGTCCGGCAGCCAATCCAGCGATCGCGCGCCCGGCAGCGATCTTCGGCGCCAACCGGTGCAACTCCAAGGGGTTCGACATCACCGATCCGGTGACGCTCGCAGCCATCGAAAGGGCGAGAGCGGAATTTGCCGGAGCCGACCGCTGGCATGCCAAGCCGATCACGCGCGCCGCCGGCTACGGCAAGCAGCGCCAGATCGTCAATCCGGCAAAGCCCGACGAGGTCGTCGGCACGGTGCATGAGGCGGCGGCCAAGCAGGTGGCGACCGCCGTGCGCATCGCCGCCGATGCGCAACCGGCCTGGGCGAAGCGCCCGGTTGCCGAGCGCGCCGCGATCCTCAACCGCGCCGCCGATCTTTACGAGGCCAATGCGGCCGAATTCTTCGCTTTGGCCACCCGCGAGGCCGGCAAGTCGCTGGCCGACGGCGTCGCCGAGGTGCGCGAGGCGGTCGACTTCCTGCGCTATTACGCTGCCGAGGCGGCGAATGCCGAAACCGGAACGCAAGCGCGCGGCGCGATCGTCTGCATATCGCCCTGGAATTTCCCGCTGGCGATCTTCACCGGCCAGATCGCCGCGGCGCTGGTCACCGGCAATTCGGTGATCGCGAAGCCCGCCGAACAGACGCCGCTGATTGCTTTCCGTGCCGTCGAGATGCTGCGCGAGGCCGGTGTGCCGGAGGATGTCATCCAGTTTCTGCCGGGCGACGGGCCGTCAGTCGGTGCGCCGCTCACCGCTGATCCGCGCATCGCCGGTGTCTGCTTCACCGGCTCGACGGAAGTCGCCAAGCTGATCGAGAAGCAACTGGCCGAGACCGCCGCGCCCGACGCCATGCTGATCGCCGAGACCGGCGGACTCAACGCCATGATCGTCGATTCCACCGCGCTGCCCGAGCAGGCGGTGCGCGACATCCTCGCGTCCGCCTTCCAGAGCGCCGGCCAGCGCTGCTCGGCGCTGCGCGTGCTCTATGTCCAGAAGGACGTCGAGAAGAAGATGCTGGAAATGCTGAAGGGCGCGATGGAGGCGCTCAATGTCGGCAATCCCTGGCTTATCTCGACCGATGTCGGCCCGGTCATCGATGAAGAGGCGCAGGCCTCGATCAGCGACTATTGCTCGAAGAAGGGGCTGGAGGGCCGGCTGATCGCCAAGCTGGAAGCGCCGAAGAACGGCCGCTTCGTCGCGCCGCACGTCTTCCGGGTCAAAGGCATCGAGGAGATGGAGCGCGAGGTGTTCGGCCCTGTGCTGCATGTCGCGACTTTCGACGCCGACGATATCGATGCGGTGATCGCCGCCATCAACCGCAAGGGCTACGGCCTGACCTTCGGCCTGCATACCCGCATCGAGGGCCGCGTCCAGCATTTCGTCGACGGCATCCATGCCGGCAACATCTATGTCAACCGCAACCAGATCGGCGCCGTCGTCGGCTCGCAGCCTTTCGGTGGCGAAGGGCTGTCGGGCACCGGGCCGAAGGCCGGCGGCCCGCATTATCTGCGCCGCTTCCGCAAGGGACCGGAGGCCGGCACGGAAGTTGGCGAAGGCCACAAGGTGACGGCGACCGAGCTCGCCGACAACCTGCCGGATCCGACGCTGGGCGGCTGGTCGACCCGGCCGGATCGGGTGGCGATCCTGAGAAAGCATCTGCGCGGCAAGGGCGCCGCTGCGATCGCGGCAGCGGCCAGCCTCGATTTCGGCCAGGTCGACCTGCCGGGCCCGACGGGCGAAGCCAACACGCTGTCGCTGGCGCCGCGCGGCCGGGTGCTCTGCCTCGGGCCGGACGCCGAGACGCTGCTTTCCCAGACGATCCAGGCTTTGGCCGCCGGCAATGCGGTGCTTGCGGTGGCGCCGGGCGCGCCTGCGGTGCTGTCGGCGCTGACCGGCAAGGGCCTGCCGCTTGCTGCAATCGACGGCCGTCCGGATCCGGTCGAGGCGCGGGCGCTGAAGGTCGACGTCGTCGCCTTCTCCGGCACGCCGGAAGCGGCGCGCATCGTGCGCAAGGTGATCGCCGAGCGCGCCGGGCCGATCGTGCCGCTGGTCAGCGAGGTGCTCAACCCGGCGGCCTACGCGCATGAGCGCGCTGTCTGCGTCGACACGACGGCGGCTGGCGGCAATGCCAGCCTGCTGGCAGCCGCCTAGGGTGTATTGATATTCAGGTTATGCCGGCCTGCGAACGGCGGCTTCCTGCGCTTTCGGAAACCACCATTCTCGGCTCAGTCTGACCTGAATCTCAACACACCCTCACCGTCGGCGGAGATTGGGTTTGCGCGTTAGAAGTCAGGCCCCTCGACGACCGAAAACCCTTCGAACTGAGGGTGGCCGAGATAGTGCACCTTCGAGGTGCCGGCGTTGCGGTGGGCGGCGCGGAAATTCTCCGACTTCGTCCAGGCGACAAAATCGTCCTGGCTGGCCCAGACGGTGTGCGAGGCAAACAGCGTGTAGCCCTCGGTCTCGTTGACCGGGCCGCGCAGCAGATGGAATTCCCTGAAGCCCTTCATGTCGGAGAGGCTGGAGTCGCGGTTTTTCCAGACGTCCTCGAAGGTTTCTTCCGAGCCGTTCTGGACCTTGAAGCGGTTCATGGCGATGTACATTGGTTTTCCTTTCGAAATGGATGAATCCTGACGTTTAAGACGGCTTCAGCGGTGGGCCTTAAAAGGGGCCGATCCGCGCTTTGAACAGCCAACTTGACCTTCCGGTCTCGGGTGGAATGGGAGGAAAGGGGGCTTGCTTGCGCACCAGCGTCAGGGCGAATTCATCGAGCTCGGGAGATCCTGAGCTTTCGGCGAGCTGCAAGTCGCTGATGCTCCCGTCCGCTGCGACGATGAAAACCACCCTGGCATTGTTGCGAGCCTTGGCCTGGACCGATTTCGAAACGCGACGGTTGGCACGGGCAAGCTTCTTTTGAATTTCGCCGCTGTAGCGGGATTCTAGGGCACTGCCGGCAGCGGCCTTTATCTTGCCCTTGCTGGCGATGACCGGCGCATCGCGCGCATCGCCATCCGCTGTTTCCGTGCCGCGCGTTTCAACGGGTTGGCCTGACCCTGCCGATCCGGCTGGTGGTTTCGGCACGGCGGCCGGGACCGGCGGCTGCTCGGGCTCGGCAGGGCCCGCTTCGGCGCTTTGAGGTTCAATCGCGGCCGTCGGCTCGCTGTCCGCGGGAACACTCTGATCGTCTTGGCGCAGTGCGGCGGCCGCCAGGATATCCGGCGTGGGGGTTGGCTCTTTAGCGGTTTCTGGCTTGGGCTGGGGCGTCACCGGTTCGCTTGCCGATTGCAGCGCTTCGGCTGGCGGAGTCGGCTCGACGGTCCGCGGTTTCACCGGCTGCGGATCCGGCACCAAGGTTACATCCAGGGCGCCGGACGCGGCGTCATTCAAGGCGCTGCCCTGGGCGTCGGCGCCTGACTGGTCAGTGCCCTCGGCCTGGATCGCGTCTAGGGAGTCGAACGTTCCGGCGGGCGCGATCAGAAACGCCGCCGCCGCGGCGCCATGGAGCAGGCCGGAGGCGATGATGGCCACCGGCCATTTGCGCCGCCCGGCCGTTTGCCGTAGCTGCACAACCTGCTCGGCCGGCGTGACCGCCAATTCGCTGCCTGCGTCGGAGGGGTGATCGATGTCCTGCATATCTGGCGCCGAGACCTGCCGCGCGCGATAGGGACTTGTCAAATCAAGATCGGTTGCCGGTCATCGCGGCGGACCGGTGGCAGGCCACGCCATGGCATCTCGCCGGAGAGCCCTATGCAATCCCATCTCTAGACCCCGAATGCGATTCCGGTCTTGGTTGAGGTCTTCAGCCCGCGCATGCAGGTAGCAGGCTCGACGCCGGTTCCGGCGCATTCCGTCGCGCTGTTGATCAGCACGCGGCCGATCTTTCCGCAATCGGCGCCGTAGAGGTCGAAGCGCGTGACCTTCGTCTTGCCGGCCTGCAGGTCCTTGAAGTCGAGCACGGTGAGGCGATCAACGACGCCCGCTTGGTTGAACAGTGCAGTCTCGAAAGCCGCCTTTGAGAGGTCGGCGCCGAGCGCGTTGTTGACGACGAAGGTTAGCCGGCAACCCTTGTCGGAGGGTTGAGCGGCGTTGAGCTCGAGGCTGAGGATGGGAGCTGGCGCGGATTGGGCCCACGCCGGCGCCGGGCCGAGCGACATCGCCAGCGTCGAGGTCAGGAGACGAAGCGATGCCGTCAAGCTCGTCATGGTCGTCAGCCTCCAAAGCGCATGGTCGCCGCCAGCTTCAGCGTGATGCCGGGTTCGTAGAGGACAGCCGTCGTGCTGCCGTTGAGCGGGTTGGTGTATTTGACGTTGAACAGGTTGTCGGCGCGGAGGTCGACCTTGAGGTTGTCCGTCGCCTGGTAGCTGGCGAAGGCGTTGACCAGCGTATAGTCCTTGGCCACCGGATTGCCCTTGGGCTTGCCGTTGTATTGCACTTCGCCGCCAACCGTCAGCTTGTCTTCGAGGAAGCGCAAGCCAAGCTGCGCCGTCACCTGGGAAGAGGGGATGGTGGCGAGGTCGGCCCGCTCGCCTTCATAAGAGATGGTGTGGCCATTGATGATGGAGGCCGAAAGCCCAGCGTAGCCCCAGCCGGCGTCGTAGACGCTTTCCATCTCGAAGCCGTTGATCTTGGCTTTGGCGAAATTCTGGTACTGGAAGCAGATCGGGATGCCTGGGCCGAACGGGCAGCCGCTGGTGGGGTCGAAGGCAGAGAGCGTGACGCCGTCGATATAGTCTTCGACATTGTTGTTGAAGTAGGCGGCTTTGAGCCGCAGAGCGTCGCCGCCTTCGAAAATGTCGTCCTGCTTGTAGTTGACCCCGAACTCGACGGTCTTGCCGGTTTCAGGCTTGAGATTGGGGTTGGGCAGGAACGGGAAGGTGACGCCCGCCGGATGGTTGCCGCTGATCAGCGTCTCCGTCAGCGAGGGCGAGCGGTAGCCTTCCGCATAGGTGCCATAGAACTGCAGGCCGGCGAGACTGGCGCTTTCGAAGGGCGAGACGCCGACGGTGATGCGCGGCGACAGCCGGTCGCCGGATGTCTTATGATCCGAGTCCTTCAGGTTGTAGCTGTCGTAGCGCAGGCCGGTGATGACCTCGAGCCATTCCCAGGTCAGCTTGTCCTGGACATAGGCGCCCGAAACGTTGCGCTTGCCTGACGGCGTGTAGAAGCTGTCGCCGCCGGCCGTGCCGCCCGTCTCGACGTCGTCGCCGACCCAATCGCCGCCATAGGTCAGCTCATGCGCGACGCCTGCGGTCTCGAAGCGCGAGGTATTCCAGATATCGATGCCGGTCGTGCCGACGTCGAAGGTCGACAGCGAACCGGCCGGCAGCACCACGGGAAGGCCGGTGACCGGATCGAACCGGTTCTGCGGAACGAGCGTCGACAGATCGAGAGCTGTCTTGTTGTAGGAGGCGTTGATGTGGAGATCGAGCCAGCTCTTGGCGTCGTCGGCGATGTTGTAGCGGGCGGTGAAGGTGTTCGACTTGAGGTTGACGTCGTTCGCTGGGACGCCGCCGCTCGTCTCCGTCCAGCCGTCGCTCGAGCCGACCCAGCCCAGCTTCAATTCGCTGTTTTCGCTTGGACGGATGGTGGTCTTGAGCAGGCCGCTCAGCACGTCGAAGCTGGTACCGGCAACGGTGTCGCCGCCGCCATTTTTGTAGTCGCCGTAGTCGCGGTAGACGATGTTGCCCAGCGCGTCCCAGTTCTCGTTGAAGCGGTAGGCGCCGCTGGCGCTGGTGGTCCAGCCCTTGCCGTTGCTTTCATAGCGCCCGGTGACGGAGGCTGCCCAGCTTTCCTCTGGCTTGAGGAAATCCCCGGCGTCCTTGGTGTCGAAGAAGACGACGCCGCCGATGGCGCCTGAGCCATAGGTGTTGGCGACCGGGCCGCGGATCACGTCGACCGATTTGATGAGCTCCGGGTCGACATAGAAGGTCGATTGCGTGCCGTGGTCGGAACGCTGGAAATCCTGCCTGGCGCCGTCGACGATCACCGCGACGCGGCCGAAATCCTGCAGGCCGCGGATGTTGATGCTGGAGCTGACGCGCCGCGCGTCGGCCTGCACGGTGACGCCGGGAACGCCAAGCAGCATCTCGTTCGGCGTGGTCGCCATGCGGCGCTCAAGCTGCTCCCTATCGACATGGCTGGCCGAGGCCAGCGACTGGATCGCCGTCTCGCCGGTGCGGCTGATGACCAGGATCTTGTCGAGCAGCGTCGAGTCGCCTGCTGGCTTCTCGTCAGTCTTCTTCGGTTGATCCGTTTGCTGTTCTGCCGCCGGCTGAGTGCCCTGTTGCGCCTTGGCCGTCGGCATGCAGAGCGCGATTGCCGCCGCGCCGGCCAGTAACGCGGCCATTCCCTTCGCCATCGACCGGTCCCTCTGACTCGGTCGTCCCCAATTCGCCAACCCCATGCCCCAACTCCAGTTTTTCAGGCTCGATGCTGGCTGGCGCGGGGCTCGCTCGCATTTTTGATCACGTCCGGCGTCTTAAATGTTGACTCATTTAGTCCGGTAATGCACTGACTAGTAAACATGACTATTATAGTCAAGAATTGAATCGGCAATTTACGGAGCGCTTGGCCAGGTGGCCGGCACAGCAGAAGGACCGACCGATGAACACGCACAATCCCAACGACTTTCGCTATCGCGTCCGCCGTTCAGACGACACGCAGATGCGCTACGACCGGGTGCCGATGGCGGTGCGCACGCTCTCCAGCAACACGCTTTTCCAGGGCGAGCACGAGATCGGCATCGAGCATCACGGCGCGCTCTACCGCCTGAAGATCACCCGCCAGGGCAAGCTGATCCTCAATAAGTAAGCGCAATCGGCGGGCCGAACAGTGCTGACAAAGATGGGGCAGGTGGACGACATGGACCAGCGCGTGAAGCCGTCGCCGGACCAGATCCGGCGGGCGCGGGAAGACAATCCGAAGATGCGCGAGCGCGATCTCGCGGCTCAACTCGGCATTTCGGAAGCGGAACTGGTCGCGGCGCATTGCGGCCATGGCGCCGTTCGCATCGAGCCGCGCGTCAACGACCTGCTGACCGGCCTCGAAGCGGTCGGCGAGGTGATGGCGCTTACCCGCAACGAAAGCGCCGTTCACGAGAAGATCGGCGTCTACGACAAGGTCGTCACCGGCAACCACAATGCCATGGTGCTCGGCGACAACATCGACCTGCGCATCTTCCCGAAAGCGTGGGCGCATGGCTTTGCGGTCGAGAAGCGTGACGGGGGTGAGATCCGCCGCAGCCTGCAGTTCTTCGACGCGGCCGGCGAGGCCGTGCACAAGGTGCATCTAAGACCGGCCTCGAACCTCTATGCCTACCAGAAGCTGGTGGCGAGCCTTGAATCGTCGAAGCAGGAACCAGCGGTCGCGATCGCCTCAAGCATGTCGGAAGGAAAGGACGAAAACCAGGGCGCGGTTGCCAGCGTCGACGATCTGCGCGACCGCTGGAGCCGGATGACCGACGTGCATCAGTTCTTCGGCATACTGAAGACGCTGAAGCTCAGCCGCCGCGAGGCGGTGCGCATGGTCGGCCAGGACTATGCCTGGCTGCTCGACAACGATGCCGTCAACGCCATGTTCCACCACGCCGCGGAAGGCGAGATGCCGATTATGTGCTTCGTGGGAAATCGCGGCTGCATCCAGATCCATTCCGGTCCGATCAAGTCGGTCAAGCCGATGGGGCCGTGGATCAACGTGCTCGACGAGACCTTCCACCTGCATCTGAGGACCGACCACATGCATGAGGTCTGGGCGGTGCGCAAGCCGACCAAGGACGGCCATGTCACCTCGCTCGAGGCCTATGACGCAAACGGCAGCATGGTCATCCAGTTCTTCGGCAAGCGCCACGAGGGCGAGGGCGAGCGCGAGGACTGGCGCTTCCTCGCCGAGAACCTGCCCCGCATCCCCAGCCCGACCGCTGCATAAGGCAAGACCCGATGCGTGCTGTTTTCAGTTTCCGCCCGGCGCTGGCGCCGTTGCTCGGCGCTCTGCTTGCCTTCGCCGTTCTGCCTGCGAAAGCCAATGACGGTAAGCTCGTTTTTTCAGACATCTCGCGTATCGCCTCCATCGGCGGCTCCATCACCGAGATCGTCTACGCGCTTGGCGAAGAGGGGCATCTCGTCGCCCGCGATTCGACCAGCAAATTCCCGCAAGCCGCGCTCAAGCTGCCCGATGTGGGCTACATGCGTGCGCTGTCGCCGGAGGGGGTGCTGTCGGTCAACCCGACTGGAATCCTCGCCCTGCATGGCAGTGGCCCGAAGGAAGCGGTCGATGTGCTGAAGAAGTCGAGCGTGCCCTTCATCGAAGTGCCGGAACACTACAGTCGTGAAGGCATCCTCGAAAAGATCCGCGCCGTCGGCAAGGCGCTCGGCGTCGATGCCAAGGCCGAGACGCTGGCCGCCGAGATGGACGCGAAGCTGAAGTCGGCCGAGAAGCGGACGGCTTCGATCAAGGAGCGCAAGCGCATCCTGTTCGTGCTGTCGACGCAGGGCGGCAAGATCCTGGCCGCCGGCAGCGACACCGCCGGCGACGGTATCATCAAGCTGGCCGGCGCGGTCAACGCGGTCGAAGGTTTCTCCGGCTACAAGCAGATGTCCGACGAGGCGATCGTTACCGCCAGGCCCGACGTGATCCTGACGATGAAGAACGCAGGTCCGCCGATTTCGGAAGACGAGCTGTTCGCAAATCCCTCGATCGCCTCGACACCCGCGGGTGCCGCCCGCAAGGTGATCAGCATGGACGGCGGCTATCTGCTCGGCTTCGGGCCGCGCACGGCCGAGGCCATCCACGACCTTGCCGTCTCGCTTTACGGCAATCAGGTCACGGACTGAACAGTCATGGCCGAACAGTCGATCGCCGGCGCGGCGAGCAGGGTGACGGCAGCCGAAGGCGACCGCTCGGCTCGGGCAAGGATCGCCATCCTGCTGTTATCGCTTGCGCTTGCGCTGTCCATGTTCCTGTCGCTGACGTCTGGCGCCTCCGACGCGTCCGCCGTTCGCGTCATCCGCGACTGGCTCACCGGAGCCGTGCCGGCCGATGCGGCGCTCGCGGCCCGCGACCAGCTGATCGTCTATGACATCCGCATGCCGCGCGTCCTGCTCGGCGTGCTGATCGGCGCGGCTCTCGCCGTCTCCGGCGCGGTGATGCAAGGCCTGTTCCGCAATCCGCTTGCCGATCCGGGCCTGATCGGCGTCTCCGCCGGATCGAGCCTCGGCGCGGTGGCGATCATCGTTCTTGGCACGACCTGGCTTGCCCCTGTCACCTTGGCTCTCGGCACGCTTGCCTTGCCGCTGGCGGCATTCTTCGGCGGCCTGGCGGTGACCTTGCTGCTTTACGCCATCGCAACGCGGCAGGGGCGGACATCGGTCGCCACGATGCTGCTCGCCGGTCTCGCGATCGGCGCCCTTGCGATGGCACTCACCGGCATCCTGATCTTCATGGCCGACGATAGGCAATTGCGCGACCTGACCTTCTGGCAACTCGGCTCGCTCGCCGGCGCGACATGGCCGAAGATCGGCACCGTCGGCCCGGTGATCGTGCTGGCGCTGGCCGCGATGCCATTCCTGTCGCGTGGCCTCAACGCGCTGGCGCTCGGCGAGGCGACCGCCGGCCATCTCGGCATTCCGGTGCAGCGGCTGAAATACACTGCCATCGTCGGAGTGTCGGCGGCGGTCGGCGCGTCGGTCGCGGTCAGCGGCGGCATCGGCTTTATCGGCATCGTCGTGCCGCATCTCCTGCGCCTCGCGATCGGTCCGGACAATCGTTACCTGCTGCCGGCTTCGGCCCTGCTCGGCGCCTCGCTGCTTCTGCTCACCGACGCGGTCGCCCGCACCGTCGTCGCTCCGGCCGAACTGCCGATCGGCATCGTCACGGCAGTGGCCGGCGCGCCGTTCTTCCTGTGGATCCTGCTGCGCAAGCGCGGCATCGTCGATTTGTGAGCCGCCGATGATCGAAGCAAGCGACATCTCGGTGACGATCGGCGGCAAGCGCATCGTCTCGCATGTCGACTTCGCGGCGCGGCCGGGCGAAGTGACGGCAATCGTCGGGCCGAACGGTTCGGGCAAGACGACGCTGCTCAAGGCGCTGACGGGCGAGCTTTCCTATACCGGCACGGTCGATCTCAACGGCCGCGATCTGTCCGCCATGAAGCCCGTGGAGGCCGCGACGCTGCGCGCGGTGCTGCCCCAATCCACCTCGCTTTCCTTTCCCTTTACCGTGCGCGAGATCGTGCGCCTCGGCCTGATCGGCGGCCGTTCCGGGGTGCTGCCCGGCGAAGATGCGCGCCTGCCCGAGCGGGCGCTGGCGCGCGTCGATCTCGAGGGTTCTGCCGGACGTTTCTACCAGGAGCTTTCCGGCGGCGAGCAGCAGCGCGTGCAGCTTGCCCGCGTGCTCTGTCAGGTCTGGGCACCGGTGCTTGAGGGCAGGCCGCGTTATCTGTTCCTCGACGAGCCGGTCTCCAGCCTCGACGTCAAGCACCAGCTCATCATCATGAACATCGCCCGCGACTTCGCCCGGCGCGGCGGCGGGGTGGTGGCGATCCTGCACGACCTCAACCTGACAGCCATGTATGCCGACCGCATTTTCGCGCTGCATGGCGGCCAACTGGCGGCCACCGGCTCGCCAACGGACGTGCTCAACGACGAGCTGATTGAAAAAGTGTTCGACTGCCGCCTCAAGGTCGGTGCGCTGCCGGCCGCGAATATGCCGTTCGTGCTGCCGCAATCGGCGGCCTAGGTCATGCGGCGGGAGCGCGCTGCTCCAGGAGGTCGATGCCGAGCAGGTGGCGCACGCTCGGGCGCGCGGCGACGAGGTCGGCGATCGTGTAGCGGGACAGCACGGCAAAGAAGGCGTTGAGCGCTTCGCGCAGCGCCGAATTCAAGGCGCAGCTGTCGACCAGCGGGCATTCGGCGGCGTCGTTCTCGAAGCATTCGGCCATGGCGAAGCTCTCTTCAGTGACACGCACGACATCGAACAGGCTGATCTGCTCGGCCGGGCGCCCGAGCCTGACGCCACCATTCCTGCCGCGCACCGTCTCGACCAGGCCGGCCTCGACCAGCGGCTGCAGGATCTTGAACAGGAACAGCTCCGACACGGAATAGGCGGCGGCGATCTCCGGGATTCGGCTCAGCCTGTCGGTGTTCGCGGCACAATACATCAGGATGCGCATCGCATAGTTGGTCTGGCGCGTGAGCCGCATGGTAGTCCTCGCGAAAACATTAGCTTAGGCCGAATATGGCCCATAGTTTGGAACAATTCCAGACTGCACCGCCACATAGCTGAATAATCGTGTCAACTTTTTGTGCATGCTGGCGCGTATCGGCGACCCGATATGTCCCACACGCTTTGGGCGAGCGTTTCGCATGCGCAAGTCCTAGATAGATGCGGGTGCAAACAGGAAACGGCCTTTCCATGTCACAGTCAGCTCCGGCCCTCACGCCGGTTCGATTCGACGCCGATGCGCAGGCAAAGCTTTCGGCATTGCGGCGGACCAAGTTCACCGCCGCCGCGGCGCTTGGCCTGTGCATCCTTGTCTTCGCGCTCGCCAAATCCTTCGAGGGCAGCCATCCATGGCTCGGCTTCGTCGCCGCGTTCGCCGAGGCAGCGACCATCGGCGGGCTCGCCGACTGGTATGCGGTCGTTGCCCTATTCAGGCGGCCGCTCGGCCTGCCGATCCCGCACACCGCCATCATCCCGGAGAACCAGCACCGCATCGCCGACAATCTCGGCCGCTTCATCGAGGCCAATTTCCTCGCGCCGGAGCCGGTGCGCGAAAAGCTCGCCGAGGTCGACTTTGCGGCTTTGGTCGCCGACTGGCTGGTCGATGCAGAACGCGCCGCCGGGCTGTCGCGATTCGTCGCCCGGCTGGTGCCTCAGACCCTCACCGCCGTGGAGCAGTCCGGGCTGCGCGACTTCGTCACCAGTCGCATGCTGGAGCAGATCGAGAAAGTGCCACTGGCGCCTTTAGCGGCCGAGCTTCTGTCGGCGCTCACCGACGATCGCCGTCATCAAAAACTGTTCGACGAGTTCGCCAGGGTGGTCGGGCGTTTTCTCAACGACGAGAAGGCGCTGGCGACGATGCGCGAGAAGATCCGCGAGGAACTGCCGTCGCTCTTCAACCTGTTTCGCGCCGACGCCTATCTCCTGAAGAAGATCGTCGCTTCCGCCGGATCGCTGCTCGAGGAGGTGCGGACCGATCCCAACCATCCCATGCGCGCCGAATTCGACCATTTCGCGCTCGGTTTCATCGAGCGGCTCAGGACATCCAGGCAATATGCAAGGCGTGCCGAGAAGCTGAAGCGCGATTTCCTGAGCCGCCCGGAAGTCAGGGCGCTGGCCGGCGATACCTGGGCAAGCATGCGCCTGTTCATCGAGCAGGACGCCAATGCGCCCAACTCGATGATCCGCAAGCATCTCGCCAACATGTTCGTCGAGGTCGGCCGGCATCTGGCCGACGATGCGCAGATCAGAGCCGACATGAACCAGGGTTTTGTCGTCGCGCTCGCCTCGTTCGTCGAGAACCAGAAGAGCGGCGTGTCGAAATTCATCGCCGACCAGGTCAAGCGCTGGGACCTGGGCCAACTGACGCGGCTGATTGAGGCGAACATCGGCAAGGACCTGCAATATATCCGCTTCAACGGCATGGTGATCGGCGGCCTGGCCGGTTTGGTGCTCTATACGGCCGAGCGGCTGTTTCTCCTCAATTGACGCGGACCGGGCGCGCACTATTCTCCCTAACGGGCGCCGCAAAAGCGGCAGATCGGGAGGCGATGAGATGGCAAGACAACCGGAATCCGATTCTTTCCTGGACATCTTCAGCAGGTTCGGCCGCGACCTGAAGCTGCCGACGGTCGATGTGCAGGCGATCCTCGATCATCATCGCAAGAATCTCGAGGCCCTGGAGAAGTCGGCGAGGGCAAGCGCCGCCGGCGCGTCGTCCATTCTGTCGAGGCAGCACGAAATGGTGCAGGAGGCGCTCGGCGAAATCACCCGGATGGCGCGGAACTACCAGGTCCCAGGCAATCCGCAGGAGTTGATGACAAGGCAGATGGATTTCGCCAGGAAATCCTTCGAGGCGACGCTGAAGAATGCCGGCGAGGTCGCCGACCTGGTCCGCAAATCCGGCACCGAATCGATCGAGATCCTGCGCGACAGGATCAAGGATGCGATGGCGGAAATCCGGGCGGGCTACGACGAGAAGTGAACCAGCGGCGCGTGGTCTCGAGTTCCCAGCTTGCGGCGAAACCGTCAACTCCAAGAGCGAAATCGCGCCTCCGCGAATTGACAGGAGCCGCCGGTTCATGGTCGGGAGACTGGCAGAAGCCACTGGGAAAGCAGGAATGACGGAAAATCGGCCGAGGACTCCGCCGACCTTCGAACAGTTGCGGACAATGGCAGGCCAGGAGATCGGCGTGTCGGATTGGACCACGGTCGACCAGCAGCGCATCGACCAGTTCGCCGAGTGCACTGGCGACCATCAATGGATCCATGTCGATCCCGAGCGTGCGAAACGGCAGAGCCCGTTCCGCACCACGATCGCGCATGGCTATCTGACGCTGTCGATCATCGGCGCGCTGGCGCTGGAGATGGGCATCGTGCCGGAGAACACGCAGGCCGCCTTCAACTACGGCTTCGACAAGGTGCGTTTCCTGGCGCCGGTGAAGTCCGGCGCGCGCATCAGGCTGCGCACGACGCTGCTCTCCATGGAGGATCGCGGCCCGGGGCAGTACCTGATGAAGGCTGCGAACACCGTCGAGATCGAAGGCGAGCAGAAGCCGGCGCTGACCGCCGAGACGCTGGTGATGATGTACGAGCGCCGCAAGCGGGCAGCAACCTGAGCCGCAGGCCGCGCTCCCTCACTTTGCCATCGCTTTTTCGAGCACCCTGAAGATTCGCTTATCCCCGCATTGGGCGACGTTGAAGCGCATGAAGCGGCCGGCGCTGTGCGACAGGCTGAAGGCATTGCCGGGCGCCAGCACGACATTTTCCGCCAACGCATTGCGGGCGACATCGGCGGCGTCGATGCCGTCGGGCAGGCGGCACCACAGGAACATGCCGGCCGGCTGGTCGATCCAGGGCATGATGCCCATCCCTTTCAACCTGCCGGCGGTCTCGGCCATGGCGCGCGACAGGCGAGCGCGCAACTGCTCGACATGCTTGCGGTAGCTGCCGTCCTTCAGAAGGGTCAGCACCAGTTCCGAGGAGAGCCGCCCGCCGCCGAAAGAGGTGGCGATCTTGAGGTCGGTCAGCCCTTCCATCCGGTCGCGGGGCGCGGCGATGAAGCCGCAGCGCACCGAAGCCGACAGCGTCTTGGAGAAGGAGCCGATCTGGACGACTCGGCCGAGGCCGTCGAAGGCCGCAAGCCGCGGCGCCGGCGCGTGCTCGAAATCGGCGAAGATATCGTCCTCGATGACGGCGAGGTCCGATTGGTCGGCGAGCTTCAGCAGCCGGTGCGCAACGACCGGCGACAGCACCGCGCCAGTCGGGTTGTGGAGCGCCGAATTGGTGATGTAGAGGCGCGGTCGATGCTCGGCGAGCGCCTGCGCGAACAGGTCGATATCGGGTCCGGCCGGCGTCATGGGGACGCCGACGACCTTCGCCCGATGGGCGCGAAGCAGCGCGTGGAAATTGAAGTAGCAGGGATCGTCGACCAGCACCGTATCGCCAGGCTCGAGAAGGAAACGGCATAACAGGTCGATCGCCTGCGTGCCGGATTCGGTGAGCATGATCTGGTCGGCCGAAGCCTCGACGCCATGCGCCGCAAGGCGGCGGGCAAGCAACTGCCGCAGCGCCGGCAGGCCAAGCGGCGTGCCGTAGTCGGCAAGCGTCGCGTCATCGGCTCTAGCGGCTCCGCGCAATGCCCGGCGCAAGGCGGCCTGCGGCATCCAGGAGGCCGGCAGCCAGCCGCAGCCCGGCTTCAGGATATCGTCGGTTGCCTCCAGTGATTGCCGCGAGACCCAGAGCGGATCGACGGCGCGATCGAGCCGCGGGCCGATCTCGGCCAGGGACAGCGGCGCCAGCGGGCCGGCTGCGTAGAAGCCCGAACCCGGCCGCGAGCGGATCGCGCCTTCCGCCGCAAGCCGCTCATAGGCTTCCACGACGGTCGATTTCGATACTTGCATCGCGCCGGCGAAGGCGCGGATCGACGGCAGGCGCGCGCCCGGCGTCAGGATTCGCGCGGCGATCCGCTGCCGTATAGCCGCCATCACCGTTTCGACAAGCGTTCCGCCAAGAGTCGGGTCCGGCGTGTCCATCTGTACTTCTCTGCAGACCATTACAGTTTTGTATAATTGTACCCCATTGTCTCTGGCAAGACCATGCCCCGCGCCGGTACGGAAATGCAAACGGAGCGGATGATGGACAAGAGTTTTGACGGCTGGCTCAGTGGCTTCATCGGCGTGCTGATCTTCAGCGGGTCGCTGCCGGCGACGCGCGTGGCGGTGATGGATTTCGACCCGACCTTCCTGACGTCGGCCCGGGCGGCAATCGCCGGCCTGCTCGGGATCGCGATGCTGCTTTTGTTCCGCGAGAAGCGTCCGGAGCGAGGAGATCTGGTCTCGCTCGTCGTCGTCGCGCTGGGTGTTGTGGTCGGCTTTCCGCTGCTGACGGCGCTGGCGCTGAAGCATGTCACCTCGGCGCATTCGATCATTTTCGTGGGCCTGCTGCCGCTAGCAACCGCGATCTTCGGTGTGCTGCGCGGCGGCGACCGTCCGCGCCCGGCCTTCTGGCTGTTCTCGTGCCTGGGAAGCGCCTTGGTCGCCGGCTTTGCCCTGGCGCAAGGCGTGACCGCATCGCCAGTCGGCGACGGCCTGATGCTCGGCGCCATCATCGTCTGCGGGCTTGGTTACGCAGAAGGGGCTAAGCTGTCGCGCAAGCTCGGCGGCTGGCAAGTGATCTGCTGGGCCTTGGCGCTGTCGCTGCCGGTGATGCTGGCGTTGAGCTTCGCGACGCTGCCGCCATCCTTCGCGGCCATCGGTTCGGGCGCGTGGATCGGCCTCGCCTATGTCTCGCTGTTCAGCATGCTGATCGGCTTCGTATTCTGGTACCGCGGCCTGGCCCAAGGCGGCATCGCCGCCGTCGGACAGCTGCAGCTTCTGCAGCCCTTCTTCGGCCTGGCGCTGGCGGCGACGCTGCTGCACGAGCAAGTCAGCTCGCTGATGGTGGTCGTTACTCTGGGCGTCGTGGCATGCGTGTTCGGCGCGAAGAAGTTTGCGCAGTAAGGCTCCTACTGGAATTTGGTGACGACCCCGATGCCGATCCCCTCGAATCCGCCCATCGCCATCAAGGCCGCGGGCGCTTCCTCGAGGCTGATCTTCTTGCCGACCAATAACTCGGGCTTCAGCTTGCCGGTGCGGATCATCTCCATCATCGCGGAATAGCGGTAGGCCTGCATGCCGTGGCTGCCGAGGATTTCAAGCTCGAAGGCGATCACCTTGTCCATCGGCACCTGCGGACGGGCGTGCTCGGCGAGCATCAGTCCGACCTGAACGTGGCGGCCGCGCCGTCGCAGATTGGCGATCGAGTTAAAGCATGTCGTCGGGTGGCCGAGCGCGTCCATCGACATATGTGCGCCGCCGTTGGTGATCTGCTTGACAGCCTTGACCACATTCGGCGTGGTCGAGGCGTTGATCGTCGCTACGGCGCCGATCTTCCTGGCGAACTCCAACTTCTCGTCCGTCAGGTCGATGGCAATGACATTGGCGCCCATGGCGCTGGCGATCATGATCGCCGACAGGCCGACGCCGCCGCAACCATGCACCGCCACCCATTCGCCGGGCGTCACCCGGCCCTGGTCGACGATGGCGCGAAAGGAGGTGACGAAGCGACAGCCGAGGCTGGCGGCTGTGGCGAACTCCATCTCATCCGGCAAGCGCACGAGATTGGTGTCGGCATGCTCGATGCCGACATATTCGGCGAACGAGCCCCAGCCGGTGAAGCCCGGCTGGGTCTGGTGCTCGCAGACCTGATGGTTGCCGGAGTTGCACTCAAAGCAGCGGCCGCAGCCGACAGCAAACGGAACGGTGACGCGGTCGCCGGCCTTCCAGCGGCTGACCTGCTTGCCGGCGGCGACGACGACGCCCGCCAGCTCGTGTCCCGGGACATGCGGCAGGGTGATGCCGTCGTCATGGCCCATCCAGCCATGCCAGTCGCTGCGGCACAGTCCCGTCGCCTCGACCTTGATGACAACGCCGTCCGCAGCCGGCTTCGGGTCGGGCACGGTCTGGATCGTCGGCGTTTCACCGAATTTTTCGAAGACGACAGCTTTCATGGAAGGTCCTTGTTATTCGGCATCGATCTGGTTCTGGGGCGCGGCCTTCTGGAAGGCCGGCAGCGCCATGCAGGCGGCGTGGATGCGCGAGATCACCGGATAGGGCGCCATGTCGACGCCGAAGCGCGCGTTGTTGGTGACCTGGGCGGCGAGACAGATGTCAGCCAGCCCGGGCGCATCGCCATGGCAGAAGGTGCCGGTCTCAGGCGACGAGGCCAGAATCTTTTCAAGCGGCTGAAAACCTTCGTTCACCCAGTGCCGGAACCAGTTGACGACATCCTCGTCGCCGGCGCCGAACACGTTGCGCAGCGAGGTGAGCACGCGCAGATTGTTCACCGGGTGGATGTCACAGGCGATCATCTGCGCCAGCATCCTGACGCGGGCGCGGCCCAGCGCATCTTTGGGCAGCAGCGGCGGCTCGGGCGCGATCTCGTCGAGATATTCGATGATCGCCAGCGACTGCGTCAGCAGCGTGCCGTCGTCGAGCACCAGCGCCGGCACCAAGCCTTGCGGGTTGACCGCGAGATAGGCGGGCTCGAGATGCTCGCCGTGGCGCAAATGATGCGGCACATAGGTGTAGCTCAGCCCCTTCATCTCCAGCGCGATCCGCACCCGGTAGGAGGTGGAGGAGCGGTAGTAGTTGTGAAGGACGAGGTTGCTCATCGGATCAGGGCCTCGGCTGGCCGATCGTCACCTCGATCGCGCCGATGCCGTCGACGCCGCCGGTGATCCTGTCGCCCGGCTGGACCGCACCGACGCCGGCCGGCGTGCCGGTGAAGATCAGGTCGCCAGGCTGAAGCTCGACCGCCTCGCTGCAGATCGAGACGACATCGGCAACCGGCCAGATCAGCTCGGCGAGATCGCCATCCTGCCTGGTTTCGCCATTGACCGCGAGCCAGATGCGGCCTTTTTCGGGATGACCTGACTTCGCGACCGGGAGCAGAGGGCTGCAAGGCGCGGACTGGTCGAATGCCTTGGACCAGTCCCAGGGGCGGGCCGCTTTCTTGGCCTGGTCCTGCAGGTCGCGGCGGGTCAAGTCGACGCCGACGCCATAGCCCCAGACATGGGTGAGCGCCTCGGTGCGGGGAATGCGGAAACCGGCCGTGCCGATCGCGACGACCAGCTCGATCTCGTGGTGGAGGTTGGCGGTCAAAGGCGGGTAGGGGATCTCCACGCCGCTGTCGACGACGGCGTCGGCCGGCTTGGTGAAGAAGAAGGGCGGGTCGCGCTCGTCATTGCCGAGTTCGCGCGCATGCGCCGCGTAGTTACGGCCGACGCAGAAAATGCGGCGCACGGCAAAGCGCTCCGTCGAACCGGCGACGGCGACCGAAGCGATCGCGGGCGGCGGAAGGACGAAGTCTGGCATGGGCTGTCTCTTGTCTGGCATGAATCGTCCGCACATTCGGCCGATTTCGACGGTCGGGCAAGGCTCCATAGCCGCAAACGGGTTGGCCCTGTCGTTTCAACGACAATACCCTGTACCAATAGGGCCCTGTACCATTGGGCGATATACTATTTGCCAATAAGCTGACCATGGTCACGGGACTATCCTGTGCCCGACAAAAACCGAACCAATGCCCGAACTTATGCAATGACCGCCGTCAACGAGCGCGCCCGCTTCCTGATCATTGACGACCATCCGCTGTTTCGCGAGGCGCTGCACAGTGCCGTGCAGATGGCCTATCCGGATGTCGACACGGTCGAGGCGCGCTCGATCGCCGAAGCGATCGAGCTTCTCGCCGACGCAAAGCCATTCGACCTGGCGCTGCTCGACTTGAGCATGCCCGACGTGCACGGCTTCGAAGGGCTGCTGCAGCTCAGGACCCGTTATCCGCGCCTGCCGGTGGTGATCGTTTCGGGCTATGAGGAACCCAAGATCATCTCCGAGGCGCTTTCCTACGGCGCCGCGGGTTTCATCCCGAAATCGGCAAGGAAAAGCGATCTCGCCGCCGCCATTCGCTCGGTGATGGACGGCGCGGTCTATGTGCCGGAAAACTATGGCGGACAGCCGGCGGACCCCGACAGCACCGACCGCGCCGACATGGTGCAGCGGCTGGCGACGCTGACGCCGCAGCAACTGAGGGTTTTGCAAATGCTGCGCCAGGGTATGCTCAACAAGCAGATCGCCTATGAGCTGCAGGTGGGCGAGACTACGGTCAAGGCGCATGTCTCGGAGATTTTGCGCAAGCTCAATGTCTACAGCCGCACCCAGGCCGTGATCGAGGTGTCGAAGCTGGACAATACGGAGCTGTTTCGCGATCAGGGGTTTTGATGCAGCGTGGATCCGTTTAGTTTGATCGCTTGAACGTGCCTGGCACCACGTCGGTGCGCATAAGTGTTATCCTTCGTATCCTATCCGCGTAGGGCTGATATTCGATATGAATCGAATAGCGCTCTTCGTCATATCGATCCCAGGGACCGTATTCACCTAGAATGGGGTCGGTATGGGGCTTGCCACTCTTTGAAGGCAGGCCAAGGATGTTTTGCACCTCCCAACGTCTTGTTGAAAAGGAAATTTCAATGAGCGATTTGTCAAAATCGTCAGATTCTATAAATATAGTATTTATCGTTTCATCGCTGTCGCAGGTGAATGAAAATCCCTGGCGGCCGGCTTCAAAGTTTACTGTTTGCTCTGGAAGGTCGTCATCGACTGATCGTTCAAAATCCCAACGCTTAAATGGGTCTGATGTCAAAAGGTGCGATGCTGGCTTTCCAAGAAAATCAAGAAGGCGCATCGCTTGTCTCTAAGCCAGCAAATGTGCCAGCAGGGCGCGCAGCTGCGCGGGCTTCAGCGGCTTGCGCATCAGTTCGATGCCGGCGGCGCGGGCGGCCTTGGCGACGAGCTCAGAGCCGTCTGCCGTAACGATCAGCGCCGGCACCGGGCGACCGAGATAGTCGCGCACTTCGGCGATGGTTGCTGTGCCGAGGTCGCCGCCGTCCAGGTGCTGGTCGGCGATGATGATGTCGGGCACCCAGGCAGTGTCGCCGACCAGGTCAAGCGCGTCGTCGGTCGAGGTGGCGGCGCGCACCAGGCATTGCCAGCGCTCGAGCAGCGAGGTCATCGCGGAGAGCACGTCGGCGTCGTTCTCGACCAGCAGCACCTTGGTGCCGAACAGGCCATAGCCGCGCGGCCTTTCCATATCGGCGTTGCCCGCCGCCGGCTCAGCCGCGGCGCTCATGCCGACCGGCACGTCGATGTGGAAGATGGTGCCGCGTCCTACTTTTGAGGAAAAAGTGACTGGGTGTCCGAGGGCAGCCGCCATGCGGCGGACGATGGCGAGGCCCAGGCCCAGCCCTCCCGCCAATCCGCCATCGGCGAGCGTGGAGATGCCGCGATGGAATTCCTCGAACACCGCCTCGCGCTGGTCGTCGGGGATACCGCAGCCGGTGTCGGCGACGTCGATGCGGATGGTGTCGCCGCGATGCCTGGTGCCGACCAGCACGCCGCCGGAGCGGGTGTAGCGCAGCGCGTTGGAGAGGATGTTCTGCAGGATGCGGCGCAGCAGGGTGCGGTCGGAGCGCACGATGACATTGACCGGCCGGAATTTCAGCGAGAGGCCCTTCTTTTCCGCCTCGGGCAGGAAGTCCGAGCGGAGCGAGGAAAAAAGCGTCTCCAGGCTGACGTCGCCGATCTCCGGCTGCACCACGCCGGCGTCGAGCTTGGAGATGTCGAGCAGGGTGCGCAGCAGGTCTTCCATCGTCTCCAGCGAGCGCTCGACCTGACGGACGAGCTTTTTGCCCTCCTCGCTGGTCTGGACTTCCGCAAGAGCGGAGACCGACAGATGCGCGGCGTTGAGCGGCTGCAGCACGTCGTGGCTGGCGGCGGCGAGGAACCTTGTCTTGGAAAGATTGGCCAGTTCCGCCGTTTCCTTGGCGGCGACGAGATCGATGTTCGACCGCTCGAGCCGGCGCAGCGTCGCGTGCAGTTCCTCGGTGCGGGTGCGCACCCGGTTTTCCAGCGAGATCGCGGTCTGGAACAGCGAGAAGGCATTGCCCTGCTGGTCCATCGAGCGCTCGACGCGGCTGACGAGCGCGGCGTTGATCTTCTTCAGCTTTTCGAGGTCGTCTATGTCGCGGAGCGGCATGGCAGCCGTCACTCAGCCGCCTGGCACTCGCCGAAGGCGATGCCGGTAAAAGTCTGGTTGAGATGCATCGAGCGATACTGCTCGCCATAGGTGCCGAAGCCGATGACGTTGTTGGTGCGATAAAGCTCGGAAATGTCGCGGAAGACCTGGCGGTTGCGCGCGTCGAGCCGGCGCAGCACGCAGTCGAAGCCGAGGATCATGTCGATGCCGCCGAGCTTGTTCTCGACATCCTGCAACGCCGCGCGCGTTGCTTCCACCATGTTCTTGGGCTGGGCGATGGACAGAACCACACCGTCGTCGATGGCGCAGAAAAAGGACAGCGAGCCGTCGGCATGCATGCGCTGGATCGAGCGGCAGTAATATTCGCCGCCCACCTTCACCACCACGGGGTGCGAGGCGAAGCTCAAGGGTGTCAGCGTTTGCGGAATGATGCCGACGGAAGCGGCGTATTCCTCGGCGGCGTTGGTGGCGTTGAATTCGCGCACGATGCGATGGTCGGGATCGGACTCCGTCACCACCAGCTTCTCGTCGGTAGGAATGAAGTTGTCGGTCTTGAAGACGTGGAACGGGATTTCGGTCGCGATCAGCACGACGATGGCGCTGTCGGACGCAACCTTGCCGTTGCAGATCAGCCGGGTCGTTTCGAATTTCAGGTCGTCGCCGGCGGAGCCGCCGATCAGCGGGATATCGTCCAGTCCCCAATGGATGGCCGAAGTCACCGCTTCCTCGGCATAGGAAAGCCCGTCGATGAAGCAGAGCGCGAACACGCTTTTCGCCCGCTTATGGTCGGCGCGGCCGCGCAGCAGCCGCCGCAACGCCGCGACCTCGCCGGTGATCCTGTCCATGCCGGAGGAAGAGAGGTTTTCGACCATCGTGCTGACGGTCGAAAATGATGCCGACGGCAAAAGCAGGGCAAGCACATGGCCTTCCTCAAGCCCTTGCGGGGTGATCTCGCCGGCGGTCGAGCAGCCGGCATAGGCCAGCGAAGGCGCCTGCAGCTTCAGGGAATGCGTCAGTGCCGATGCGTCGACAAGGCTTTGGGAGAAGAAGAGCAGCGCGAAGCCGGCGTCGACTGCGGCGGCTTCGGCCGCGATTGCTCGGGCAAAGGCGTTTGGATCGGGCTCATCCGTGGTGAGCGCCGAGAGGCCGCATGCGTAGCGCGTGCTCGAACTGGTCAGCTTGCCTTCTCCCGCGTTCCTCCAACGCTGTTTTCGTGCGTGTCCCTATGCGTGTTCGGCACGCGTGCGTCGAGGGCATCTTTGCCTTCAATACATGTTTTGGCAATGGGCCGGGCATGGGTACCGCACAGCGCTTTGGCCATGGCCGAAAGTACAATTGGCGGAACGCCGGCCGCGCTGTTTCTTACCCATTGTGCGGTATGAGGATAACGCACAGCCGATGCATCAGCGCGGCATCGGCAACGTGATGGCCAAGGTTACGCCCAGGGGAGGTTGCATGTCGGACGTGTCGTTGACTGTGAATGGCAGACGGGTCAGCGGGAGCGCCGAGGACCGAACGCTGCTGGTGCATTTCCTGAGGGAACATCTCGGCCTCACCGGCACGCACGTCGGCTGCGATACCTCGCAATGCGGCGCCTGCGTCGTGCATGTCGACGGCAGGGCCGTGAAATCCTGCACGATGCTGGCCGTCCAGGCCTCGGGGTCGACAATCGTCACCATCGAGGGACTGGCGAACGGGGCCGACCTGCATCCGGTGCAGGCGGCCTTCAAGGAGCATCACGGGCTGCAATGCGGCTTCTGCACGCCGGGCATGATCATGGCGGCGACGGACCTGATCGCCCGCCACCCCCAAGGTCTCGACGAGGCCACCGTGCGCGCCGAGCTCGACGGCAACATCTGCCGCTGCACCGGCTACCACAACATCGTCAAGGCGATCCTCGCCGCGTCGCAAGCGATGGCGAAGGGATCCAAGGGCAAGGCGAAGCAGGCGGCTTAGGGGAGTAAGGGAATAGGGGAGTAAGGGAGTAGGCCGCCTGGCGCCTGAATCCCTACTCCCTTACTAACTCTACTGACCTACTCCCCTACATTCCGGAGGAATTTCTGATGGGTATCGAAGGTGTCGGCGCTCGCGTGGCGCGCAAGGAAGACAAGAGGTTCATCACCGGCGGCGGCCGCTATGTCGACGACATGGTGGTTCCCGGCATGAAGCATGCCGTGTTCGTGCGCAGCCCGCACGCACATGCGCAGATCAAGAAGATCGATGTGAAGAAGGCTCAGGCGATGCCTGGCGTCGTCGGCGTGCTGACCGGCAAGGAGCTCAAGGCCGACGGCATCGGCAACCTCATCTGTGGCTGGATGATCCACTCCAAGGACGGCACGCCGATGAAGATGGGCGCGTGGTCGCCGCTCGCCGTCGACAAGGTGCGCTACGTCGGCGATGCCGTCGTGATCGTCGTGGCCGACACCAAGGGCCAGGCGCGTGACGCGGCGGAAGCGGTGGAGATCACCTACAAGGAACTGAAGGCGGTGGTCGAGGCGACCAAGGCGCTCGAAAAGGGCGCGCCGCAGGTTCACGCCGAAGCCGAGAACAACCTGATCTTCGACTGGGAGCTCGGCGACGGCAAGGCAACCGACGCCGCGATCAAGTCGGCGGCCCATGTCACGCGCATGACGATCGTCAACAACCGGCTGGTGCCGAACGCCATGGAGCCGCGGGCAGCGCTTGGCCATTACGACAAGGCCGAGGACCATTACACCTGCTGGACTACATCGCAGAATCCGCATCTTGCGCGGCTGGTGATGAGCGCCTTCTACAATGTCGCGCCGGAAAACAAGCTGCGTGTGATCGCGCCTGATGTCGGCGGCGGCTTCGGCTCCAAGATCTACATCTATCCGGAAGAGATCGTCTGCCTGTGGGCCTCGAAGAAAACCGGTGTTCCGGTCAAATGGGTCGCCGACCGCACCGAGAGCTTCCTTGCCGACGCGCATGGCCGCGACCATGTCTCGACGGTGGAGATGGCCTTCGACAAGGACAACCGGATCACCGGCCTCAAGGTCGACACCATTGCCAATCTCGGCGCCTACATGTCGCTGTTCTCGTCCTGCGTGCCGACCTATCTTTACGCGACGCTTCTGTCGGGCCAGTACGACATCCCGGCGATCCACGCCAATGTGCGCACCGTCTACACCAACACCGCTCCCGTCGACGCCTATCGTGGGGCCGGGCGGCCGGAGGCCACCTATGTCCTCGAGCGCACGATGGAGACGGCCGCGCGCGAGCTTGGCGTATCGCCGGCGGAATTGAGACGCAAGAACTTCATCACGTCCTTCCCGCACCAGACGCCGGTGATCATGAACTATGATGCGGGCGACTATAGTGCCTCGCTCGACGCGGCGATGAAGGCCGCCGACTATGCCGGCTTCACCAAGCGGCGGGCGGATGCCGCCAAGCAGGGCAAGCTGCGCGGCATCGGCATGAGCTGCTATATCGAGGCTTGCGGCCTCGCGCCGTCGGCGGCGGTCGGTTCGCTCGGCGCCGGCGTCGGTCTTTGGGAATCGGCGGAGGTGCGCGTCAATGCCGTCGGCACGATCGAGGTGCTGACGGGTTCGCACAGCCATGGCCAGGGCCACGAGACGACCTTCGCGCAGCTGGTCAATCAGCGCTTCGGCGTGCCGATCGACTCTGTTTCCATCGTCCATGGCGACACCGACAAGGTGCAGATGGGCATGGGCACTTACGGCTCGCGTTCGGGCGCCGTCGGCATGTCGGCCGTCGCCAAGGCACTCGACAAGGTCGAGGCCAAGGCCAAGAAGATCGCGGCGCATCTGCTCGAGGCGGATGAAGGCGACATCATCATCGAGAATGGCGAGGTCAAGGTCGCCGGCACCGACAAGAGCCTGCCCTGGTTCCAGGTGGCGCTTGCCTCCTACACCGCCCACAACCTGCCGGCCGGCATGGAACCGGGCCTGAAGGAAACGGCCTTCTACGATCCGTCCAACTTCACCTTCCCGGCCGGCTGCTACATCTGCGAGGTCGAGATCGATCCGGACACCGGCCTGACGGAAATCATCCAGTTCGTGGCGGCCGACGACTTCGGAAACATCATCAATCCGATGATCGTCGAGGGGCAGGTGCATGGCGGCATCGCTCAGGGTGTCGGCCAAGCGCTGCTCGAAGGCGCCCACTATGACGCGAACGGTCAGCTTTTGACGGCAAGCTACATGGACTACACCATGCCGCGTGCCGGCGATCTGCCGTCGTTCAAGGTCTCGACCTCGAACACGCCGTGTCCCGGCAATCCGCTCGGCGTCAAAGGCTGCGGCGAGGCCGGCGCCATCGGCTCGCCGCCGGCGGTGATCAACGCCATCACCGATGCGCTCGGCGTCGTCGATATCGCCATGCCGGCATCACCATCGATCGTGTGGTCGGCGATCCAGGCGAAGAAACACTGAGGAGGAGCAAAGATGTATTCGGTCAACTACCATCGCGCCGCCTCGGTCGCCGACGCCGCCAAGCTGTTGAAGAGCGGCGATGCCAAGCTCCTCTCCGGCGGCATGACGCTAATCCCCGCCATGAAGACGCGGCTCGCCGCACCTTCGGATCTGGTCGACGTGTCGCGGCTGAAGGAGCTGCAGGGCGTCAAGGTGTCCGGCAAGGCGGTCACCATCGGTGCTGCGACGACGCATTACGACGTCTCCGCCGACGAGAAGCTGAAGAAGGCCTGCCCGGCGCTTGCGCATATGGCATCGCTGATCGGCGATCCGGCGGTACGCTACAAGGGCACGATCGGCGGCTCGATCGCCAACAACGATCCGGGGGCCGACTATCCGGCAGCGCTGCTGGCGCTGGGGGCGACCATCGTCACCAACAAGCGCCAGATCGCCGCCGACAAGTTCTTCAAAGGGCTGTTCGAAACGGCGCTGAAGGACGGCGAGATCATCACGGCGGTGACCTTCACCGCGCCCGCCAAGGCGGCCTACCAAAAGTTCCGCAACCCGGCCTCGCGCTACGCGATCGTCGGTGTGTTCGTGACCAAGGGCAAGGATGGGGTGAGGGCAGCGGTGACCGGCGCCGGCGACGACGGCGTCTTCCGCTCCAAGGAAATCGAGGCCGCGCTGGCGAAGAATTTCAACGCCTTGGCGCTCGACGGCCTGAAAGTGTCGGCAAAGGGCCTGATGAGCGATATGCATGCCTCCGCGGACTATCGCGCCAATCTGATCACCGTGATGGCGAAGCGCGCGGTGGCCGCGGCCAACGCCTGACGCTCTCAGCCTGGCTGAAAGGAAGGGGCCGTCGCGGCCCCTTTTCTTTTGTATTCGCAGCGACTTGGCAGGAAATGCCTGAGAATTTGCGGCTTCGCACTTGCACAAGATTATCCCGCACTGCAAAATAAACGCGGCGGGAATACAAAAGGGTCCAGGCGCGGCTATCGGCGTCTTCGGGCCTCGAGTTGCGAAGGACGGGCATGACCGACATCTCCGCGACGGCCGGTGTCCTGCCGCGGACCACAGCCGACAAAGCGGCACGGACAAGGCTGGCTTATCTCGACGGCTGGCGCGGCCTGTCTATCGCGCTCGTGCTGATCGGCCACTTCTTTCCGGTTCCCGGCATCAATCTCGGCGTGCTTGGCGTCGAGTTCTTCTTCGTGCTCAGCGGCCGGCTGATGGGCGAGATCCTGTTCATCGAGCGCTTTCCGCTGAAGAAATTCTTCAAGCGCCGCTTCTCGCGCATCTATCCGGCACTGCTGGTGTTCGTGATTGCCGCCATGATCGGGCTTTCCGGCACCTTTATCGCCTTCAAATGGAAGGCGGCGCTGACCGCGCTGACATTCACCTACAACTACGCAGGCATTCTCATCAATCGCGCGGGCGCGCTCGACCATATCTGGTCGCTCGCCATCGAGGAGCACTCTTATGTCATTCTGGCGCTGATCAGCGTTGTGGTGTCAGGGCGCGGCAATGTCGTGCGGCTGCTGGTGGCACTCTCGGTGCTGGCCATGGCCAACGGCGCCATCTCTTACTGGGTTCTCGGCATGGACTACGAGACCAGCTATTGGCGCACCGACGTGCATATCGCCTCGATCCTGCTTTCGGCTGCGATCTGCCTGCTGAAGGCCGACGGGCGGCTGCCGGCATTCTTCCGAAACCGGCATGTGGCGCTGGGTGCGGCCGCGGGCGCGGTCTTGCTGTTCCTCGACCCGGTGCCGACGCCTGTTCACTATCTGCTGGGTGTGCCCTTGCTGGCGCTCGCCGTCAACGCGCTCGACTTCGCAGGGGGCTATTTGACCGGATTGCTGTCATCGCGGCCGATGGTGATGTTGGGGCTGTGGTCCTATTCGCTCTATCTCTGGCAGCAGCCCTTCTACAAATTCGTCTACGACCGGGGCGTCACACCGATCCCGATGCTGGCCGCGGTCTTCGCCTGCGCGCTGGCGAGCTATTACATCGTCGAAAAACCGGCCCGTGGCTGGCTCAACCGGAACTGGTGAGGTTCCTGGTTTTGTTGATGCATGTCGTTCTCCCAAAACCGCTGCGCACTTTTGGTCGACATACATTGGTCAGGCCGCCTTGTCGCTCTTCCGCGCGGCGAGATAGCGACGAAGCCCGGCTTCGCCGCGCGGCGTGGTCCAGCGATGGTTCCAGGCAAAGGCCGGCCTGAGCAGGGGCGCCAGGAGCTTGAGGATCGGCCTCTCCACGATGACCTGCCAGGTGAGCTTCACATGCGTTCCGGTTCCGGACGGCGACAGTTCGGCCCGCCACAGGCCATCGAAATCGCCGAACGTCTTCACCACCACCAGACGGCCCGGCTCCAGCTCGGCGGCCTCGATGATGAAGTTCAGCTCGTAGGGCAGGGCGCCTCGCGCCCTGGCTCGCGCCCGCGAGCCGACGACGCCCTTGCCTTTCCTGTCGAGCGGCTCGACTTCCTTATAGGCGTCGCCCCACCAGAGCGGCAGCAACTCGGCGTCGGACAGAACGTCCCACACTTCCTGCGGCGTCCCTTCCGGGATGTCCCAGCTCTCGTCGAAGCGGAAGACGTTGCTTGGCATGACGGCCGCCCCCTGTGGCGCTTACATTAGCGGCGACTGTTTTGTCGTGCCAGTGCCTCTCGCGGCCCTGGAGGGTTTCTTCGAAATCGGCAACTCGCTCTGAATGGTTTGTTTCGATTCGATTTGGCCGCAAAATGCCCTAGTTGATCCATTTGCCCCAATGCACCTCAAGAAGCCGCATGAGCAAGCCTGATCCCGACGAAGTCTCCCGTCAATTGGCCGCCCGTTCGCTCGCCAATGACGATCCGACCGGCTGGTTTGAAGCGCTCTATCGCGCGGCGGAAGCCGGCGAGGCGCAGGTGCCATGGGAGCGGACAGCCCCCAATGCATTGCTTGCCGAATGGGCGGCCGGCAGCGATGGCCATGGCAAGCGCGCCGTCGTCATCGGTTTTGGCACCGGTCACGACTCGGAATTCATCGCCTCGATCGGCTATGACACCACTGCCTTCGAGGTTGCCGCCACCGCTGTCTCTGCCGTGCGGCGGCACTTTCCCAATTCGAGGGTCGACTATGCCGAGGCCGATCTCCTCGCCCTTCCGGCCCGGTGGATCGGCCGCTTCGAACTCGTCGTCGAGTGCCTCACCGTGCAGTCTCTGCCGCGCCCGTTGCGTGCCCAGGCAATCGCCGCGGTTGTGAGCCTCCTCGCCCCCGGCGGCCGGCTTATCGTTGTCGCGACCTCGATGTCTCCCACCGGCGACCTGAATGCAGGTCCTCCCTGGCCGCTGACCGAAGCCGAGATCGGCATCTTCGCAAGGCCCGGGATCACCGTTGTGAGACAAGAGCATTTCCCCTTCGCGGACGATCCCGGCTTTGGACGGTGGCGCATCGAGTTCGCGCGTGAAAGTCTCTAGAGGGTTCAGCTCTTCACCGAATCGCCGCTGCGTACTTCGCTGGAACGGCTCTAGCTGGTGACCGGCTTGGCGTAATAACGCACCGACTTCTTGCCGCCGTGGATCACGGCGTCGCCGACTTCGGCGAAGCCGAGCGCGGCGTGGAAGGCATCCGAGGCAGGGTTCGGCGGATCGGCGTTGACCTCGCAGGTGACGACCGTGTGGCCGGCGCGCCGGACATGTTCGAACAGATCCTCGTAGAGGCGTCGAGCATGGCCACGGCCGCGCGCCTCGGCCGCGACCACCACCCGGTCGACATAGACGAACCGCGGATAGCGCTCGCGGAACCACAGGAAATTCGGGCTGTCGTAGCGGGCGTCCTGGTCGAAGCACATGATGAAGGCTTCGAGCGCGCCGATGCGGCGCGCGTAGAAAGCCTGGCCGATCAGAAACGACAACCGCTCCCCCTCCAGCCAGGACAGTTCGGCGGCATGCTGGTTGTTGAGGACGAGGATCGCGGCCTCGTCGGCGGGCGAGACGCGTTCGATCGGCAGCCGATCCTTCGACATCCTCTCTTCCGGCATCACGCCCTCGCGGCCGCGATCGTTGTCGCCACCAGTGCCTCGTCGGTAACGGTATTGCGATATTCGCGATCGAGATCGGCGCCGCCCATGCCGACATGCGGGTTGCGGTAGCGCATGGCGCTCGGCACGTCGGCAAGCGCTGCAAAATGCATCTCGCGCAGTCCGGTTCGTCTGCGGACTTCGCCTATGTTGCCGGGCGCCAGCCCGCCGCAACCGAGAATGACGATGCGTTCGCCCGCCTGACGAACGATCTGCGCAAGCATGTCGGCGCCTTCCAGCGCCGTGTCGCGCTGGCCGCTGGTCAGCACGCGGCCGACCTTGCAGCGGATCAGCGCTTCGAGCGCCTCGGCCGGATCGCGCGTCATGTCGAAGGCGCGGTGGCAGGTGACGTTGAGGGGGCCGGCGGCGCGAACCAGTTCGCCCATGCGCACCTCGTCGATGGCCCCGTCGGCGGTCAGGCAGCCCACGACGACGCCCGTCACGCCGAGATCGCGCAGCGCGCCGACATCGGCGAGTATCGATTGATATTCCGCATCGCTGTAAAGAAAATCGCCGCCGCGCGGACGCACGATGACATGGAAGGGAATGGTCGCGCGTTCAAGTGCCGCGCGCACCGTGCCGAGGCTGGGCGTGATGCCGCCTTCGACTAGGCTGGCGCAAAGCTCGACCCGGTCGGCGCCTGCGGCTTGCGCGGCAAGCAGCCCATCGATGCCTTCGACGCAGATCTCGATCAGGGGTTTTGGGGCGTCGGTCACCGGCATCCATCCATATTGCAGAGCAAGCGCAGCCCTAGCATCGGGGTGATTGCCGTAAAAGCCGCATCGATCGGTCCAGCAAGGCGAGGCGACAAGCCTTCCGACTTTTCTCGGCGTCGCTTGACAACGCATAACTGGAAAGTTATGGATAATTCATAACCAGATAGTTATCGATCGAGTGCCTGTTGCACGGCGGCGGCGGCGAGAAACCAAAGGAGACAGACCATGGAAGCCAGATTGAAGAACCCGGTGATGCTCATTCCAGGCGCCCTGCAGGCGCTGCTGGCGCTGGACAAGTCGACTGAAGCCGCCGAGGTGCCCTATGTGACGCGCAAGCTCATCCACCTGCGCGCCAGCCAGATCAATGCCTGCAGCGCCTGCGTCGACATGCATGCGCGCGAGCTGAAGAAGGCGGGCGAGAAGGACGAGCGCATCTTCGCCGTATCCGCCTGGCGGGAAACGCCTTACTTCACCGGTGCCGAACGGGCCGCGCTTGCGCTGGCGGAAGCCGCGACGCGATTGGCCGACCGCTCCGACGCAGTGCCCGACGACGTCTGGGACGAGGCCGCTCGCCACTATGACGACAAGCAGCTCGCCGCGCTGGTGATCCAGATCGCGCTGATCAACGCTTTCAATCGCCTCAACGCGCCGACCCGGCAGCCGGTGGGCGCCTGGGGCTGAGAGCAGATGATCAGGCGCCTGCCTTTGGGGCGGGCGCCTTGCTTGCGAAGCAGGCTTGCCCGGCAGATTACTGCTTCAGGATCGTGTTCTTGGTGCCTTGCTCGACCTGGTCGATCACCAGGAGCTTCACCGCATCCGTGCCGATGTTGGTGGCCTGGTGCCATTGCCCGATCGTCTCGACGATGAAATCGCCGGTCTTGTAGGTGTTGCTGTTGCCGGTCTCGACATTGGTGACCTTGAGCGTGCCGGCCTCGACATAGGCGTAGCGCGGGAAGGGGTGCTTGTGCACCGGCAGCGTCGCGCCCGGCGCGATCTCGTAGGCCGAAACCTGGACCTCGACATTCTTCGGCGGCAGCGTGATCGGCTGGCCGGAAGCCGTCGTCGTCCTCGATGCCAGCGGCGTCACGACGACCGGTGTGCCGGAACTATCAAGAGCGCGGGCGGCGGTCGAAGAAAGCGCTGCCGCCAGCAGCAGCGCCGATGCCAGGACATTGCGCATGAGTCCCTCCCGGAAAATTGCGCGAGCATCGCCCGGCATGCATTCGCGCGCAAGTGCGACGGCGGTGTCTTCAAGAACCGCGAGCCGTCCTCAGGCCAGCGGGCGAACGGCGTCGCCGGCACCCACGGATACGCTCAGCGCGCTCATGCGGCGCGCGGAGGCTGGCCCAGGACCGCGCATATAGTAGAGCTCCGGCCGGTAACGCGGTGCAACAAATCCGCGAAAAGCCGATGCCAATCGAGTGATCAGAGCCCACATCGAGCGCCCCCTATGACCTTGCGAAGGATTGAGGACATGGGGGCAAAGTCCGCGACGCCGACTCGAGCACTGGACCGCTTGAACAAAGGACCGAGCGGAATCGAGAGGCAGTCAGAAGTCCCCGTGCGGTCTCGGACGACAAAAGAGCCGCCAAAAGGGCCGAAGCCAACAGCACCGCAGGCAGGCCGAACAGAAGCTTACGCGACATCATTGTCCCAACCTCACACACGCCGGTGTCGATATGGAACAGTGTCTTTGCGCGCCGGCATGCTTACAGTTCTGGCATCAAAAACCGTGCCAAGCCTGCCCATGCGAACCAGGAACCAGCGTGTTGGGACGTTCTCAGTTTAGCGAGAGGATTTCGCGTCGAGTCTCGAATGGCGTCCGAGAAATGGGCTTATGACAGGTTCGATGTTGCCCTGTGCCGGGCCAGAGGCGATGTATCAGGATGTGTCTACGATCGAATGCGGCTGGTGGTAGGAAGGGATCAGAACTGCTACCCTGTCCTCCATCACGCGCTTGCGGATCGTTGCCGTGATCGCAACCGTATCGCCGACTTTGATGCTGCCCTTCGCCATGAAAGGACCTCTGGCGGACGCGCCGGCTTCGTCAAGCGGTCGCTAATATTATGATGGCCCGCTACCCGGCCGCCATGTTAATTTAGACAGACGATGGTGAAGCACTTTTTGATCGCGCTCGCCTTCATGCTCACCTGTGGCCCCGTGTCGGCAGTAGAGCATTGGTTTGCTCATGACGGCGACACGCTGTGGCATGACAAGAAACGAGTTCAGTTGCTCGGTATCGATGCCCCCGAACTTTCGCAG